>JANQLN010000041.1 GCA_028280575.1 Clostridia bacterium
TCAATCGGAATACGGAAAGTATTCCTCAATCCTCCGCCTCGTCTTGCAAAAATCATCCTCGCCGCAAATCCAATATTTTAAATGACGCAAGGTACTAGCCACATATAATCCTGCCTGCAATCAACAATATAATCAACATGCACCTAGACAATCTCCAGTCCATTCCTGTCCATAAAAGATGGAAATGGCGCTGCGGGAAGCATTTGGTACCAGTATGCCACTGAACAGATATCATGCTGTCCCGGGTAAAAGCGCCCCTCACTTCTCCAGCCAAGGGCCTGTATGGTTACAGCCAAATCCTGTTCAAACCTTATTGGGTCCATAATGTGCCATCTGTACATTGCATGGCGGTGCTGCGAAAGATAAGTGCCATCTGGCTTAAGTACCTGGTGCATTCCCATAAAAGGAGTTGAATAGGTCCTGTACTGCCCGTCAACATCCCAGTTATAAGCGCCTCCAAAATAGTCTTCTGTTCCCGTACCACAGATAGTCGGATAGTCACTGTCTCCATCAATATAAAATTTTATTTCGCCTTCTCCCCACCAGCCGCTATTGTTTATACCCCATCCCATGGATGTACCTACATAATGGCCTTGACCTTGTACGCCATCAAGTATTTTATAAACCTGTCCATAGGGAAGCGTATTTATACGCCTGAATTGAGCATGGAAATATGCCAGGTCGTCCGGTACATCTGTAATTGTATAGTTTATCTGGTGAAAGCAAGGCCAGGTTTCTGTAGGATGAAGATTTTCAATGGTAATTGTGCAGCTCTTCTTGAACGGCATTTCCCAAAAGCAGTTTAATCCCCGGTTAGGATTTACCGCTACAGGAAGTGAATTGACATGTGAGAATGGTCCTTTAGTGCCAGTCATACCATTTGATACCCATGGTAAAGCAAAAAAATCGGCCAGAGGACACTCCACTGAAGGCTGCTCCTGCCCATCCCAGTAAATCCGCAATATAAAGTCCCTACCAACATACCCGGCAAACCACATACTCTGGATTGCTCCTGGACCTTTAATTTCAGCAAGAGTATAGACATCCCCAGCCTTTATAGATACGCAAGGCCTGCATTTCCAGCCTTCACCCAATTCTCTTGCGGGACTATCCTGTTCAGGTTTGGCAAGTGCTCCCCTGCCTTTTTCTCCAGTGGGATTTTCCGCAGATATGGACCTGGACTTCGCTTTTGAAATACGCGCCAGATTTCCCAGATGCATTCCCAATCCGTTAAATAAACTTGACATTATTTATCACTCCCATTCATTTATACAGTTATTGTTTTCAAATGTTTAAAGATTTTGCTGGTGTCATAACACTAGTTTATACGATAATCTTAAGGATTTATTTAGCATAGATTAGTACTTATTTAACAGATGTTGCTTTATTCACTCCTGTGTACTAAAATAATAGGGAAGTATATAGAGAGGGGTAATAACTTGGATTTTAACAAAATATCACCTTACATCCGTATAGCAATGGACAGTATTATTAAACCGCCATGGAGATTAGTTGAAAGGATAATATATGATTATGAGCTCCTTTATGTAAAAGGAGGCAAAATATTAGTTACTGTTGAAAACAAAAGTTATTATGGAAGTGCTGGAGATGTTTTCCTGTTTAAGCCTATGCAGTCTCATTCTATCACAATCATTGGTGACTTACCTTTTCACCAGCCCCATCTTCACTTTGACCTCTGTTACCGTGAAGATAGCTGTGATTTAAATCTGCCTTTTAAGCCTTCCAACCTCTCATCGCGAAATAGCTTTAACAGGGAGGCAAATCTGGAAGACGGGTTACCGCTGCCCAACCATATCCATATCCAGAATCCTCTGGCTTTTGAAAATATGTTATTTGATATCATAAGAGAACATGAATCCAAAGCCCCCTTTTATAGAACTCATATAAAAGGAATGTTTATTCAGATGTTAACCCATTTGCTCCGAGAAGATTATTGGAAAAACCATCAAATAATTTTGTCCAATATGACACTTTTAACACAGATAAAAGATTATCTTGACCAGCATATAAATCGTGATGTCTACCTGGATGAACTGGTAGAACATAGCCATCTGAGCAAGTATTATCTCTTACGGTTATTTAAAAATGCCTTCAAAATAAGTCCTATCAGGTACCATCAGCTGACAAGGATCAAAAAAGCTAAAGAGATGGTTCAATTTAGTGGTTTAACTTTAACCCAAATTGCTCAAGAATTTGGATATAATAGTATCCACTCATTCAGCAGGGCATTCAAGGCAATAGAAGGCGTGCCACCTTCCTTTTACCGCAAATCTATTTAATATAGAGCATTCCGCGTTTAAATAGGGCTATCCCCGAGTTACTGCTTAGAGACAGCCCTCTTTGTTGTTTGCCCGTTTTTGTCTAAAAAATCATATCTGTCATTTGCTATTATTCCCATTCCTAAGAACTCTCCATTTAAAATATTCCTTGCATGTATAGTCTTTAATTCTCATTGCTCAAAACTATCCTTTATCATTTTCTTCTCTTCTTGCCTTCGTTTCTTTTTATTCCTCATATCATTTTCCTTAACCCTGGTACGGGGGTTTATTACCCAGCTGTTACGGATTTGCTTGATATAATCATAAGAACTTTTATTTTTTTTCATAATCATCACTCTCCTTAAGACATAAAAATCCTGCAGATTGAGACCACCTGCAGGAGTTTTAAAAAGCAATAAAAAAACACGCTACCATTGCGTGCCATAATTTGCTCAATACTATATTAAAGGCTGATTGCCGGATTTGCCGGCTACTCACCCATGCCACCTGGTTGCTCGAAAGAAGCTGCATAGGCAACACAAACAAAACCAGTTTCAAAGAATTTTTTGTGTACCTATTGCCTGTATTCAGTTGTTTAAAACCACCTCAACCTTTTTTACGGACATTAAAACCACTCCTTTCATATCAAATTTAGTTTTCAGTATGCCTCCTCAATTTTATTATATGATTAGTTCCAAAGACTGTCAATGAAGATTTTTATTTAAATTGGCAACACTCTGAGCGATAGGGAAAGATTTATTGACTGATCCTAATTGGGCAAACAAAGCTTTTGAAAGGGAAAAGCCAAGATGTTGCTTAAGATGCAAAAATTGCAAAAGGTATATAAAGCCTGAGTTATGTCCGTTATTCTATTAGAATTACTTCACGTGAAAAGCAGTAGTATAAAATAGTTTCCAAGTTTTTAATAAAAGTAATTGACAGGCAATTTGTACAAAGTATATAATAAGTAAAATTGAATATTTTAAAGCGTTGATGAGAAGAAGTAAGATTGTTTGATTTCTACAGAGAGTTCCCGGTAGCTGAGAGGGGCAGAAAGCATCATTCTGAATACATCTTTGAGCATCACACCGAAAGGATAAGCCAAGTAGGCTGCTGACGGAGCCCTGCACCCGTTATAGTGCTAAAGGATAGTGTGCTTTTAAAGCATTGGTCCTTGATAAGGTGAACACTGTAAAGTGTTGATAAATTGAGGTGGTACCACGGAAAATATGACTCTCGTCCTCTGAGTAATTCAGATGACGGGAGTTTTTTATTTAATGAAATAGAGAAGGAGCATTAATATGGTTTCAGTGGATGAACAGATTAAAATTATTGCGAAAGGAGCAGATGAAATTATTAACCTTGATGGTCTGAGAGGGAAACTGGCCAGAGCACAGAACAAAGGTGTACCTCTCACGGTAAAACTTGGGCTTGACCCAACAGCACCGGATATTCACCTCGGACATACTGTTGTGCTAAGAAAGATTAAACAATTTCAAGACTTAGGACATAGGGCTGTAATAATTATTGGTGATTTCACAGGTATGATTGGAGACCCAACGGGTAAATCAAAAACGAGAAAACAGTTAACTTGTGAAGAAGTTGTGAAAAATGCTAAAACTTATGAAAAACAGATATTTAAAATTCTCAACAAAGAAAAAACCGAAGTCAGATTTAATAGTGAATGGCTTTCAAAGCTTAACTTTACTGATGTAATTAGACTTGCCTCAAAATACACAGTAGCCAGAATGCTGGAAAGAGATGATTTTCAAAATAGGTTTAAGGAACATGAAAGCATAGGGGTTCATGAGTTTTTCTATCCTTTAATGCAGGGCTATGATTCTGTAGAATTAAAGGCGGATGTAGAGCTTGGAGGTACAGAGCAGAGATTTAATATACTTATGGGGAGAAACCTGCAAAAAGATTACGGGCAGGAATGCCAGGTTGCCATGTTTATGCCAATACTTGAAGGCACTGATGGAATCGAAAAAATGAGTAAAAGTCTTGGGAACTATATTGGAATTTATGATGAGCCAAACGATATTTATGGAAAGGTAATGTCAATTCCTGACAACTTAATTATAAGGTACTTTGAGCTTGTGACGGATATTCACCTCAATGAATTGGCGAGTATAAATGAAACGTTGAATGCCGGAAATGTAAATCCCCGGGATATAAAGATGAAACTTGCAAGAGAAATAACTGTTTTATACCATGGAGTAGAAGCAGGAGCTTTGGCGGAAGAACATTTTAAATCAGTGTTCCAGAAACATCAAATGCCGGAAAATATTGCTGAATATGAAATTACGCCAAGTATTATCGCCGAAGATGGATTAGATGTTGTAAAGCTTATGGTGCAGACAGGGTTTTCTTCAAGTAAAAGTGAAGCCAGAAGGCTAATCTCGCAAGGGGGTCTTAAAGTTAACGGTAAGAAAATTGATGCCTTCAAAATTGCTGATATATGCGATGGGGATGTTATACAGGCTGGTAAGCTTAAGTTTATAAAGATCAGAATCAGGAGGTGAGTATTTTGGATTCAGATGGCTATTATTAACCGCTCCGGTAAATATCTTGAGAAATTTTGCCGGAGCGGTTTCATGTTATAAACAATGTATTTTAAGAAAGTAATATATTCCGGCTAAATTTTTATAATATCTTCTCTTTTGGGACCATTAGATATCCATTTTACAGGTATGCCTATAGAATTTTCAATAAAGCGGACATAGTTTTTTGCTGCTTCAGGCAAATCATGAAAATACCTTATGCCAGATATATCGCATTTCCAGCCGGGTAAAAATTTATATACAGGTCTGAAACGGCTAAGAATGCTTGTGACCGGGAAATTTTTAATAACGGTTCCATCAATTTCATACCCGGTACATATACTATATTTGGGTTCAAGGCCTCAGCCTTATATAAATGCCTTAGTAGTACATTCTTTACTTCACATATACTGAAAACTTTTTCTTTGAGTATTTCCGGACTATAGAGGTCACATACCTGTATTCCGGTTTTATGGTATTTGTCTGAGTAAAAGGGAGCAATTCCCGATTTTGTTGATCCGAAGCTCCTGTTGCCAAGCCGTTCTTCTTCAAGCCTGTCAA
This sequence comes from Clostridia bacterium, assembly GCA_028280575.1. Taxonomy (GTDB): domain Bacteria; phylum Bacillota; class Clostridia; order Acetivibrionales; family STF1-152; genus JANQLN01. The sequence continues at coordinate 5,384 of JANQLN010000041.1, forward strand.
ACATAATATGCCAGGGTGTTACAACCTGAGCACGCTCGGAAATATACAGCTTTGGCTCAGGAACATTTTTATCATTAAGATTTTTCAGTTCACCCATAAGAATTCTGATGTTTAGGGCAACTCCTGGGCCAAGGATATTGGCAGTGTGTTTATGGAATACTCCTGATGGAAGTATATGAAGTGCAAATTTACCGTATTTATTTATGATAGTATGGCCTGCATTACTGCCCCCCTGAAACCTTACCACATAGTCTGATTCAGCTGCAAGCATGTCGGTCATTTTACCTTTTCCTTCGTCGCCCCAGTTGGCGCCTACTATAGCTCTTATCATATGATACCCTCCCTGAGAATATAGCAAATATTTGTATAATGCTGCGCAACATGGATACAATTGCATTATATCTTCAAAGTTGATATAAGTAAAATTAATATTAATTAACTGGTATATAATCAATAATTATATTGTTCTGACAGCTGTATTACTTTTTTGGGTAAGGCTTTAAATAAAGGGCTTATAGATATATTATTATGCATTCGAAGTATAGCTTCTGCAAAAAGTGGAGCAGCAGATATTACTTTTATTTTACGGGATAAATTAATGTTTGGGTTGTATATGGAATCAGTGGTTATAAGCATGCTTATTTTGCTGCTGTCAAGCTGTTGTATGCTTTTTTTGCTGCTCAGGATATGAGAAGTACATGCAATTATTTTCTGGGCCCCAAGTTTTTTCAGCTTATATGACAGATCAATGAGAGTACTGCCGCTGATAATGAAATCATCCGCAATAACTACATTTTTTCCTTCAACATCACCTATAACATCCAGGATGTTTGCGCTTTCATTATGGTCAGACCTTGCCTTGTCAGCAATAACAGTAGGTACACCCAAATATTTTGAGTATTCGCGGGCCTGTTTTGCATATCCGGCATCAGGAGATGCAATCACATAATCCTCTAAATTCAGCAACTTTATTTGTTCACACAATAGAAGCATTGCCTGCAAATGGTCTACTGGTTTTTTAAAGAAACCTTGTATTTGAGGGCTGTGCAAATCCATGGTAATAATCCTGTCTGCTCCTGCAAGCTCTATGCATTCAGTGCATACCCTTGCCCTTATTGAAACCCTAGGCTCGTCTTTCTTATCCCCCTTTGCATAGCTGAAGTATGGAATGATTGCTGTAACTGATTTTGCACTTGCTCTTTTGAATGCATCCATCCAGAATAATATTTCAACAAACTCATCATTGGGTTGAAGCCCTATGGACTGAACAAGGTATATATCCTTGCCACGTATAGGCTCATTGATTCTGACAAAGGTGTTGCCTTCGGAAAATGTTATTACGTCAGAATCACCTTTTTTGATATTAAGGTAAGTACATATTTTATTGACAAAATCTACGGAAGAACTGCCGCAGAAGATTCTCATATCATATCTCATCATGTTCTCCTCCGGATATCTATTTGCTACGTCTATATAATAACTCTAAAAGGGTACATAGATGAAATAGCTTGTTTTTATATGTGCCATAACCTATATTTATATAGCTTTACTATCTATCAGTTCTATGAATCTTACAGCAGCTGCGGATAGGGGAGTGCTTTTAAGCTTTATTATCCCTAGCTGCCTGGGAGGGATTTTTTCTGTCAGGTCAAGCTCAAAAAGACTGCCGTTTTCCAGGTCGTTTTCTGCGAAATTTTTTACAACACAGGAGATACCCAACCCCCGGCGTGCAAACTGTACAAGAAGGTCACTTGTTGCGAGCTCTATCTCAGGGATAATAGTCACCCCATATGAAGAAAGAAAATGATTCATATACCTTCTGGTACTTGTATTTTTTTCAAGCATAATCACAGGGTAATCTGATAATTCTGCCAATGAAATCTTTTTTGATGCCAGATGTCCGAATCTGTAGTTTGCAATAAAGCAATCCTGAATTTCCATAGCTTCGATAATATCTACTGCACTGTCATCTGAGAGTGGTAAGCTGGCTACTCCAAAATCAATAAATCCGTTTTTAAGACAGGCTACAGTTTCAGGTGAGGGACCGTTTGTTACTTTTATCCGTACTTTTGGATAACGTTTGTGGAATTCTTCAAGATAGGGCAGAAGAAAGTACTTTAGCGTCATATCGCTTGCACCTATTCTTATTTCTCCTGCATCAAGATTAATAGCTTCTAAAAACTTGCTTTCTGCCAGGAGAATCATATTATAGCCCTGCTCTGTGTATTTATGGAGAACCTCTCCTTCAGGTGTAAGTGTGATTCCCTTAGGAGTTCTTATGAATAACTGACCTCCAAGCTTTGTTTCCAGCTGCCGTATGGACTGACTTACAGCAGGCTGAGAAATAAAAAGTTCCTGTGAGGCTTTTGAGATACTTCCCGACCTGACTACATGATAAAACACCTTATATAATTCCAGATTAATATCCATATAAGCTCTCCTTATACTAATATTATTTTGTATAATTAATAATGATATAAAATGATTATAATGCAAAACAAATCATAATTCCACTGGTTTATTTATTTTGTTTTTTTAATATATAAAAGATAATATACAGATGAGGACATTCTTCAAATGCAAAACCCAATAGCAAATTAGGTTTTGCTGATAATGTAACATCTGTACCAATAATCATTCTTTATAATTAACCTCAATATTTTTTACTGCTGTTAATTCATCAGGGTTTATAAGTTTCCTTTTTTCAAACTTGGCAGGAAATTTCACTGTAATGGTGTATTTGCCGGGTGGAACCTTAAAGCCTTCATTGTCCGTGTAGTCCCAAACCTCTGAAAATGAAAGATTTTCACCCTTCTTTAATTTTATATCTACTATCCACGTTAAAAAGCCATAACCATGAGACCACCTATACACTTCTTGCCCTTCATTATCTTGAATAAAAATATCAAATATATTGAAAGTGTATATAGAATTATGGTATCATATGTATGTTAATAACTGTAGAAACGAAAGGAGTTGTGTTTTATGATCGCTGAATATGAGGTGGCTTGTTTTTAAAACTAAATAGTGGCAGAGCAAAAAAATCATTTATTTAAGTATTGTGGCGTTTTATGGATGCCTGATTTTTGCTATGCCGTATAAAGTAACCTTTCGTGAATACTGTAGACTATTATGGGCACATTGGATAGGTGTGCCTTTTTGTATATCTAACCGCAGTTTACAGCTTAAAAGGGCTGCTTACTGCGGTATTTTTCTGCCAGTTTCAAAGTTGGAATGTAAAAACTGTATGTATTTTTCAAAGCAAATATTAATGGAGGTTTCAAATGGCAGATTTAATAGATTACGGGTTCAATTCAAAAATGATGCCTGAAAAGGTAAGGGATATCCCTGCACGCATTACAGCAGTGCACAGAGAACGGTATGAGCTTATCTGTGAATACGGGCATACTTATGGCAGGCTAAAAACAAGTATATATTATGGAGAAGGCTGTGAAAGCTTTCCCACAACTGGAGATTTTGTGCTGGTTCAATATAATTGTAGTGGTGACAGTCAGATTGTAAAGACATTAGAACGCAAATCAAAGTTTTCACGTAATGATTTTTCAGGCCATGCGGTTGGATATGTTAAAACTGTAAAGGAACAGGTTGTGGCTGCAAATTTTGATTATGTATTTATTATGGCATCGCTTAATTACGATTTTAATCTTAAACGAATAGAGAGATATTTAACTCTTGCATGGCAGAGCGGTGCAATTCCTGTTGTTATACTTACTAAAGCGGATTTGGTAGAAGATTGCGCAGAACAGGTCAGTGCTGCAGAAAAGATAGCAACCGGTGCGGGTGTTTATGCTGTCAGTGCAAAGACCGGGTATGGTATCGATAATCTTGCAGATTATCTCAAGCCAGGAAAAACCATAGTTTTTTTGGGTTCTTCAGGTGTAGGCAAATCAAGTCTTGTCAATGCACTTGCCGGAGAAGAAATTATGGCAGTAAATGAAATTCGTGAGGATGACAGCCGCGGCCGCCATACAACAACTCACCGCCAGCTTGTTATGCTGCCGGCCGGAGTTATGATTATAGATACTCCCGGCATGCGCGAGCTTGGAATGTGGGATGTAAGCTCCGGATTGGGTGAAGCGTTTTCCGATGTTGAGAGCTGCTTTGGAAAATGCAGGTTTTCAGATTGTAAGCACAAAAGTGAGCCGGGTTGTGCCATCAAAGAAGCAATTGCTAACGGAGAGCTTTCAAAGGAGCGTTGGGACAGCTACCTGCAGATCAGGCACGAGGCAAAGTTTTCAGATGATAAGGCTGGATTTTTGCGCAATAAAGAAAAACGGAACAAGTCTATTGCAAAATGGAGCAGGCAAAACAAGAAAAATGGAGGCATTAAAAAATGAATACACAAAACAGGCAGTACAATCCGCTGGGGCAAAATTCATATTGAGTATTACCAGTAAAGGGCCTGAAAATATCTTAGAGGTTGCCTGCGGAGAGGAGGAAGAATTTTACTTCCACTCTGTAAAAGCAGTATAAAAAAGCCTTGTAGGTGATGGTTAGTTATTATCTGTTATGCTTTATCAGAAACTTCTGGAATAACTGTATCATATATCTATACTCAAGCCTATTGGACAATGGTCTGATCCCATAACTTCAGGATATATATGGGAGTCTTTTATGTTATCTCTTAGTAATTGTGATACACAGAAGTAATCAATGCGCCAGCCCACGTTCCTTTCCCGGGCATTAGAAAAATATGACCACCAGGTATATGCACCTTCCCTATCGGGGTAAAAATGCCTGTAGGAATCAATAAAACCTGACTCAAGCAGTTTTCCGAACTTTTCTCTTTCCTCGTCCGTAAACCCCGCGTTTTTCCTATTGGATGAAGGATTTTTAAGATCGATTTTTTTATGAGCAACATTTAAGTCTCCGCATATAACTACAGGCTTTTTTTTGTCCAGCTCCACAAGATAATACCTGAAATCCTTTTCCCATTTCATTCTATATTCAAGTCTGGTAAGTCCTCTTTGGGAATTGGGAGTGTATACCGTAACCAGAAAGAAATTTTCATATTCAAGCGTTAACAGTCTTCCTTCCCTGCCGTGTTCTTCTATACCCATACCGTCAAGATATACATTGACAGGTTCTGATTTTGAGAAAACTGCCGTACCGGAATAACCTTTTTTTTCTGCGTAATTCCAGTATTGGCGATAACCTTTTAAAAAAAGCTCAACCTGTCCTTCATGCAGTTTTGTTTCCTGTATGCAAAAAATATCCGCATCCGCACAATTAAAATAGTCCATAAATCCTTTTTTAAGGCAAGCCCTGATTCCGTTAACATTCCATGAAACAAATTTTAACATACTGCCCCCTGATTTTTATATTATTTTCAAACATATTATATACCCTTATATTATAGCATTGAATCGGAAAAGCTCAAATTGATTCAATCTAATTGCATATATTCATAAAGAAAGCAAAAGGTGTCCTATGATTTTTACAGGAAAAATCTGAAGTTAAAATAAAGCTTCTTAATCATTGATTTTTAGATAAACAAGTAGTAATATATTATGTGTATTTTTAAAAATAAGGAGCTGGAAATGGACGTAAAACCTATAAAAAACAAGCTAAAACTTTATGGATTTAACAACCTGACCAAATCGCTAAGCTTTAACATATATGACATATGCTACGCAAAAATACCTGGGCATAGAAAAGGTTATATTGAGTATATTGATGAACAGTACAATGCGGACAGGCTCACAAAAATACTTTCGGATGTTGCCGATATAATTGGAGCAAATGTACTGAACATAGCCAAACAGGATTATGACCCCCAGGGTGCCAGTGTGACCATTCTTATATCAGAGGAAGCTGTATATATGGATGGTGCGTCAATGGGTAAAGAGAGTCCGGGCCCCCTGCCGGAAAGCGTTGTTGCCCATCTGGATAAAAGCCATATTACCGTACACACTTACCCGGAGAGTCATCCTGATGAAGGAATAAGCACCTTTAGGGCTGATATTGATGTATCTACCTGTGGAAAGATTTCACCACTTAAGGCACTTAACTATTTAATTCACAGTTTTGATTCTGATATAGTTACTATAGACTACAGGGTAAGAGGCTTTACAAGGGATGTTGACGGTAAAAAGCTTTTTATGGACCACAGGATAAATTCAATACAGAATTATATCCCGGGGAAAATCAGGGAAAAATATCAAATGATTGATGTCAACGTATACCAGGAGAATATTTTTCACACCAAAATGATTGTAAAGGAATTCGATTTGGAAAATTATTTGTTTGGTACAGGCAAAAGTGAATTGAATCCCAGGGAAAGGCGTAAGATTAAACAAAGATTAAGAAAAGAAATGCTGGAGATATTTTATGGAAGAAATATCCAGAAGGTTTAAACAAACGGCTTAAGGAAAACTTTGGCTAAAAAAATAAGATAAATCTTTTATTTCTAACAAATAAACCTTTATTATTTAGGCAATATTATTAAATGTATTAAAAAAATAAGCAATATTCCTACAGATATTTAACAAATTTAATTTATATTGTATAATATAATTGATAAATAAAAATTTTTTCGAGGGTATTATTATAATGGATAATATTGATGTTAAAATTATTAAGCTGCTGCAGCACAATGCAAGGATTACTGTTTCTGAAATAAGCAGTGAAGTAAATTTGTCAATACCTGCCGTTAGTGAAAGGCTGAAAAAGCTTGAAGGCACCGGAGCAATAAAACAGTACACGGCAATAGTCAATCAGTCGTATTTGAAAAAAGATTTAACAGCGATAATTTTTATAAGTCTTGAAAGACCCAAGTATACCGACAGTTTTGTGGAATTTGTGGCAGATAGGGATGAAATACTTGAGTGCCATTATCTGGCTGGTGATTTTGACTATGCTTTAAAAATTATAACAGAAAACACAGCAACTTTAGAAAAGCTGCTGAATAAAATAAAGAGTGTTCAGGGTATAAGGAAAACCAGAACAGTAGTTGTATTATCAACGCTTAAAAATAATTATTCGGTTATACCGGAAAACGAAACCGGTAGTGGTAAAAACTGAGGAGGTGTCAGCTTTGAAAATAGGTGTTCCAAAAGAAATAAAGAACAATGAAAACAGGGTAGCTGTTACACCGGCAGGAGTATATGAGCTGGTGAAAAATGGGCACACTGTGCTGATAGAAAAGGATGCAGGTTTGGGAAGCAGCATTGGAAATATTGAATATACTGATGCCGGTGCCCAAATTGTTGATAATAATACCGATGTGTATTATCATGCGGATATCATTACAAAGGTCAAAGAGCCGTTGGAATCTGAATATGGACTCTTTAAAGATGGTCAAACACTTTTTACATATATTCACCTGGCGCCTAATGTACCCCTTAAGGATGCGCTTATAAAAAAGAAGGTTACGGCAATTGCTTATGAAACCGTACAAAAACAGGATGGTTCACTTCCTTTGCTTACTCCAATGAGCGAAGTGGCAGGCAGGATGTCTGTACAGGTGGGAGCTTTCATGCTGCAAAAATATAACGGGGGAGAAGGTATTTTACTTGGTGGAGTTCCCGGAGTACCGCCTGCCGAGGTACTGATAATAGGAGGAGGAGTTGTGGGCCTCAATGCCGCTAAAATGGCTGTCGGCCTCGGCGCAAGGGTTACCATAATGGATATAAATCAAGCCCGGCTGGCCCATCTGGACGACATATTTTCAGGGAGGGTCTCAACGCTTATATATAACTCGTTTAGTGCAGCGGAAATGGTTAAAAAAGCTGATTTACTTATTGGTGCTGTGCTGGTAGCCGGCGCAGCAGCTCCAAAAACAGTAAGTTTGGATATGGTCAAAAGCATGAAGCCAGGTGCCGCAATAGTCGATGTGGCTATCGACCAGGGCGGTTCCATAGAGACCATAGACAGGGCTACTACCCATGACAATCCCTGCTATGAAAAGTATGGAGTTATACATTATTCGGTGGCCAATATGCCTGGTGCAGTTCCCAGGACCTCAACCCATGCACTGACCGGAGTAACCCTTCCCTATTTGTTGGAAATCGCCAGTAAGGGTCCTGAAAAAGCAATGAAAACAAATGCCGCACTGAGAAAAGGACTCAATACTTATAGAGGCCATATTACAAATAAAGCGGTGGCAGATAGCATGAATACCGGGTATATTCCGCTGGAGAAGCTGGAGGCAAGCTTTTAACCTGTTTATAATGAAAACTCCTTAACCAGGAAAGGCCGATAAAAGCAATTTGCTCTTATCAATTTCGTGTAAAGAGTTTTCTTGTTATGGATTACTTGCCATACCTTTATTTTGAAGCTTTTAAAGAGCCTTTACAAGGATTTGCTTATAACGTCCATTGCCTTGTCTTCGAGGCTTAAGCATTCTTGTGCCAGGCTCGTTATTTCATAAATTTTCTCATCATCAATTGACTCATCGGCAGGAGTTTTGAATGGAACCAATTCAGCCATGCGGTTATATTTTTTGCTTATCTGTGAATATAATGCTATTGCTTCATCAAGATTTCCTATTTCTGCGGATTCATTTGATACATAGCCAAGATATTGGAGGATGCAATTTTTCGAATCATTATAAACTGATAGAATATAGGAAAGGCCAAATAGATCATAATCTTTGTTCTTAAGTGCATTTACTAAGTATTCATATGCATTCCTGCCGCTTGCGTAGTCCGGTCCTGTACTGTTTGGCTCTCGCCATTCCTCCAATCCATACTCAAGTGAGCCCCTGAATATTTTTTCTTTGTCCACACCGGTTTTATCTTTAAAAATCTGATAGAAAAGGAATGGAATCTCAGATTTGCCAAGATTCGAATAAAGCAGTGGGTCAGGTGATTCATCATTACAGCTTACAACCTGAAATATACCATCTTCATCATTGTACCCCTTAATTATACCAAATTCCAATACCTCGGTCGGTGCCCATACAACAACAGGCCTGTCATTGTCAATAGATTCCTTTATCCTTTTTACCCCTTCCGCCCTGGACATTTCAAAGGTGTTGAACTTTGGGTCATTGTAATTTTGATAAGCTTCGCTGAATATTCCTATCCTGTCCATCATTGTGTAATGCTTCTGGAGCCATTCATATACGGTAACAGAGCTTGGGCAAATCTGTTTATGGACAATGAAATGAAAAGCTATCCCGGTCATACCCATTAGCTTCCATGTTTCACCCTTCCACATACCGCTTGATTCGAGCACACCTTGAACACTTCCCATATATGATGTCCATGTCATACCAATTTTCACATTATCGATAGTTTTACTTGCCATAGAAAATCACTCCTCATAATTAATTTGAAATCATTTTAACAAACAGGGTGTGACATAAAATGTCCCAGCTCAAAAAAAATCACATGTTTTTCTCAAGGATTTTTTCAATCCTTCTTTTGAGCTTGTCCTTTAGCCATGAAGGTGATTGGATTCTGAATGGAATGTTGGCATCAAAGAGCTTTGACAGCAATATGCCTGACTTGAAAAAATCAATTTCATACAGATTATCCGGCATTTTTCTTATATAGTATTTGAAAATTTCCTCGTCAATGGGCTTTTCGAATTCAATTAAAGCCTTATAAGGCTTCATGGAATAATTGAAAGTGCCGTCGTAATACCCAGCATCAAACTCAGGTGATATCTCAAAAGCTTCATTTGTGAGCCTGGCATTTTTAAACCTCTCCATGCGAAAAACCCGGATTCCACTGCGAAGCTCACAAAAGCAGATGACATAACGGGTATGGTTCTTATCAAAAAATACATATGGATGAATGATCCTAGTACTTTTTTTATTGGAGGCATTGATATACTCAATTTTTACCTTAAGCTTGTTTTTTGAAGCAGCAGTCAATGTTTCGTGGATACTGCCTGTCTTTAAGCCGCAGTGTATTAAAGGGATATTTAGCTTATTATGGGATATGGATTTATCCTCTCTTGTTATCCTGGAAAAAAGATTGGCCAGCTGCTTTGCGCCTGAGCCTGTTATATTGTTGTAACGTGCTGCAAGATAACTTAATGCATTTTTTTCATCTTTCGTCAAATAGTGATACGGAAGTATGAAAGTTTCATCTGTGTAATAGTACCCGTTTTTAACATGTGAATACTCTATGGGCGCGCCCAGCGAGTATTTCATGTATTCGATATCCCTGGATGCCTGCCTTCTCGAAATCTCAAACCAGGCTGAAATACGGGTACAGTTTGGGTATGTCCCGCATCTTATCCTGTCATCTATCCACATTATCCGGTGCAGATTACTCATACAAACATCCCTTCTACTTTAATTATTATACTTCTAAATAAAAGGTCTTTCAATATAAGTTAATGCAAGGTAAGATATTTTGAGATGCCATGGAGTAGTTTATTTCAGATAAAAAGAGTCAACGCTCAGGTAATTCCGTCGACTCTTTTCATTGATTCAATATTTTCCGAGTTCCAGGCCTTTTTCAATAAAATACCTGTAAGTATCATAATGCACCGTGTTGGGTATGGAATGGTCACTGTGGAGTGTGAAGCCGTTATTTTGTTTTACGATTGGGATTTTGGCTTCAAGCTCTGCATCTATTTTCTTTTTGTCATTTGTATAAAGGACCCTGACATCTATTCCGCCCATCAGTGAAAGGTTGTCTCCATACTGCCTGTATATCTTGAGAAGGTCCATGCCTGCTTTTACTTCAATAACCTGGAGACAGTCTATGCCTGCCTCAACCATACCGGGAAGCAAGGGTTCAACATATCCGCATGAGTGCATTATGACAGGAAGATTTAAGCTGTGGGCATATTCAATAGTTTCGGTATGAGCGGGCTTTATGATTTCTTCATACATGGAAGGGGACATAAACGGTTTTTCCTTGAATCCCATATCTTCGTAGTACCATATACCATCCGGGCAGCCTTCCTTTTCAAACAGTATTTGCTGGAGTGCTATTGTAAGCTCTGAATAGGTTCTGGTCATATCCTTTACCCATTCAGGATCAAGTGCCATACCCATTAGCATATATTCATGGCCGCAAACAGGATGCATAAGCTCAAAGACATTGACACCGCTCCAAACAAAGAAACGGTTGCTTTCATGTGCACGTTTTTTTGCATTCCTGTAGCCTTCAAAATCAATTCTCTTCGGATCAGGAGTCAATAAAGGCTTTATGTGCTCTTCCCAGTCTTTTCTTTCCTTTATTTTGAAGTCCACGTGCTCCGGAGTGGATGAATGAAGCTTATGTCTTCTCAGCAGTGCGCCATTTCCATCCCTTGTCAGTATTGTTTCTTCATTTTCTTCAACCACTACGGGCTCAAAATCCAGATCGGCCACCATATTGAAAGACCAGCATGACTCAATATCCAGATCAAAATGTTCTACAAAACTCTCATGTTCATTGATAGGGCCTTCTTTTGACCATTCGCGATGTGTATCGGACCAGAAATGTTCGTAGAGTCCGATCCTGTCTGCCGGTTTTCTTTTTAAAATATTTGAAATTCTCTCTCTGCCAGTCATAAGTACCCTCCTTAACAAACTTTCATTATTTAATCAGATTATATCCTACAAACTGCTTAATATTAATATAATATGTTATTAAAAGTATCAATATTTTATGATATAATTTATATGAAAGATTAACTGTATTTATCATGTGTTTTAAAGGAGAGCTTGATTTGGACAATGGACCGGTTATAAAGAAAATCTCTTCTGACGGCATTTCTCCCAATTTGCTCAGGGCTGCATATTTTACCGTTGGGATGGAGCTCGCAAAAGGCAGCCGTACACAGGCAAGATATGTCTATGATTATGAAATGGAGTATTATACGGAGGCGGATGGTGCCATGGTTATCAATGACAAGGTGTTTCCCATCAAGCAGGGAGATATTGTCCTCAGGAAACCGGGCCAGCTGGTGCAAGGTGTCATGCCATACAACTGTTATCTTATTATTTTCGACATGGATGGAAATACGGGCAAGGATTCCAGCTGTTATTCCTTTGAGAAGGTTCAGCCCTTTCAAAACCTTTTTGATAATCCTGTAATAAATACCATACCCCATGTTCATTCAAGTGAGGCTCCAACCGGATATTATAAGCTTTTCAAGGATATTTATGAATTGTCCCTTTCAAATGAAGACACTAAAGCTTTAATGATAAAGTCAAGTATTTTGCAGATTCTCAATATGATTTATGAAGAGGTAAAGAAAAAAGTCATACCCCAGTCCCCATATTATCTTGTTCTAAAGAGGGTTACAGATTATATAAAGCAAAACCTTGACAGGAAAATAGGCCTTGGGGATATAGCTTCAATTACACCTTATTCACCTAATCATTTACATAAGATTTTTACCCAGACATTTAACATGACATTGAACTGCTATATAAACAATATGAAGCTGGAGAGGGCGAAAAGAATGCTTTCCTCCACTGTTCTGCCTGTTTACCAGGTTGCAATCATGTGTGGTTTTGAAAATATTCCATATTTCAGTTACAGGTTCAAAAAATATACGGGAATGTCTCCCAGACAATTCAGGTCTGGTTTTTTTTACTATTAAAATGTTTGGAATTTGCTCAATATGGCTGCAGGCATAATCTAATTATTAAATTCAGTAAAAAGCTTGTTACAGAAAGTTTCCAAAGCTTTTCCTGTAGTTTGACGGGGTATATCCCGTTGTTTGCTTGAATGAAGCGGTAAAATGGGGTGTACTGCTAAATCCCAATTCCATGGATATTGAAGATATATCCTTGTCCGAGTAAATCAAAAGGTCTTTTGCATGTGATATTCTTGTCATCTGGATATATTCCTTGAAGCCGCAGCCTGTAATCTCCTTGAATCTGCGTGACAGGTAATGCATGTTCATCCCATGCTTTTTTGACAGGTCTGCAAGACGGATTGTACTGGCATAGTTTTGCTCAATATATTTCTGTATGGAAAAAATGATCCTGGAGGATTCATTCATTGAAAATGCGGGGAAGCTGCCAGGATAGTTCCTGTATAGCAATACAAGGCATTTAAAAAGGCAATCCGATAAAACCTTTTCATAAAAAAAATCCTTTTCATCAAATTCTAAAAGCATATCCTCAAGCAGCACAGCGATCTCATTTTCAAGAGGTGGTTTCAGATGAATGATATGCCTGAAGGAAAAAGGCCTGTTTTTGAAAATGGAAATCAGCCTGGGCTCTGTCACCGCTTTGTGAAAGTAATCGTGATGTATTGATATTATATAGCGTTTGTATGGAAAGGAAACAGCATTTACCTGGTGTGTTTCCATGCTGCTGAAAAAAGCAATTGAACCCGGCTTCAAATGGTAGACCTTTGTTGAACCCGTATCAATTTCAGCCCGGCCGTCCGTAACAAAAATGATTTCATGGCTGTTGTGGGAATGGATGTCTGATGCAAACGTATCCAGGCTTTCCTTGTACATGACATGCAACGGCTCCATGCCGGACAATATGTCTATCTGCATTGAATTCTCCTTTCCCTCAAAAAAATATAATTTTCCCTCAAAAACCTGTATTTTTTTCGCCCTATAATGTATTAATATAAGGTTGAGAAATTATAATGCCAAAAATATTATAACATATACGGTAAAAAAAATATAACTTTTGTGCAAGTAGGAAAGGACAGATTGAAATGCATGAGAGATTTTCACTTGAATCAAGTGGGGGTTTGAAGAGAGAGATTGACAGGTTGGGGCTGGAATTAGGGCTCAGTGATGATTTCAGTGTGTATAATTCAGCAGTATGCACAGGTGGCCTTACCATACCTAACAGGCTGGCGGTGCATCCAATGGAAGGCTGTGACGGAGAGAGCGATGGCGCACCCGGTCCTTTGACAGCCAGGCGGTATGAGCGTTTTGCAAAGGGAGGAGCAGGGCTAATCTGGTTTGAAGCGGTTGCTGTGGTGCCTGAAGGCAGGGCCAATCCGAGGCAGCTTTGGATTCATGAGGATAATTGGGAAAGCTTTAAAGAAATAAGAGAGGATATTGACAGGTGGGCTAAAGAAGAATATGGACATGACTTTTCTCCTGTAGTAATTATGCAGCTTACCCACTCAGGCAGGTTTTCGAGGCCGGTTGACAAGCCAAAACCGCTTATAGCAGCTAATAATCCTTATTTAAATGAGAGAATGAAGCTTGATGAGGACTATCCTGCAATCACTGACGAAGAGCTCATGGCTCTTGAAGATGATTATGAGAGGGCAGCCGTATTGGCTAAAAAGGCCGGATTTGACGGGGTAGGTATAAAGGCTTGCCATAGATACCTTGTATCGGAGCTGTTGGGAGCCTTTACCAGGGAGGGCATTTACGGAGGAAGCTTCGAGGGAAGAACCAGATTCTATCTTAATATAATAGATAAAGCCGGAAAATATGCTGATGAAAAATTCATAATAGCATCCAGGCTAAACATGTATGATGGAATTCCAAGACCGTATGGCTGGGGTGTTAATGAGGAGGATTATAGAAAGTGTGATTTCTCCGAGCCGCTCAAATTGATTGAAATAATCCGGCAAAAGGGAGTCAGGCTTGTAAACGCAACCATGGGCACCCCATATTACAATCCCCATGTAAACAGGCCTTATGATGCTGGAGAATATTTGCCTCCCGAGCATCCCCTGGAGGGTATTTCAAGGCTTATTTCCGGAGCGGGTGAAATAAGAAGGAAATGGGATGATATGATTGTGGTTGCTACAGGGTTTACATGGCTCAGGCAGTTATCTGCAGATACAGGAGCCTGGGTGATAAAGGAAAACAAGGCATCGTTGGTAGGAATGGGAAGGATGGCATTTGCCTACCCTGATTATGCGAGGGATATTCTGGATGGCAAGGGCCTTGATGTTAAAAAATGCTGTATCACATGCGGCAAGTGTACAGATTTGATGAGGGCCGGCAGTGTAACAGGATGTGTTGTCAAGGATTTCAAGGTTTATGCACCCATATATAGGGAAAAGGGAGGAAAATGAAATGATTGATAATAAAGTTGCTCTTGTAACGGGAGCTGCCAGGGGCATAGGACATGGAATTGCCATGAAGCTTGCAAGCGAAGGCTATGCAATTGCAGTTATGGATGTAATGGACGAGGCATCTGCAGCCGAGAATATTGAAAAAATCAGGGAACATGGTAACCGGGTTTTGTACATCAGGGGAGACATAACCTCCGAAAAGAGCAGGCAGGACACTGTGGACATGATTTTAAAAGAGTTTGGACGGATAGATGTGCTTGTAAACAATGCAGGTGTTGCACCAAGGGAAAGGAAGGATATTCTTGAAATGTCCGGGGAGAGCTTTGATTTTGTGATGGGTATCAACCTTAAGGGAACCTTTTTCCTGACCCAGCTTGTAGCAAATGTCATGGCGGGTGAAGTTGAAAAGGGCTTAAAACCCAGGATAATCAATATATCTTCAATTTCAGCTTACACTGCTTCAACTGCAAGAGGCGAATACTGTATTTCAAAGGCGGGAATCAGCATGGTAACAAAATTGTTTGCCGACAGGCTTTCCGAATACGGTATAAATGTTTATGAAATAAGGCCCGGGATAATCCTCACCGATATGACTACAGCAGTCAAGGGAAAATACGACAGGCTCATATCTGAAGGAATTACTCCTGTAAAAAGGTGGGGCTACCCTGAGGATATAGCAAATGCAGTATCTGTATTCTGTTCGGGTAAGCTTGATTTTTCCACAGGAGAAGTTATAAACGTGGACGGGGGATTCCATTTGAGAAGACTGTAAAAAAGCAGTGGACGTTTTTCGTACTTTTCAATAAATATATGAAGGGAATGATTTTAGATGGATAAAAGTACCGTCAATATAAAAGGGTACGACATTGATGTATACAGCCTCAATACTGTTATAGTGGGCACCGGCGCAGCAGGCTTAAATGCGGCGGACAGCCTTTACAACCTGGGGCAGACAGATATTGCAATTGTTACGGAAGGTATAAACATGGGGACCTCAAGGAATACGGGCTCCGACAAGCAGACATACTATAAGCTTACTGTTTCGGGAGACACACCGGATTCCGTAAAGGAAATGGCTGATACGCTTTTCAGCGGAGGCAGCATGCACGGGGATATTGCTTTGGCAGAAGCTTCATTGTCAGCCAAATCATTTTACAAGCTGGTTGATATAGGAGTTCCTTTTCCCCACAATAAATATGGTGAATACATTGGATATAAAACCGACCATGATCCCAGGAACCGTGCTACGTCGGCCGGACCCCTCACCTCAAAATTCATGACGGAAAAGCTGGAGGTGCAGGTTAAAAACAAAGGCATCAAGATATTTGACGGATATCTGGTTATTGGGATACTGACAGACGGAGATAGTGAAGGGAAAAGGTCCACAGGCCTTATTGCAGTCAATATGGATGAGATGAACGGTAAAAACATGGGCTTTACCCTGTTTAACTGCACAAATATTATTTATGCTGCCGGAGGTCCTGCAGGCATGTACAAGACTTCCGTATATCCTGAAAGCCAGACCGGTGCTTCCGGTATTGCTTTCGAAGCCGGAGCAAAAGGTATAAACCTCACCGAATCCCAGTATGGAATAGCTTCCATAAAATTCAGGTGGAATCTGTCCGGTACATACCAGCAGGTTTTGCCTAGGTATGTATCTACCGATAAGGATGGCAATGATGAAAAGGAATTTTTGGAGGAATATTTTGAAAATCCGGGCAAAATGCTGGATGCCATATTCCTGAAGGGATATCAATGGCCTTTTGACCCAAGGAAGGTAGACGGCTTCGGATCATCAATCATTGATATTCTGGTGTTTAATGAGATACAAAACAAGGGCAGGAGAGTATATCTTGATTTCATGCAAAATCTCTCGTGGGGGAGCAAGGATGGGGAAATTGATTTCAGTATTTTAAGTGGGGAAGCATATGTCTATCTCAAGAATTCCAAAGTACTGTTCGGAAAGCCCATCGACAGGCTTGCAAAAATGAATCAGCCTGCCATTGACCTTTATACCGGCAATGGTATTGACCTTTATAAAGAGTATCTTGAAATTGCAGTATGTGCCCAGCATAATAACGGGGGCCTCATGGGAAACTCATGGTGGGAGAGCAATTTGAGGAATTTCTTTCCGGTAGGAGAGGTAAACGGTACATTCGGGGTTTACAGGCCCGGAGGCAGCGCACTGAATTCAACCCAGGTGGGTTCATTCAGGGCAGCCCAGTATATAAAACATAATTATAAAAGGGAGCCTGAAAATATTGACAGGTTCATTGAAGTTTCAAAAAAACAGCTTGAGGATAAACTTGATATTGCGCTGGACGTAATGCAATCAGCCGGAGAAGAATCCAATATATTTGAAATCAGGAACAGGGCGCTGGAGAGAATGTCCAGATACGGGGCTCACATAAGAACATTGCAGGGCTGTATTGAAGGGATAGCTGAATGTGCGGGCGATATAAATACTTTTACAGACAGCGTGAAGATCGGTTCAGCCAGTGAACTGCCTGATGTTTTCAGGACCTATGATATACTGGTAAGCCAGTATGTTTATCTTTATGCCATAAAGGAATATATCGAAAAAGGCGGCAGGAGCAGGGGATCTTACCTTGTAAGGGATGAAAACGGAAGACTTCCTATGGAAGGGCTTTCGGAGGATTTCAGATTCAGCCTTGACGATGGGGCGTTTTCAGACAGGGCATTTGAAGTGGAATTGGATAACAGCAAAGGGACACTTGATGTAAAAGTATCATGTAACAATGTAAGACCGGTTCCTGTTGAAGATAACTGGTTTGAAAATGTCTGGAACGACTATAGGAATGATAAGATAGTAAAGTAATAATTTGCTTTTTTCAGCTTTTTGAGTTTCCCCATTTTTTAAAATAGGTATAAATTTAAGCGTATAATGAAACATTTATCAGTCCAATCATTAAGAAAATGTAAGTGTCTAGAACCTTGAAAAAGGCTACCCGGCATATT
>JANQLN010000042.1 GCA_028280575.1 Clostridia bacterium
CAAGATGTACTTGTTTTTTAATAACACTTTAGAATAAAAGTGTTATGTAACCCTTTAAGATTTGATAATTATTACACTTAAAATACTGTGATTTGATTACAACTATATTGTACAAGAAAATGTTAGTGTATAGGTTCTTGAAAAAGGCGTAAATTGCGGCACGGACGCCGCAAGCCGGCATCTGAACTACGGATGGTGAATATGCCGGGTAGCCTTTTTCAAGGTTCTAGACACTTACTTTTTCTAAATGATTGGACTGATAAATGTTTCATTATACGCGTAAATTTATACCTATTCTAAAAAATGGGGAAACTCTCATAGAACTTTTGTCCTATTAAATTGTGTGCTGTTTATTGACGCAAAATGGCAGATTATATATAATTGTCTTGTTAAAAATAAAATATAATAGTTAAAGTTTAAATTTAATATTTTTGGAGGGAAATAGATGAAGGTTACAAAGGAAGTTATACAGCATGTTGCAAACCTTGCCCGCCTTAATTTATCTGAAAATGACAAAACAAGGCTTACAAGAGACATGGAAGAGATACTCGGTTATGTTGACAAGCTCAATGAGCTTGATACGGAAGGTATAAAACCCAGGGAGCATGTGAAGCCTGTCAGCAATGTTTTCAGGGAAGACATTGAAATGGAATCATATGACAGGGAGGATATCCTAAGGAATGCTCCGGATGTTGAAAACGGATGCTTTAAGGTTCCAAAGATAGTGGAGTGATTTTTTAAAAATATAAATAAGGATGGCAGGAGGTAGTTTGATGGAAATATGCAGCATGCCTGTACATATTTTGAGCGATAAAATAAAAAACAGGGAACTGAGTTCGGTAGAAATAACCCGGGCCGTAATCGACAGAATTAAGAAGATTGACCCCAAAATACAAAGCTATATAACAGTTGTTGAAGATGAAGCATTGAAAAAATCAAGAGAAATACAAAATGATATTGATGCGGGAAAATTCTTGTCACCGATTGGGGGAATACCTGTAGCTGTCAAAGATAATATTTGTACAAGGGGTATACCGACAACATGTGCGTCGAAGATGCTCAGCAATTTTATACCCCCGTACGACGCTACTGTTATTAAAAAGCTTAAGGAGCAAAAAGCCATAATAGCGGGCAAGCTGAATATGGACGAATTTGCAATGGGCGGATCAACTGAAAATTCATTTTTCAAAAAGACGAAAAATCCCTGGAATACATCATGTGTTCCGGGAGGCTCCAGTGGCGGAGCGGCTGCAAGCGTTGCCGCGGGATTGATACCTTTTGCATTAGGCTCCGATACCGGCGGCTCTATTCGCCAGCCTGCATCCTTTTGCGGAGTTGTAGGCTTAAAGCCTACATATGGAGCGGTATCAAGATATGGTCTGGTTGCCTTTGCATCTTCTCTCGACCAGATTGGACCGCTGACCAAAAATGTGACCGACTGTGCTGTGGTAATGAATGCAATTGCAGGATATGACAAAATGGATTCAACTTCCGCAAATATTGAATACCCTGACTATACCGGCTTTTTGACCAATAATATCAAGGGTATGAAGATAGGCGTGCCAAAAGAATATATGACGAAAGGTATTAATGAGGATGTGAGAAAAGCCCTGGAAAATGCAGCCGGTGTGCTTGAATCCCTGGGAGCTGAGTGTGAGGAAATGTCTCTTCAATACACTGAATACTCAATACCTGCATATTATTTGATTTCATCGGCGGAAGCCAGCTCAAACCTGGCAAGATATGATGGAGTAAAATATGGGTACCGGGCCTCAAGGTATACAGATTTGATTGATTTATACAGGAAGACAAGAAGTGAAGGCTTTGGTGAAGAGGTAAAAAGGCGAATCATGCTGGGCACATATGCACTAAGCTCCGGATATTATGATGCATATTATAAAAAGGCCCTCCAGGTGAGAACTATAATAATGGATGACTTTAACAGGGCCTTTGACAACTACGATGCTGTGATTGGACCAACTGCACCTACTACCGCATATAAGATAGGTGAAAAAATAGATAATCCCATAGAAATGTATCTGGGTGATATTTTTACCGCATCCGTTAATATTGCAGGTTTGCCTGCTGTTTCGGTGCCATGTGGTTTTGACGGCGAAAATATGCCTATAGGAATGCAGATTATTGCAAAACCTTTTGATGAAGGAACATTAATTAAGATAGGGTATGCTTTTGAGCAGAATACTGATTTTGCAAACAAGTATCCTGAATTGGATTAGGAGATGGTATTATGGAATATGAAATTGTTATAGGTTTGGAGATTCATTCGGAGCTAGCAACTAAATCTAAAATATATTGTTCATGTACGACGGAATTTGGGGGCATACCTAATACACACTGCTGTCCTGTTTGTACAGGTATGCCCGGAGTGCTTCCCGTACTTAATAAAAATGTTGTGGAATACGCTGCAAAAGCAGGTCTTGCCATGAATTGCAAAATACTGGATTTTAGCAAACAGGACAGAAAGAATTATTTTTACCCTGATCTTCCAAAGGCATACCAGGTATCCCAGTTTGATTTGCCTTTATGCGTCAAAGGGTATATCGACATAGATTTAAACGATAAAAAAAAGAGAGTTGGTATTACCCGGATACATATTGAGGAAGATGCCGGCAAGCTTATACATGACGAATGGGAAACAGGCTCTTTAATCGACTACAACAGGTGTGGAGTGCCCCTTATTGAAATTGTTACGGAACCTGATATGAGATCGGCGGAAGATGCAAGGGTTTTTATGGAAAGTGTAAGGTCCATTCTGAAATATACCGAAGTATCTGACTGTAAAATGCAGGAGGGGTCTTTAAGGGCGGATGTAAACCTTTCTGTAAGGATTGCCGGAGAAAAAGAATTGGGAACCCGTACCGAAATGAAAAACTTGAATTCAATCAGGTCAATTACCAGGGCAATTGAGTCGGAAGCAAAAAGGCAGATTGATATAATTGAATCCGGGGGCAGTATTGAACAGGAAACAAGAAGATGGGACGATGAAAAGGGATTGAGCTATTCCATGAGAAGTAAGGAAGAGGCTCATGATTACAGGTATTTTCCCGAACCTGACCTTGCTCCTGTTATAATTGACGCAAACTGGCTTGATAGGATAAAAAGCACCTTGCCTGAGTTACCGGACGAACGGAAGAAAAGATATATTGATCAGTATAAAATCCCTGGATATGATGCCAAGATAATAACAGCGTCCAGAGAAACGGCTGATTTTTTTGAGGAAGCCGTTGGCTTAAGTAATAATGCAAAGGCTGTAAGTAATTGGATTATGGGAGATTTAATGAATTTAATGAAAAATTCTGAGTGTGAGGAAATACCATTCTCCCCGTCACACCTTGCCAATCTCATAAAATTAATAGAAAATGGAGTTATAAGCGGTAAAATTGCAAAGACTGTTTTTAAGAAAATGTTTGAAACAGCAGATGAGCCGGAAAGGATTGTTGAAAGGGAAGGGTTGAAAGTAGTAAATGATGAGGGGCAGTTAAACAATATTGTGTCGGCAGTTGTAAAAAGTAATCCTAAATCTGTTGAAGATTACAGAAACGGCAAGAAAAAAGCCATAGGATTCCTTGTTGGACAGGTTATGAAGGAGACGAAAGGAAAAGCTGACCCCCAGATGGTTAACAAGCTTCTTAAAGATGAGCTTGAGAGCTAAAGAAACAAAACAGGTATATGATTTTGGAGCTTTGACATTGAGGGAAAATTAATAAATAAGCATTAAAGCAGTAAAAAAGTTTGATCAAATGTTACATGATATGTAATAAACTATAACAAAAAAGATATTTAAGAACATATCTATGTTAAATTTAATATTTTTTTTAAATGATTCTTGTATACAATAAACCATTTGTGTATAATATATATGCCCGGTAATGCTTGATATAAGCAGTTAATAATACCTGGTGATAATAAAACATTCAATACAAGACATGAAAGGAGTTATCATGGGTTTTCTTGATGAAATCATACATAAAGCAAAATCTGACAAAAAAACTATTGTGCTTCCTGAAAGTGCGGACAGGAGGGTTGTAGAAGCTGCGTCTAAAATAGTCAGGCAGGAAATAGCGAACGTGGTGTTAATTGGGAATGAACTGTCAATAAAAGAACTTGCGGGAGAAATTGATCTGGAGGGAGTTAAAATCGTCGATTCTTATAACTCCGACAGGCTGGAATTATTTGCAGATAAATTTTATGAGCTTAGAAAGGCAAAAGGAGTAACAAAAGAGCAGGCTATGGAGCTAATAAAACAGCCTCTTTATTATGGCGTTATGATGGTGAAAATGGATGAAGCGGACGGCATGGTGGCCGGAGCCGTCAACTCAACTGCAAATACTCTAAGGCCTGCACTGCAAATACTTAAAACAGCACCCGGAGCCAGGCTGGTTTCATCTTTTTTTGTTATGGTGGTTCCAGATTGCGAACATGGCCATAATGGAACTTTCATTTATTCGGATTGCGGTATAAATGAAAATCCTGATGAGGAGCAATTAGCAGAAATTGCAGTACAATCAGCAAAGACATTTAAGTCGTTAATAAATGCGGAGCCTGTTGTTGCTTTGCTCTCTTATTCATCTTACGGGAGTGCAAAAAGTGAACTCACAGAAAAGGTTGTTAAGGCGACGAAGCTGGCAAAAGCTAAAGCTCCCGGTTTGATAATAGACGGTGAGCTGCAGGTGGATTCAGCTCTTGTCCGGTCTGTAAGCAGAACAAAAGCACCTGGAAACAAGGTAGACGGCAGGGCAAATACATTGATTTTTCCTGACCTCAATTCGGGTAATATTGCTTATAAGCTTACACAGAGGCTGGCAAAGGCAGAAGCATACGGACCTGTTACCCAGGGAATTGCAAAGCCTGTTAACGATTTATCCAGAGGATGCAGTGCTGATGATATCGTTGGAGTAGCTGCTATTACAGCAGTCCAGGCGCAAACTGGGTAATTGCTGCGGTGAAAATTTTGTTATTTAAAATAAACAGCTAAGAATTGAATAATAAGTACAAAAAATCAACAAGATATATTTAAAAAGGGGTTTAAAAAATGAAGGTTTTAGTAATAAATTCCGGAAGTTCATCTTTGAAGTACCAGTTAATTGATGCCAATAATGAAAAGGTTCTTGCAAAGGGATTGTGTGACAGGATAGGCATAGGGCAGTCATTTATAAAGAATACAGGCATTGATAACGAAACTAAAATAAAGGAAAAGGAAATGGGCAATCACAAGGTTGCAATCGTAGAAGTGCTTGATACTCTGGTTGAAGGTGGTAAAGGAGTACTGTCAAGTATGGATGAGATTCACGCGGTAGGTCACAGGGTTGTCCACGGAGGGGAAAAATTTCATGATTCTGTGATAATTGATGATGATGTAATGGAGACCATCCAGGAATGCGTTGAGCTTGCCCCGCTCCATAACCCTGCAAATATAGTAGGTATTGAAGCCTGCAAGCAGGTGCTTCCCCATAAGCCTATGGTTGCTGTCTTTGATACGGCCTTTCACCAATCCATACCCAAGCATGCTTATTTATATGCCCTGCCTTATGAAATGTATGAAAAATATGGTATAAGGAAATATGGATTTCATGGAACATCCCATAAATATGTCGCGCAAAGGGCAGCAAAACTATTAGGAAAATCTTTTGAGGATATGAAGGTGATAACCTGCCATCTTGGGAATGGAGCAAGTATTTGTGCCATTAAAAATGGAAAATCCGTAGATACCAGTATGGGATTTACACCCCTTGCAGGGCTGGCGATGGGAACCAGAAGCGGAACTGTAGACCCGGCGGTAATAGCATATATAATGAGTAAGGAAAAAATGGGTATTGATGAAGTCAACGAGTATCTAAACAAAAAATCCGGTATTCTGGGAATATCAGGGGTGAGCAGTGATTTTAGGGATGTAATGGCAGCAGCCGGAGAGGGCAACAAAAGGGCTGAGCTTGCTATTGAAATTTTTTGCTACAGGGTTAAAAATTATATTTCCGAATATATTGGAGTTTTAAATGGAACGGATGCCGTAGTTTTTACTGCAGGCGTTGGTGAAAACAATAATATAATAAGGAGAATAGTCGTTGCAAATATGGAAAACTTAGGTATTTCTATCGACAACAGGTTAAATGATAAGGCAGTTGGCATGGAAATGGACGTAAGTAATCCGGGAGCAAAAGTAAAAACACTTGTTATACCGACAAATGAAGAGCTGGCCATAGCACGCGAAACACTGAAATTGTTGAGATGAAAAAGGTTTATTATTAAAGCAATTTGCGTTGTATCAATTTCAAGCAAGGAGCATACTAAATGTTGTATATGCTTATTATTCATACTACTAAATTTAGTATGCTCCATTAAGAAAA
>JANQLN010000057.1 GCA_028280575.1 Clostridia bacterium
TGATCCTGTGGAAATGTGTAGTATGTATTTTGTTTGTAGTTTGATGGTAGATGCATTAACACCACTTTCAGTCGTATGTATTCCAAAGCAGATTGAGAAAGATAACAGCATTATTTGTTATCGTAGTACAGGAGAAGTATCTGCGGAAGACCTTGGAGTATTTATAGATTATGAAGAGTCTATAAGTAAAGTAAAACGCAGAATTTATGCACATATTTGGAGTAATTTGTCAGGTGAAAATGCTGCTCTGCGTGCCATAATTAACGGAATCGTCGTAAGTGTACCAGAGAATTTCTATGATTTTGCGATTCGAGCAAATATACCTGACGGAGAATTTAAGATTGCACAGTTAATTGGCAAAACATTAAATCAAATACCGGGGGTAGGTGACCGATGGTTATTTTTGAGGATACAAAACATGATACAATCAGGAGAATTGATTGAGGTTTCAACTGCAAAAGGTGATCATCTTTATCCAGGGGTTTTAAAGCGAAACAGTGAAGTAAAATATAAATTGCAAGGGAATGAATAATCTTTGGTGTAAATGGGATAATCCACCATTCAAAAGTCAATACTCATATTGCAGCATATTTTTCCGCATTGCTTAATGAGAGTCGCTGCACTCCACAAAAATTAAGGTACATGATTTTTGAAATAATGAATTATTTCAAAACATGCTGGTCGTCGGATTATTATACAAATAACAATATACGTACTCTACCACACTGGGCACGAACTTATATGATGCTGAACTTATTTTATCTGTTTTTATGCCCTATTACTTTTTATTTGTTGCTCTTGTTGCTCCTGTTGATATTTCTCCATCAACAAGTATAGTCTGGCCTGTAATATACTTGCTTTCATCAGAAGCAAGAAACACTACTGAACCATAATGGCGCAAGACAATTTACAGTAATTCCATATACTCCCCAATAATCTGCAAGGCTCATCGTAAGCTGTTTTGTACCCCCTCCCTGTGCTTCCATCCATTCCATGCACATCGCTTCCGAAAATAGCACAGGCTCTCACCTTTACGAGTACATTATCAGGTCCTGCCTCAGGTTTCGGCAAGTCCTCATATGTAAACCTTCCGTATTCTTTTAATAGCAAAGCTTTCATCATATACCAACCTCTATAAATATAAATTATGCATAATATTCAGGTATTCTTTGTCTAATACAATCTGCAACCTCAACCGACTGCAAACTGGATTTTATATCGTTTACAGGCTTTCTGCCGGCTCTTACATCATTAAAAAAGCATTCATTTTCCGCATAGAAACCACTTTCTTCAAACATCCGATCCCCATCTGTTATAGTCCTGCCTGTTACGTCGAGCTTCAAGTTGTTTGATTCCAGGTGTATAAGTCTTCCAGGAGAGTCCATAGCACCCCATATGGGTATGTTCAAAAAGAATGAATGATTGTAACAGTTAACTACCGCCCTTTCAATAATTACACCCGCAACAGGACGAAAATTCAACTGTGCGGCTGCACCTGACTTAAAAACACAGTACATATGAATGTTTACAACATTCTCTCCAATATGAGGCAGCTGCTGGTAATAAAATCTTACATATTCATAATCCGAATCTGCCAAAAACCTGACAGTATCTATACCATGAATAGCAGTAGCGGAAAAATCCGAATCTTTGCGCCCTACCCTGAAAAAATCATACCTTATGTTATGTATTTGCTTACAAGTAAAATTTGTTTCAAGTATCTTTTTCAGTTCCCTCACCAGCGGTACAAACCTCCTGTTAAAAGCCACCTGGTTTGCAAGCCCTGAATTGTGAGCCACTTCAACCATTCGCAGTGTTTCCTCCCTGTTCCTTCCCGGAGGCTTTTCTAAAATCAAAGGAAAACCCAGATTTAAAACTTTTATGGTTATTTCCGAAGTTAAAATATCAGGGGAAATGACACATACTGCATCAGGCTTTTCTATTTCAAGCATTTCTACATAATCAGTGTAACATCTCTCAAAGCCGAATTTCTTCTGAAATATCTTTGACCTTGCTTCATCAATATCACAGCAAGCTCTCAGAATGGTGTCAGGATAATTGCTTTTGTATTTTACATAAGATGGACCGTGAACGCTGTCTGCTATGGCAGCACATCCGATAGTACATATTTTAAAGCTCATATTTCTCCCTCCGTTGAGTCAACTAATTTTAAGACTACAGCCTGATACTCTTTTAGATTGTATAGGCCTATCATATAATTGCCACCTGCTTCATTTTTATCTATTCCTCTATGTCTTTTGCTACTCTTTGATTGTCTGTTCCGTCAAGTTTAGCTTTATATGTATATCCATAGCCATATTCATTGTGATCTGCTCCATTAATGTAATACAGCCATCCATTAACAATATTAAGTTCATAACTTTCTACTTTATCAAGCTTAATTATATTTGACCAGTTATCCAAACTAAATTTATATGCTTTCATATCATTAAAATGTGTAAAGTATACCCATCCGTCATAAACATTAAGGTCCCAGGCACTGACATTATTCAATTTGGTTTTACTACTTCCGTCAAACCTTATCCTATATATCCTTTTTTCATCATCATAATTTACAAAATAAATCCATCCGTCATATATATTAATTGACTTGCTCTGATTATCTGACAAAAGCATATTGTTACTTCCATCAATATCCATTTTATAAATTCTCCGGCCTGTTCCAAATGGCTCCATAGGATCATCATAGTCTATGATATAATATATCTGACCATTATATATTGTAAATTCATTAATTACACTTGCATCACAAAGCTTCTTGCTGTCACTGCCATCAATTTTACTTCTATATAATTGACGTAAATACATAACTTCTTTATCTGATCTTATGTAGTAAATATAGTCTCCTTCTATTACGTAGGAATAACAGTAATCTAATACTTTTTGCTTCTCACTTCCATCTAAGTCCATTTTATACAAAGTAGGACTTGCAAGGTCAATAAAGTACAATTCATCATTGTACACACTTAGATAATTAACTCTTTGAATATCAGTATATAGCTTCTTAACTTCATTTGAGGCATTTGTCCGGTATATTCCGTCTACATCAGTAAAATAAATATTCTTTCCAATAGATGTTGCAAGTCCTTCGTTTACTATATTCCCTAAAGAACTGCTATCCAAATTCTGATTTTCACAGGCAGAAATAAAAACTAAGAGAATAAATAGTAAAAGAAGTGTCTTTAACACAGCTTTATACAACAGCCTTCCTTGATATTGTATTATAATATCACCATCCTTGTATTCTTTTGCTCAAATTATTGCCGTTAATTTTACCATAAAATTATAACATATATATTTTATCATTTATAGCTCCAATATCTTATTTTTTCTTAATATTACAAATATACCAATTAAGCTAAGAAAACTTATCAAAATATGAGGTAATGAATAAAACCAAGCTTTATCTCATTGTATGTTCTTCCCATAAAATAGTCAAGTACGTAATTGCGCGGGGAGAGAATAAGAATTATTGGAATCTCAGCTATAAGTTGAGTTAATGAACTATACGAAGTAAAAAATAGAGTGCTTAAACAAATTATAACAAAATAAATAATAAATTTTAATTTTTTCTAGTGATAAACATCTTTTTTTTATCATTTCACCTCCATATATTATTTTATCTTAAATAATACAGGAATTCATGTTTTTTTAGGTAGAGAAACAAATAATTATTTCTAATATTTCAAATTAATCGTTATGGGATTATTGAAATTGTAATATATAAACAATGCATCTTAATATACCGATTAAAAATCACTCTATCATCTTAACAACATAGTGGGTTATCTGAGGTTTGGCACAAAAAAGAAAACAGGAATATATCTAGATTTTTATGCATTTCCCCTCCTGCCATGACTTTTTGGCAGCAAGACCTATAATTAAAGAATTAAGGCCATCTTTTATTGTAACTTCAGGTTTTTTATCATTGACAATACAGTTTACAAATGATTTTATCTCATCAATATAAGACTGCCTGTACCTTTCAAGAAAAAAATACTTTGGTTTATCCCTGTATACAGCTTCATTGTTTGAAAGTACTGCAGTATTGGGAAAATCATTTGCTACTTCAATACACCCATCAGATCCAAAGGCTTCAATTCTTTGGTCATATCCGTAAACTGCCTTCCTGCTGTTATCAATAATACCAATAGCACCATTTTCAAATGCAAGTAAAACAGCAGCCGTATCAACATCTCCCGCCTTACCGATTTTTTCATCTATTAAAACAGTACCTTTTGCGTATACTTCCTTAACTTCACTTCCACAAATGAATCTTGCCATATCAAAATCATGGATTGACATATCCAGGAAAATACCTCCGGACACCTTCACATATTCAGCATGAGGAGGTTCAGGATCTCTTGATGTAATTTTGATAACATGGGGCCGGCCTATTTTCCCTTCTTCTATAAGCTTCCTGGCCCTGCAAAAATTGTGGTCATACCTCCTGTTAAAACCCACCTGCAGCTTTACTCCTGCTTTTTCAACAGCATTTTCAACCAGCTTTATTCTTTCTATATCAAGGTCTACGGGTTTTTCGCAGAATATGTGCTTGCCTTTTTGTGCAGCCTCTATACAAAACCGGGCATGGGTATTTGTGGATGAACATATAAGCACTGCTTCCACATCAGGGTCATTTATTACATCCCTGTAATCCTTTGAATGGTTTTTTACACCAATACTGCTGCACCAATCCCCCAGGTTCTCTGCATATCTGTCACATACCCACCTGATATCAGAATTCGGTACGTTGTTTATAATATTTTCCCCATGCAATCTTCCAATCCTTCCGGCCCCAATAATACCTATGCAAATGCCCTTTTCCATTTTGACACCCTTTCTATCAATTGCACATATTATCTATGACTTCTTGTAATTTTTAAAAAACTGTATGGAATGCTCTGCACAAATTTCAGGACTGGGAAGTGCCAGGCATTCTACTGCTAAATATCCTTTGTAACCAATTAAATCAAGACTTTCAAAAAGTTTATCAAAAGATATATGTCCATGTCCTGGGTACATCCTGTCATTATCTGCAATATGAACATGCCCCAGCATATCCTTGCATTTCATTATACTTTCACACATATCGGCCTCTTCAATGTTCATATGGTATGTATCAATATGAACATTTAAAGCCCTGCTTTTAAATCCTTTTAAAAAGTGAATCATTTCATCTATTTTTGTCAGGAAATTGGATTCATACCTGTTTATTGCTTCAAATGCAAGTATCACATCTCTTTTTTCAGCTTCATCAATACATTTATACAAACTTTGCTTTAGTAATTCTATACACTTATCATATCTTTCTTTTTCAGGAATCAGACCCTTTATAAGTCCGACTATGACAACAGCATCCAACTCTTTTGCAAGGGTGATATATTCTTTCATTCTTTCAACCGCCTTCAGCCTGTTACCATAATCGCTGCTCATAAGGCTCAATCCGTCAAGCCCATATGAAAGTCCTGTTCCTATGGACGAAACCCTGATTTTTGATTTTCTGCAGTAATCATTGATTTTAAAAGGATCGATTATGCCGGGCTTCCTTATATGCATCTCTACTGCATCAAAACCAAGATCGGCAGCTTTTTTAATACTATTTTCATATTCTCCCCTCAAAACAAAGGGCATTTTGTCCGTCCCTTCATCAATTATGCTTATGCTTGTCTTCATAGCATTACCCTCCCGTCATAAAGAGGCGCCAAAAGGCACCTCTTGAATAATGTATTAAAGCTTACTAAATACTCCTATTGGATTCAATTCATATACGGACTTCCAGCCTTCACTGAATGGTTCCATTAAGAAAGGTTTCATTTCTTCCTCTGTCCTGAGTGTGACCTTCTCTACCGGGGGAACTTCTCCAGCAGGAAAAGCTTCCAGAATCTGATCATGAACAAGTGTAAGGTATTCAAGTATTGCAGCTATGGGTCTTTTAGCCTTTTGAGCCGTAGCAATGCTTGGTTTTCCGACAACGCCCTCAGGAGTGGCTGCCCTCTCTATCGCCATGTGTCCTTCACCTTCGGACCATCTGTGAGGTCTTCTGAATGGTTCAACGGATTTATCAAAGTGACCGTCAGGCAGAAATCCTTCTCCCTCTGCGTCCTGCACAACACTCATATCAATCATGTCCTTGAACATCAAAAGCCCTACTGCTGTTTCACTTTCATCTGCATGCACAAAATTGGTCTCAAGACTGTCTTCTTTATCAGTTGGATGGAAAAATTCCCTTACAGCCCTGTGCCAGTCAAGCACCTGGAATATCCCAGGAAGCTGGAATCTTTTCATGAATTCCTGTATGGCTGACTCAAGCATCCACAAATGTCCATGGTTGTTTACAAGTATTATCTTTCTGAATCCATCGTTCCAGAGTCCCAGCATTGCATATATAAGTGTTTCTACAACAACTTCATGTGGCATTATTATTGTACCGGGCATTCCCAAGTGGTGATACGGGTGACCTCCGTAATTAAGGGGAGGAAATGCCAGGCTGCATTCTCTTCCCTGCTTTTTGGTATACCTTCTTACCCCTTCGAGTATCTGGGTCACCATAAATGTATCAAGTCCGCTGTTGGCATGAATTCCATGATTCTCAGTACAGCCAACCGGTACAAACACTATGTCATTTTTTCTTCTTTTCTCAATTACCTTGTTCCTGGATGTATTCTGGATATAGCAGCCTGCCTTTCCAAGCTCTGATTCTGACGGAATACCATATTCTTCAAGAATCTTGTCAATACCTTCCTTATCCATATCCCATATTTCCTTTTTCAATCTTCCTACAGTATTATCTTCAAACATTATGGTAGGATCTTCGGTAAAAATCCATTTTTTCTTATCCTTCATATCAATTCTCCCCTCTTAAACGTTTACAGAATGCATGTAATTTTGCATTCTTTTCTGTCTGCCCTCAGCATTACAATGTTTTCTGGTACTTCATCAAGGGCAATTGTCTTTGTTATCAATGGAAGCATATCCATTCCACTTGCCATGCTTTCAATGACCCTGGGGAATGTTCCATGCCCTGAATGCCCCTGGGAGCCAACTATCGTGGCTCTTCTTACCTGCAACACTTCACCTGTAACAGGTATTTTTGCTTCTGCCCTTGCAACAACAACTACCGTGCTGTTAAGTCTTTTTCCTTCCCAGACAGCCTTTTCAATCCCGGGATAAACTACCGTTGGCAGGCCTGTAGCCTCAAGATAAAGAGCTGCTCCCATTCCATGGGTATATTCAAGTACCTTTTCTGCAAAATCTTCCTTCAATGGATTGATTACAAAATCTGCACCCATTTTTCTGCCAAGATCTGCTCTTCCTATTTCAGGTTCAGAAAGAATAACACGTGCTGCTCCCTGCCTCTTCATTATTGCACATGCTGCCACACCAACAGGACCTCCGCCACATATCACAACATTATCCCCGGGCCTTATACCCCCTCCCCTTTCTACAACCGCATTATAAGCAACACTTGTAGGCTCAACAAGACTTCCCGCCATAAAGACTTCCTTTTCAGTCTTATAAACTTTCCTTAAGGGCTCAAGGCTCCACAGCACCTTTGCAGGAAGCACAATGTATTTTGCAAATGCACCATTTACGTTAAAGCCAATCTCATCAAGTCTTTCACAGTGATTGGGATATCCATCGGCACATGGCTTGCAGCTTCCGCACCAAAGCATCTCCTCTGCACACACCAATTCTCCACCCCTGTAAGGTTTGTTCGTCTGTTTGTCGTAAGCTTTTTTTCCTGCTTCGACAACAATTCCTCCAAGCTCATGCCCGAGGATTGACGGAAATCCGGTAAGACCAGGATAATATATATATCCGTCATCATCAGGCTGAGCCATATGAACGTCACTTCCACATATACCGCATGCCTTTACCTGGATAAGCACTTCATCAGGTCCTGGCTTTGGAATATCATGCTCTGCAATTTCAATCCTGGGATTTTTCCATACTAAACTGCCAAGATATGTCTGCCTTTTTTCAATATCCTTTGAACCCAGCTTGAATTCAGGCTTTGGATCCCAGTCGGCATAAAGTGTTACACCTCTCATTTTCCCATCCATCAGTTTCAACCTCCAAATCAATATATTCTTGCAGCTAATTCGTAAACGTTTACGAATGGCTGAAAAAAAACTTCACTTTATATTCAACAAAGTTTAATATACCTGCTATGTCTCATTAAAAAAACTTATGTGTCCTTTCCAATTATCTTTTCCTGCATGTTCCCCTTTTGATAAGGGCAGGCTGTAAAACAATATGATTTCCCGCACCGCTTTGCCGTGCACCTATTTTCCTGAATACTATGTCGGCTGCCATTGAGCCCATATCATACTTAGGCTGTGCAACAGTTGTAAGGTTTATCTTTGGCAGCGATGCATAGGCAATATCATCAAATCCCACAACAGAAACATCTCCGGGCACATTATAAAAATTGCTTTCAAGTGCTTCTATTACACCAAGGGCAATAATATCATTTGCACAAACAACTGCATGGGGTATTCTGCCTTCTTTTATGGAAGCAGACATCAAATTAAATCCACTTTCCCTGTTAAAACTGCTTCCCTTTACAATATGCACTTCTCTTTCAAGCCCATGAATCTTAAGCGCATTTCTATATCCGTTGAATCTTTCCTCATTTGCAACTGAGTTCTCATTTCCTCCAATAAAGGCTATATCGGTATGACCAAGCTCAATAAGATATTCTGTTGCCATTGATGACGCTTTTTCATTATCTATTATAACAAAACTCATGGACCGGTCATCCGATCTGCTTCCTATGTACACAACGGGATTATCCAATTCCAATGACTTCACTTTTTTATATGTATCCGAAGCAGCAGGTGCAATAATTATACCCGCAACTCTTTTATCCCTTAATGTTTTTATGTACTGTATTTCCTTTTCTGTATTCCATCCCGTATTGCATAAAAAAATATTATATCCTTCCCTGTTTGCCCTGTCTTCCACTCCCTTTGCAACCTCTGGAAAATATGGGTTTGAAATATCCGGAACCAAAAGCCCCAGGGTATTTGTATTCTTTTTTACAAGTCCCCTTGCTATTTCATTTGGCGAGTACCCGTTTTCTCTTGCAATTTTCTTAATCTGCTCCTTTGTTTCAATACTCACCTCAGGATGGTCATTTAATGCTCTGGATACCGTAGCATAAGATACTCCCGCTATTTTTGCCAAGTCTTTTATTGTAACTGCCATATAATTGCTCCGTAAACGTTTGTATTTATAAATATAAAATACCACGTATTTGTGACAATGTCAATATTATTTGTTTTGAGTTCCCCCATTTTTTATAATTTAAAATGCTACAATCTTTGAAATAAGAAGAATAGAACAAACCCTCTGTTGTAATTGAGAATTTTTTTGAGGTAATTAAATCTTTAAAGGAATACCCGTGTCATTGCGAACGAAGTGTGGCAATCTCATGCTTCGCAGGACTTACTATAAAAGGATATTTCATTACGGTCTGAGTCGCTTTGCTCCTTCGCAAGCAAAAATCATACCTTCGTAAAAAAAGGGGAACCTCAAAAAATTGGACACTTGATAAAAAATTTCACTCGATGTATAATTCAGTTACGATAGAGTACTGATCGATATCGTAAGTCTGTTCAATAGAATCCGATACCCACAACTACTTATTTTTATATGTAGATGGCAAAGCTGCCGGAACAGGAAGAATTAGACGTAGTTCAAGTGAAATCTTAAAAGCTAAAGGGGTTGGCAATTTGGGATATGGTATAGCTAAATCAGAAAGAGGAAAAGGTTATGGATATACCAATTAATAGTCAGAAGTTCAATGAATTGATAGCTTTGAAGGAAAAGGTTACGAAGGAAGTAGAGCAAAGTTTAGTGATCCCTGAAAACAAAAGGAGAAATAATAATCTGTTCTTATTTTTTGGCATACCAGGAAGTGGTAAGAGTACTCTTGCAAAAGTTATTGCTGAAGTAATTCCATGTGTTTATCTTTCCAGCGACATGATAGCATTAAATCATAATTTGGATCAAACAAGAAACTATTACTGGACATTTGAGATTATGAATGACTTGGCCAATAAGTACTTACATGCAGGATATAATGTAATTGTTGATAGTAACTCTGATAGGTATTCAATAAGAAAAGAATTATATGAAATGGCATTTCGGCATAATGCAAAACCTTTTTGTTTTTGGGTAAAGACAGATATTAGTACCGTAAAAAGAAGGCAAAATATTAGAAAAATCTATAAATCTACATTAAGAAGCAAGTTTCTTTTTTATGTTAATTCAAATGAAATAGAAAAGTACCATAAAGACCTTGAAACTCCAAGAGAAGATGAGAATATTTTTACTATAGATGGTACAAAAGGCTTATTGAATCAACTATACCCAATTGAGGAGATAAGAGGTTTAATTGATTCTAAATAATTTTATTTTGGCTTTTTTGATTTGTTCTGGCGTCACCTGCCGTTTTATATCAACTATTATTTGCACGGTCACGCCAGAAGATAGTTAATTCCACAGAAGAACATGTATTCCAATTATTAAAATTCTTATCGGCTCCAGCCTGATAACTTATCAAATGCCGGCCATGTTATTTCCAGATAAAAACAGTGCCCTTCATTACCGACAATAAGTGTGCAGTTTTCTGATGCCCCTGCCTTCTGGTAAATACTATTTATTATCTTAGAGTCTTCCATCACATACTCTATATTAGAGTATTTATAACCTTGGGTCTACTGGCTCGCTTTCCAATGCGAGGACACCAAATACACACTCATGCACCCTATATAACGGTTCATTCCTTGTAAACCTTTCAAGGGCTTCCACTCCAAGGGCATATTCTCTTAATGCAAGTGAACGCTTTTTACCCAAAGATCGTTTTTTTAGCTTCTTCATGTTTTTATCTAGCATATATTCCGGTCCGTATATAATTCTGAGGTATTCTCTTCCCCTGCATTTTACAGCAGGCTGAATTAACCCATTTTCATTTTTTACTGTAAAATCCAATGGCTTTACAACCATTCCTTCTCCACCATTTTGGGTTAATCCGTACCACCAGTCTACCCCACCTTTTATACTGTCATCATTAGTTACATCCACCTCCATAAAATTTGTAGCCATTAACAGGTTACTACCTGCTTTACATATCTCATTTATTTCATTCATATGCCACAGATGTTCTTTGTTTATAAATGTCCTTCCTTCAACTGCCATTATATGAAATGGTGCAAGCTTGTAGCCATGCAATGAATTCACAGGCCAGCAATACTTTCTGTATGCTTCAACGTACTTATTAAGCATTTCCATCTTTTCCTGATACCTGGCTGCAAGCTCTTTTATGTCCATATTTTTACCTGAGGTTTCATTTGAAACTTCAAAGCATATTAATTCTCTTCCTGCTGCTTCATTCAACAGAGGAACTACCTGCCTTAATGACTGCACCCCTGCTGTACCCACAGCTGAATACTGTTCTTTTAGCAAAAGTTGTGCCTTGGCAGACCATGGCATCAATTCACAATCAAGACATACCCAATCTGTTTCAAACTTTTCCCAGAATTCTGACTGGGTTAAGGTATCTACTACTTCATCAATAAAAGCATTTTTCAGGTCTTCTTCTGAAAAAAATTCTCTCCCTGTCCTTGTATAGCAAATCCCCTTTTGTCCATCTGCAGCTTTAAATGTTTTACTGGCTGCCTCTTCATCTCTACATGCTATTACAACAGCCCTAGAACCCATATGCTTTTCCTCACACACTACTCTGTCAATTCCTCTTTGCCTGTAATATGAAAAAGCTTCTTCAGGATGTTCAAGGTATTCCTGTATACCAGATGTCTCACAGGGAGACATTGTCGGTGGAAGATATATAAGCCAATGAGGGTCTGCAACAAACCTGCTCATAACCTCTATAGCCGCAGCAGAATTTTGCTCGGGTATAGTGATATTCCTCCTTAATCTGGTCGATAATATTTTCTTGCCGGATACATCTGTAATATCAAGCATGTCATTATCCCTGTCAGGTTGTTCATATGCTTTTTCGGTAACAGATTCAAAAGGCTTTACAGGCTCATAATATTTATATAGTGCCTCTACACTCACGAGTTCCTTTTCTGGATACCTTAATGCTGTCAGTTTCCCTCCAAATACACATCCTGTATCAATATCAATTGTATTATTAATCCACTCTATTTCTGTAACAGGCGTATGCCCGTAAACAACGATAGCACTTCCCCTATATTCGTCAGCCCAATTATACCTTACAGGCAGTCCAAACTCATCGGTTTCCCCGGTAGTCTCACCAAATAAGGCAAATTCCCGAACCTTTCCAGAACCTCTTCCCTGCAAACTCTCTTTCATACCCCCATGTGCAACTACCAGATTACCATCATCAAAAATATAATGACTGATAAGAGAGTTAATAAATTCCTTTACATGCCCCAGGAATTTATCAGGCTGCCCTTCAAGCTGTTCTATTGTTCTATCAAGACCATGCTTTAGCTCTACATTTTTGCCATTAAGCTTTTTAAGCAGTTTAATATCATGATTTCCAGGAACACAAAATGCTGATTCACTATTTACCATGGACATAACAATTTTTAATACCTTTAACGAATCGGGGCCCCTATCAGTAAGGTCTCCAAGAAATACAGCCTTTCTACCTTCTGGATGGGCTATATTATACCCAAACCCTTCATAATCAAATTCCTTTTCTTCTATAATATATCCCATTTTTGTAAGAAGCATTTCAAGTTCACCAGCGCACCCATGTATATCTCCAATTATGTCAAATGGTCCTTTTATATGCCTTAGGTTATTCCATAATGGCTGCCTCTCAATTTCCAGGTTGCTAACATCTTCTTCATTCGTGAAGGTATAAATATACCTAAAACCTTCTTTTTTCAGACCTCTAATTGATTTTCTCAAATATTGCTTATGCTGCTTTATTACATGCTTGCTAAAACTTCTATCTTCTCTTTTTTCATTTCTGTCCTGGCACAGCCTTTCTGACATATCCAACACTATGGCAACCGGCAGGCAGTGGTACTGTCTTGCCAATTGTATTAGCGGCTTTCTTGCCGATGGCTGTACATTGGTTGCATCTATAACAGTAAGTTTACCCGCCTCAAGCCTTTTTGCCGCAATAAAGTGCAATACCTCGAATGCCGCCTTTGTAGCAGTCTGGTCATTTTCATTATCAGAAACCAATCCTCTGCAAAAATCTGAAGACAATACCTCGGTAGGTCTAAAATATTTCTTTGCAAATGTTGACTTACCTGACCCTGACGGTCCTATTAAAACAACAAGTGATAATTCAGGTATTTTCAAATTCATCTCTTAAACACCCCCATTTGTGTTGGAGTTATCTGCCTGCTATCCTTATCCCCAATATCAATAAATCTCACACTATACCTATATTTAATACAAATATCTAAACACCAGTTTTGAAACTGGTCTCCTGTCCATTCAAATCGATGGTCACGGTGCCTCATATTACCTTCCATAAGGTTTTCATAGTTCTTGTTATAGTCAAAATTTGGTGTAGTAATAACCACAACCCTT
This sequence comes from Clostridia bacterium, assembly GCA_028280575.1. Lineage (GTDB taxonomy): Bacteria > Bacillota > Clostridia > Acetivibrionales > STF1-152 > JANQLN01. The sequence continues at coordinate 13,573 of JANQLN010000057.1, forward strand.
GGTCTCGCATATCCAAAAACAATTTTCTCAAATGCAGCCAATCTACTAATATCAAAATGTTCTATAACCTCAATAACCGTAGCTGCATCATACCCTGAAAACCTCTTATCCCTGTACATAAGAGAGCCTTGAAACAGATTTATCCTCTCTCTCTTAAATTCAGGCACATCATCAAGTCTTAGCCTGTCCCTTGCCCTTTCAAGCGCTGTTACCGATACATCCATACCGGCTATATTGTTAAATTGTCTATCGCTTTGCAGCATTTTTAAAAGCTTGCCTTCACCACAACCCAAATCTATAACTGAGTTTATGCCTTCGCTTTTTAAGACTGCCATAACAGTCCCCAGCCTCTGCTGATTCAGATTCAAAGCTTCCTCTGACACAGGCCTTTCTTCCCGCTCTTCTGTTTCTTCCTCTGAAGTCAATACATCAAAGGCTATATTTGCAAAGCTTTTCTTATAGTTTAAATATCTATTTATAATCATACTCTTGTCTGGATGCTCTGCAAGCCACTCCTGACCATGGTTCAGTAGCTTTTCCACTTCATCTTTGCCTATCCAGTAATGCTTTTTATTGTCCAGTACAGGAAGCAGAATATATACATGGTTGAGTAGCTGTTTCAAAGTACAATTATTTTCAAGGTTTATGGTGTAGTATGGGCTTTTGCCCCACTCTTCAAATTTATCATCAAGCATATAGCTTGTAATGGCTATACTATAACCAAGAGGCTCAAAGAGCTTTCTAATGAACTCTTCCCCTCCTTTACACTTAACCATTGATATAACAGCTTTTAACCTCATTTTTTTATCAACAAGCTCAGGCTTTTTTTTGCATCTTCCAGCCATAGCAGAACTATAAACCTGTGACAATGCAACACTTAAAAATGAAGATGACACATAGGGTCTATCGTTTACATAATCAAACAATCCCATGTATGCCTTTTTTCTAGTTCTAGCCAAGTCCAGGGAATTAATATCCAACATAAGCACTGCTGTACATTTTTTATCATTTGCAACAGGATAAAACACATGTGCTTTACCAAATGTCAGTTCATGTGTCTGGGGCCTTTGTGGATTTTTATGGAGCAGATATCCCAAATTTGTAGCCGGTTTCTCTGTAGATGTTACTGTTAAAAACATCTTAGTATCCTCCCCTCAAAATAATGATAAAACAAAAGCGGTTGAGCTTTTTTCGGCCCAACCGCTTTGTTATCTTATCATCTCTTTTAATCGTAAGACGAATTTTGACAACAAATAGTTAAACCAATGCGATTGAAATTTCTCTCCGTATCGGCAAGGTATTCACATTCCAGAATACGATGTTGTATATCTATACCTTTTATAAGCATCGTCAAACTCCTTAAACTTCTTAACATATTTGCTGATTACATTATCAAACTAAGTATTTGCTGTCAATGATTTTAATAAAACTGTAATAATACTCATATGCTTTTGTTAAAATAGCCTGTGAACAGACTCCATCAAAAGTTTTTCTGCACTTTTACTATCCGGGTCATCTAGTTATAATTTACTTTTTTTGCAAATCAAGCTTTATGCAGCCCCATAAATAAATGTGAGTTCTCATAAGGAAACATAAAAATAATAGTACTAACGAAAATATTTCTTATCTTCAGCGCTTGAAAAAGCGGATATTCTATATTATCTTCATACATAGTATTTTACTTAATTGACAGTGTACCTTCCAGAACAATTTAATTTTCGTCAATAATACCTGACTCGAATATGAATGGTTTGTTAGATCTATTATTATTCCCACTAATATTTTGCCTTCTTTTTACAGTACTAATATCTGTCTTTATCCAAAAACAAAAAGAGGTTGCATTATGCTGAAATGCCATTTCATATAACTCTTTTCTTGTTGAATATCTATCAGAGTTACTATCAACAATTACATTATATCCTTCATATAAATACTTATTGGCCAAGTCATTCATAATCTCAAATGTCCATTTCAAACTACACAATGGTTAAGTACTTATAATAATAACACAATGCAGTTTATGATTGCATTGAGGATTATTTCACTCACCATATAAATTTATTTTACGTTTAGTGTTGAAATATTCTGCATTTTTGTCATAATTATAAGTAGAACAATTAAGGAGGTTATTTTATGAAGGAAAGGTTAAATAGAAATGAAGTCAATGAGCAGATGACTTGGAATCTAAAATCACTGTTTGAGACTAAAGAAGACTTTGATAGGTCTTTAGAAGAAGCAAAAAAAGAAGTAAAGAACCTAAAAGCCTATAAAGGAAAGCTTGGAGAAAGTGCAACTACTCTTTATTATGCACTTAAAGCCTATGAAGACTTAAATGTGAAAGTATATGCACTCTACACCTACTCAGGACTGCAAAAAGCTGCTGATGGTACTGACACAAAAATCCAAGAACTTTCTATGGCAGCTGAAGCTGCAGTTATTGGCATCAATGCTGATCTTACATTTATAAGCAATGAAGTAAAATCTTTATCAGAAGATTTAGTTGCAAAATACTTAAAAGAAGAGCCCAAACTGGATGAGTTCAAGGTTTATTTAGAAGATCAACTGGATGAAAAGAAATACAAGCTATCAGATGATACAGAAGAAGCACTTGCTATGCTTGGAGAGATAACAAAAGCACCATACAGAACTTACTCAGTTAGTAAAGCAGCTGATATGATCTTCGATTCTTTTGAAGATAGCGAAGGCAACACCCTTCCGAATTCATTTGCACTATTCGAAGGTAAATATGAATACAGCAAAGACCCTGTACTAAGAGCAAATGCTTATAAGTCATTCAACAAAACACTGAATCAATACAAAAATACTTATGCTGCAGTTTATCATACAGAAGTTTACAAACAAGTGAAAATGAGTAAACTAAGAGGTTATGAATCAGTAACCAAGATGCTTTTACAACCTCAAAAAGTTACTGAAGAAATGTACCATCGTCAAATCGATGTAATTTACAAAGAGCTAGCGCCACATATGAGAAAATATGCAAAGCTTTTAAAAGAACAGCTTGGACTTGATAAACTTCACTTCTATGATTTAAAAGCACCTCTTGATACAACGTTCAATCCTCCTGCTACATATGATGAAGCAAGGGAAACAATCCTTAAATCCCTTGAAATCATGGGTGAAGATTATCTTCAAATCATGAACAAAGCATTTGATGAAAGATGGATTGATTATGCAGATAACGTTGGTAAGTCTACTGGAGCATTTTGTGCATCACCTTATGCAGTTCATCCATATATACTTGTTACATTCCAAGACAATATGAGAGATGCATTCACTCTGGCACATGAGCTTGGTCATGCAGGTCACTTCCACTTGGCAAACAATGCGCAAAACTACTTCAACACTGATGTATCAGTATATAATGTTGAAGCACCATCTACAATGAATGAAATGTTGCTAGGAAGATACCTGCTATCAAAAAGTGACGATCCAAAAATGAAAAAATGGGTTATCCTTAAGTTCATGGGAACATACTACCATAACTTTGTGACACATCTTCTTGAAGCTGCATACCAAAGAAAAGTATACGACTACGCTGAAAAAGGACAACCACTAACAGCTGATCTTCTTACTAATACCAAGCTGGAAGTACTAAGAGGATTCTGGGGAGACACAGTGGAAATAGATGAAGATGCTGGACTTACATGGATGCGACAGCCACACTACTACATGGGACTTTATCCTTACACTTATTCCGCTGGACTTACAGTTTCTACAGCTTGTTCAGAAATGATTTTCGAAGAAGGTCAACCAGCAGTAGACAGATGGATTGAAATGCTTAAAACAGGTGGCAAACTAAGACCACTTGATTTACTAAAAGTTGCAGGCATGGACTTCACATCAGATGAGCCTGTTCAAAAAGCTGTAGCTTATGTAGGCAACTTAATCGATCAATTAGTTGAACTTTGTAAATAAGAACATTACTAAAGCTGAGGTTGTTACTAGTAGTCTGTTAAGTTAATAACTATGGGTGATTGTCGTAGATTTTTTCACAAGACAAGGCGGAGGAGGTGCGTCCGGCACTTATATGTAAGTGCCGGATAATCCGATGACAACGCAGAATTGCGGAAAAATATGCAACAAGATAACCATAAAGTTTATGTGTCACAATGTGAGTTCTCATATAGTTTGAAATTTTCTGAACGTAAAATCAACGTTTGAGCCTAAATATTCTCAGCAAGTTTGAAAATTTTTCTCAAATAGTTTGAAAAAAACTTCTTGAATTTCTATTGTTTTTTACATGGTACTATTAACAATAATCCTTAAAATAATTATTTTCAATATTATACCATGGTATAATTTACCTGCCAATAAATTAAATTTTTTTCAGAAAATACAATTTCAAATCACTATTTACATGTAATTCATCTCTTATATATTTATACATACCACAACTTTATAAGATTTATTATATCACATGCCTTGTGTAGAGGATAAATGTGTACAGCTGGCACACTAGCCCCTTGGTCTGCAGTTTAATTAGATTTTTGGTTTTTATATATACTGAGATTTATAGAATCGTATAGGTTACCATTCAAACCTTAGTACAATCAGGTATTTTCTGACCATTCTTCTTTTTTTGCATACTTGCCAGCTCGCTATCCTGCCATATTTTTATTTCCTGACTTATATCAAGTAATGACTCATTCAAAGAAAAACGAAACCCTTCACAACCTTTTTGACAGTTGCCGTGACCGCTGCCCTTTTTTCTATCACACCCATATCCTTTAGAGATCTTTTCTTGTAAAAAATCAGGGAATTTCGCGATCACATCAGCATATTTTGAGGTATTCTCTGTTTTAAGTATGATACGGTAACCGTTATGCAAAGATGTCGAAAACCTCCATAATGCTTTACGTTTATACGAGTAGATAAAATGAACACATAAAAACCCTAATTCTACATTACATTCCATTCCCGAGTCCAGATAATGTTGATGCAATTTTAAGACGAGTTCTTGCAAGGGAGCAGACAAGGGATAGACAAAATCTTGCAAAATAGAGGCAACCTCCGTATCCTCGTTTTTCAGCGACCTGTAATCACATCGGAGTAAGATATCGTCATTTTTACGGGTTGATAGTTCATTCTGGGCAATCCCCAAAACCTTCCAACCTGTTAGCATAATCGGATAATCAGGATATGAAATTTCTACTGCTTCAATTTTTGATATATCAGGTTTTTTTATACTCAAGTCAATACCATGAAAATTAATACCGCATTCAGTCAGAAATCTCATACTTTTAATCATTTGCGGAACAGGAATTTTCGCCGTTGAATTTTTATTAAGAGATCTTTTGAGGCTAAGAATTTCCCAGTCATTAACCAACAGTGAATCACCTTTCTCCGATAATATACCATGCTGACCTATGTTTATTAATATGCTCCTAATGTTGTTTAAGAATGGAAACTCTACCGTTAAAGTTGTTTCGTCTGAAAACTTTTTTTTGCCTTTTTTAGGTACATTACATAAACTGTTATCAGCCATTAAATAATCGCAAAATCGATATAGAAAATCTCTAAAAGCGAGGACGCCATCTCGTATGTACTCTTCCTCCGAAATATTTCTAAACATAGAATTGATTGTATATGTTTCAGGAATATTCACTGGTATTAGTTGCTTCAATAACTTCGCCATATCTCCCATTGTTTTTTCCATAAAAAAATCTCCTTTCATCTAGTTTTTGACTTTACTTTTGGGATCTAGCTTAGCAATTGATTTCATATTAATTATCCCTACTTTTTTCAAAAAATCCCTAGATCTATTTATAGCATTTGGTGGTAAAATAATAAGTCAATATCGTAATCATATCAATTAATATTCATATTATATGATTTCCAATAAAAGCAAAACCTGTCCCAGGTTCTAGTAAAAGAGGTCAAAGTGCTTAAATATCATCTTTCAGCTTTATAGGAAAATATCTTTGCATTTGTTTATAGCCAAGTCCCTTTTCTATATCTTTATAGGCAATATCTCTTCCGTCTTCATATAAGTAAGGCATATTGAACATAACATTGCGGTCTTTGTCAAACTCAAAATTTGTGTTTTCAATCCATCGACCAACTTTATCTTCCACTTTATTTATACTCTCATTATCTTCGTCTATACTGACTGCCATAGCGTACAAGCCTCCTGGAAAATCGTATAATTTAAAAGGACTTAAATCCACATTGGCAACACCATCTTTAACGGCGCATATCCATTCAGCTTTGTCATTTTTAGAAATCAAAAAATCAAAACAATCGAAAATCACATTCTTATACAAATGACAATACTGCCATAGTTGGTACATATATCCGCCTTCTTTAAACATTTCCCCCCACGGTTGGTCTCCACACGTTACCGCCTTGAATTCTGGTATCCTAACGACCATTATATCAGGAATTTTTTTATCTAATTTTTCCGTTATTTCAATCAAGCGGTTTATATTGGAGGGTTTACCAATATATTCGATGTTTATTAAATGTGTTTCAATCTCTTTAGCCTTATTATACAGCAGTTTTATATCTGAGTTTTCTGCAAAGTTCACTTGTTCTATTTCGCGTATAAAATCCAGCACGATTTCTTTCAACTCATGCAAAAGCGAAACCTCATCGTCTATACTCTGCACTTTTTTCCCCAACACTTCTAATACTACATCGGAACCAGAAGTGTTGAAAACACGTTGAATGTCTTTTATGCTGATATTCAGCTTACGTAAAATTAGTATTTGTTCAAGTCGCCTAATAGCATTTTCGTCGTACATTCTATATGCGTAGTCATCACTTCGAGTGCTAGACAGCAATCCCATGTCCTCATAATAACGCAGTGTACGGGCTGTAATGTCATATTTGCTTGACACATCTTTGATTTTGATTAGGTTGTTCACTTGTTTCGACCTCTTTTCTTAATTACAATGATAAACTTATTATAAAGTCTTCCCCAAAGGAAGAGTCAAGAGGGTAATACTGCTTTCTATGGAAAATATAAATACTCTTTGTAAGTCATCATTGACAAGTAGCTCCTATTATAACATAACTCTCCTCCAAAAAAATATAGTCTATGTCTCTTGGCTTATTTTCCTTTGCAATAACACTATACTTTCACAATAACTCGAGTTGATGCCATTGACGTCTTTGGCTGATTTTTTAACCCTTGCATTTGAGGGAACATATCCAATATGATTTTAACAACTTCTTCAGAAATGACGTGCGTGGGAACATGTCAATAAAAAACCACATTATGTTTTATACTGCAAAAGTGTGAGTTCTCATATAGTTTGAAATTTTCTGAACGTAAAATCAACGTTTGAGACCATGTTTTATGACTAAGTTTGAAAAGTTTTCTCAAATAGTTTGAAAAAAACTTTTAAGGAATTGAACTTTATGGTCTATATTATAACTCTGCAAAGCTTAACAGCGTATGTATACAATTCAATGAAGAAAATAATGGAAGCAGAGAAAAATTTAAAGTAAAATATGATCCTCATAATCTCTCAAAAATATATGTTTATGATCATTTAATAAATCAACAGTGGATTGAAGTTCCTGCTAAATGCCAGGAATATGCAGATGGCTTAACTGAATGGGAACACAATGAAATAAGAAAGCATGCTAGGATAAAATTTGGTGAGGTTGATATAATAGGTCTTGCCAAATCAAAATCACTTATAAGAAAAAAAATAGATGCATTTTCCGGATATTCAAAAAAACAAATTGCCAAAGCTAAGAGGATTGACTCATCAAATGAAATAGCAGATTGTAACTTAACTAATAAGATTGAGTTGAAACTTGTTGATGAAAAAAAAGAACCCTTTAAAAATACAGGTTATGTAATATGTGAAAAATCTCAAAACAAAGTTTCAAGTGAGATTTTTAACAAAGAGGATAAGATAATAACTCTTGACTATGTTAATATACCTAAAGACTCTAAAAAAAGTAAAAAAGGCACCAATAAAAATAAAACTTTAATCGCTGAAAGTTTTATACTGGAAGCTGATCAAGACTTGACTGAAAGTGATTTAAATGGATTTAACTTTATCAGCGAGGAGAGAGAATAAGTGTTTATTGAAGATAATTTTAACATAGAAGCTACATATAAAAAGATGCATTTTTTAAAACACTTGACAATAAAATATCCTCTTATGCAATCCATCCATAATTGTCTATACAAATGTCAACTGAGCACCCTTTATTCTGATACTCCTGAATGCATGAGTATTCTAGGCCCTTCCCGTTCAGGCAAAAGCAAGTTAGTAAAATCCTATTTTAAAAAATTTCCTGATAAGAGAACACCAGAAGGAATAATAAAAAAGATTTTGTATTGCACTGTTCCAATCCCTGGTGTTAGAGGAGCTTTAGGTCCTGCAATGCTTGAATCTTTAAAAGATCCTTTTTACAAGAAAAAACAATTAAGTGCAGATAGAAATTTTAGAATAATTGAATTGATAAAAAAATGTAAAGTTGAATTAATTATAATAGATGAAATTCAACACATTGTAGATAGAAATAATAACCGTTTACTTAGAGAATCTGCTGATTGGTTTAAATATATACTAGAACAGACCAATGTATCTTTTGTTTTTGTAGGGCTAAAAGAATCTAAAAAAATATTCTGGGGAAATGAACAATTGAGAGCAAGAGTACGTAATAACTTTAATACATCAGCCTTTACATATTCTAAAGAATACCGGGCTTTTCTTTATAGCCTTGATTTGTCTTTATCAAAAATGGGTCTCAAAATATCCAACTTAGCAGATCCAGATACTGCAAAAAGAATATACTTAGCTTCTCAAGGGCTCATTGGTAACATAATGACTCTAATTAAAGAAGCTGTATTCATCACTTTACAAAAAAATCAATCTGTATTGACATTTGATAACTTATTTGAGAGCTATGAGAATAAATTAACTGATATCTATTCAAAAAATCCTTTTGATATCCAGTTTAGTGTTTCCAAAGCAATGCAGGAGTTTACGCCATTGCCAAAAATTGATTCAGAACTATCTGGGCCAATGACAAATAATCGAATAAATACAAGATGAAAATAATTATAAAACTGATTTATAATTATTTGATAAAATATTGATTGGTAATTATTAATCTATTGACTTAAAATTAACAATGATATACCATTAATTCACAATGGTAGTATATTACTGACTAAACAATTTATAAATTAATTATGTAATAATAAATCTAAGGAAGTGTAATTGATGAGTAATTGGTATAATGTAAATAACCAATCTGATATAGATTATTTAATAAAGATTTATGGTGGGTTTCATGATGCTTGTATAACAGAACTTCGTTATATGAGTGGAGCTGATGTAAATGAGAATTTATCAATGGGGTTTGGAGAATCTATAGATAGAAAACTATTTGTGATATTTAAAAGGCAATGGAAACCGATAAAAATTGAATTATTGTTTCAAGGAATGCGTCAAATGAATGTTGCTGGTTGGCAAAATTGCTATTTTTGTGATATATTTGATTGCTATCTTGCGCTACATAATGACTTGATAAAAGGAAGAGATGATAGATTAATTGTATGGGCAGATAATGCTGGATTTAATCCGAAGGAGCTTTACGAAAGGGATAGTCTTTGTGAGCCAATAACAACATATGTAATTTCAGAAAAATTAAAATGGAGGTTACTTGAAAATTAACTTGAGTCATAGAGTATAATGTAAAGTAAGTTTGACATACAATCTTTATAAAAAGAAAACTATTAATTACAATTATTTCATTTAAATGTAATGTTGATAATATCAATAATTTGGTATATATTGGTTCTTCAGTGAAACTTTTTTTAACAAATAACATTCGTTATATATTATTATGTATAACCTATTGCTTTATAGAAATTATTCACCTCAATTTTCCTAATATATATTGACTTGAGTCCAAAATGAGAAATATCAATTTTAATATCTATGCTAAATAAAGATAACCAATGGAGAAAAATGTAAAATGTATTTATATCATAATTTTTAAAATATTCTTTTTTAACTTCAAATAAGTTTACATAATTAGAAATATCTTTATCAATTAATAAATCACCTTTATCTATGAACTTCTTAAAAAAAGCAGTTAAATACTCTATTTGAGAATATGCTTTTTCGGTTTTTTTTATTTTATAATTTATTTTAAGTAATTTGGCCAAATCTATATCAAAGACAAGCCTAGCCCATTTATGTATACTATACCTTCCTCTGTAACTATTATTATATTCAAAATTTTTGATGAAATAATATGATGTGAATCGTGCTTTATAAGAAAGCCAGCATTCTTTACTGATGAATTTTAAATCCATAAATTGATTTATTATTTTAAATTTATACTTTCCAATATAGTTATCTAGAAACATACCAAATTTTGTAGACCAATCATTTATAATTTCATATATATATCTATATGTGTGAAATCTGCCTTTAATTGTATTATCGTCAATAAGATTATTAAATTTTATAGAACCGTAATTATCATTAATAAGTTTGTCCAAAACTAATACTAATTTTAGAAATTCAATATCATTGCATTTAAAAGGCAGTACAGGTCTCTTTATTTTTTCAGAAATGTTATATGCACTATTAATATATTGCTGTAATTTTATAATGGAAGATATCCTACAATATTCTGGTTTGCTAGCTGCTAAATACTTTCTACAATAACAAATCCCACTTGTTAAATTTTTAGAAAAAACCTTATAACCGCAATGTGTACATTTTTCAATTAAAGTAGTATTATGCTTAACACAGAACTTATTTAAAGCAAGCATCCACGAAAGTCTTTGATAGTTGTTTTCTTTCAAACATAATGGACAAAATTTTACAGAACAAGAATCAAATCCATTAAATGGATATTGGGATTTTATTTCTTTATTTTTATACCAAGACCCAAAAATGTATTTGTGAATTGTCATGTTATAGACTTGCTCCACTTTTAAGTTTGCTATATGTGCTATTCTTTTTATTGTTTCAATGTCCTTAATACGATTAATAGTATGATTATCTGTATTTATACGAATATTAACATGACTTTTTATCCAAAAATAAGGTACACTATTCTCAATAGCTAATCTATTTAAATAGCTTGCCAAACTTTCATCTTCATATGGTTTAGGATGAAAAAGAAGTTTATCACTCATATTATTCCTCTAGTAAAATTTTATAAGATTATAGAATCTAATCTTATAAAAAAACCGAGGCTGGAAATCAGCCCCAATTATTTCAAACTTTCTGCAAATTTTTTTCACACTTTTTGCAAATAATTTCAAACTTTTTGCAAACTCACAGCAAAAGATAACACCATTATTATATTGCTTAAACAAAACCATTTTTACCTATTATAATGGGCCAGTTGCTATCGCCTTTAAGGTTTTTGCCTCCTGTTATCCTTACATTTTTGTCAAGTATGGCATATTCAAGGTAGGTTCCTTCCTCAATTACGGAGTCCTGCATTATGATGCTGTCCTTAATTACCACATCCTTGTTTACAGTAACGCCCCTGAAAAGGACACTGTTAATGACCTTGCCTTCTATGATGCAGCCATCCGCTACTATGGAATTGGAAACTTCTGCTTCTTGATTATATTTTGCCGGGGTCTCGTCCTTGACTTTTGTGTAAACCTTTCCTTCCCTTAGAAAAAGTTCATAAATCAAATCAGGCTTGAGAAGCTCCATGTTGCATTTATAATATCCCCTTACTGTGCTTATATTTCTCCAGTAGCCCTCAAACTTGTATCCGTACACCTTCATGGTTTCCAGTTTCCTTATCAGTATATCCTTGACAAAATCATAGTTCCCGTGAGCTACACATTTTTCAATAAGTGATATCAAAAGCTCTCTTTCAAGGAAATATATGCCCATGGAACCAAGGTTTGTTTCAGGATTCAAGGGCTTTTCCTGCAGGTCTGTAACTCTTTGATTCTCGTCAGTTTTAATAATGCCAAGCTGGCTCAGTTCATCCTTAGTGAAATCATCCATTTTTCTGTATGCAATGGTCACATCAGCCTTGTTTTCCATATGAAATTCCAGCATTTTTTCAAAATCCATTTTATATACCGAATTCCCCTGTACTATAACGACATATTTTTCATCACTTCTTTTAAGGAAAGTAAGATTATTATAAAGAGCATCCGCACTTCCTTTATACCAGCCGGAGTCGTCATTTCCCATTGAAGGCGGAAAAATAAATAAGCCGTCCCTTTTTCTGTCTAAATCCCATTCCTTGCCTGAACCCAGATGATCCATTAATGATCTGAAGCTGAATTGGGTAATCACTCCAACATTTGTTATGCCTGAGTTAACCATATTGGAAAGAGCAAAATCTATAGCTCTGTATTTTCCAGCAACCGGTATGGCCGAACTCGATCTTATAGCAGAAAGGTCTTTAAGCTGAGGTTTTTTCCATCCGGTTAATATAATACCCATCACTGAAATCATTCGCATTCTTCCCCCTTCAAAACGCTTTGTCCCGATTCTACAACAAAAGAACAATAGTTATTCTGATTTATTCCGACTTCAATAACAACATTTTTCCCAACCTGTAAATTATCAGGCAATGATGCTTTTTCTCCAATAACCGTTATGCCGCAATTATAAAGGTCCGGTCTTTTCTCATTGGCAATATTTTCTCCTATTCCTATTTTAACATTGTCTCCACAAACAACACTCTCGCTGATTATTGCTTTATCAATTATTGAATTCCTACCAATAAAGCTGTTGGACATTACAATTGAGTCCTTAATTACTGCTCCTGAGGAAACATAAACTCCAGGAAACAAAACAGAATTATTAACTTCCCCATAAATCATACATCCCTCAGCAACAATTGAAGTTTTTATTCTGCCTTCCGGAGCAACATAATGGGCTGGTTTCACAGGATTGGGAGTATATATTTTCCAATCAGGGTCATAAAGATTAAATTCAGGCACCCTTTTAACCAGGTCCATATTTGATTCCCAATATGATTGAATTGTGCCGACATCTCTCCAATATCCGTCAAATCTATATGCCCACATGCTTTTACCATCGTTAAGCATTTTGGGTATGATATTCTTACCAAAGTCGTGGACGGACGCCTTATCCTGGTCATCATTTATCAGATATTCCCTGAGGATTTTCCAACTGAATACATATACCCCCATCGAAGCCAGAGTATTTTTTGGCTGGGCAGGCTTTTCTTCAAATTCAAATATCCTATCCTCATTATCAGTATTCATAATCCCATATCTGCAAGCTTCATGCAAAGGCACTCCAATCACGGAAATCGTCGCATCCGCCTGTTTTCCCTTATGGAAACCAATCATCTTTGAATAGTCCATTTTATATATGTGGTCTCCTGAAAGAATAATAACATACTTTGGAGATACTTTATCTATGTAGTCAATATTATGAAATATGGCATTTGCAGTTCCAAGATACCATTGACCTGCGTCCTCAGTCATATAGGGAGAGAGCACCGTAACACCTCCTGTAATTCTGTCCATATCCCAAGGCTTGCCAATACCTATATGTGAATTGAGTTTTTGAGGACGGTACTGGGTGAGCACACCTACATTATCAATACCGGAATTAATACAATTACTCAAAGAAAAATCAATTATCCTGTACTTGCCTCCATACAAAACCGCAGGTTTGGCTATTTTTTTTGTCAATACTCCAAGCCTGCTGCCTTGTCCTCCCGCAAGCAAAAGCGCCATAATTTCCTTTTTCATCAATATTTACCTCCTCTTAAAAGGATATATCGTCACGCATATTCCACATACAGCCCCCTTATGTGCCTAAAGTGATAAATTGCGTTGTTCCCAGCAAACACTGCTATGCTTTATTAATACCACATATGAAATATATTATATCATAAATAACTAAAAAGATTGATTTTTCATTGATGACTTTTAATGCCGTATGCTATAATAAAATAACATTAAAACTATAAAGAAAAAGCTTTAGGGAGCATAAAATAAAATGAGTCTTATGGGAACCAACAATGAACTTGCAGAAAGCAAGCTTGTTCTGCTTTACTTGCTTGAAAAACTGAATATGAAATTAAACAACCTCCAGCTAGTAAAAATAGTTCTTGAAAACAATTTTATGAACTATTTTTTCCTGCAGCAATTTCTAAATGAGCTTGCAGCTAAAGAAATGATTAAAAGAGTTTCCTCAGAAGGTAAGGCATATTATATGATAACCCAAACAGGCAGGGAAACATTGGGATATTTCATAAAAATGATTCCATTAACAATACGCTCAAATATTGACAACTCAATAGCCAAAATTAAAAAAAATCTAAAAAACGAAACCCTGATAAAAGCTGATTACATACCTGAAAGTGAAAGGGAATTCATTGTAGTGTTATCAATACATGAAGACAGTTTTCCCCTTGTTGAACTGAAATTAACGGTTGGAACAAAAAATGATGCAATCAGGATATGTGATAATTGGGAAAAAAATTCACAGCTCATTTACTCTGAAATAATCGACAGCCTAATGAAGAGCAGGAATTAGCCTTTAATAATTCCTCAAGCTTTTTTTTAGATTCATCATATTTTATTTGAGCCTGGTTCTTTTTTTCAGCATCGTCTGAGACATTTTTCAGCATTATCTGATTAATCTTATAAAGTTTTATTGCTTCTTCCACTTTTTTTATTTCGTCCATCAAAAAAACTCCTCCTTTTTAAAAAATTGCCTTAAATATTGTGCACCTGCTTTTTTTATTTTATGCTGAACACATAAATAAAATGTTATATTTATGTTAATTATATCTGTTACCTTATATAATCGAATTCCAAATCGTATATTTTTACAGTTTCCCCTTCATTAATTCCTAAATTTTCCAGAGCATCAATAACCCCTCTGCTTTTTAAAGCCCTTTGGAAATACTGCAGGGAATCATGGTTATCCAAATTGGTAGACTCTAAAAGTCTCTCAATCCAAGCCCCTGTAACAATATAAACGCTGTTTTCCTTATATATGTCAAAAGGCTTTTGTTCTTTAGGCCTGTATACCACTTCTTCCTCAATATCCTCAGCCAAAGGTACCTCGGGAAGGTCTTTAAGCATTCGGGCAATACTTGACAGCAAAGGCTTTAAACCTTGTTTCGTAACAGATGATATTGGAAAAATTTCGAATCCTGTATCCGATATTTCCTGCTTAAAAAGCTCTACGGTATCCCCGTCACAGGCATCTGTTTTATTCGCAGCAATAATCTGGGGCTTTTCAGAAAGCCTTAGGCTGTAATTTTTAAGCTCCCGGTTTATAATATGAAAATCACTTGCAGGATCTCTGCCTTCAGTTCCTGCAACATCTACAACATGAACTATAAGCCTGGTTCTTTCAATATGTCTTAAAAAATCATGTCCAAGGCCTGTACCTTCACCGGCACCTTCAATGAGACCTGGTATGTCAGCCATCACAAAACTGTCTCCATATTGTGTCCTGACAACTCCCAGGTTAGGTGAAAGAGTTGTGAAATGATAATTTGCTATTTTTGGCCTTGCTTCCGTAACAACCGAAAGCAATGTCGACTTACCCGCATTAGGAAATCCGACCAACCCTACGTCAGCAATAAGCTTAAGCTCTAGGGTCACCCACATTTCCTCCCCATTATACCCGCTTTTGGCAAAAGTGGGAGCCTGGCGGGTGGGTATAGCAAAATTACTGTTGCCCTTTCCTCCTTTTCCTCCCCTGGCAACTATTCTTCTGTCTCCTCCAGTTGTAAGGTCAGCAATTACCCTTTGCGTTTCACTTTCTCTTATAATTGTTCCAGGCGGTACTTTTATAATAATATCTTTACCGTCACTGCCTGTCTTGTTGGCACTGCTTCCATCATAACCAAACTCGGCTTTATAGTGGCGCTTGTATCTGAAATCCGAAAGGGTTCTCATACTTGCATCAACCTCAAACACTATATCTCCGCCCTTCCCTCCGTTTCCTCCGTCGGGTCCGCCTGCCGGGACATACTTTTCTCTCCTGAAAGAAACTGCACCATTTCCTCCCTTACCTGCCTTAATAAAAATTTTCGCAACATCAATAAACATAACGGTCCTCCAAAAACTACCGTATAAATACTAACCTTTTTTTGACTGCAGCAATGCAAAAAAATCCCGGCTGGCCGGGATTCTTAATGCACTAATCAATTATGCAAATTACGCCTGCAGAATACTCACCTGCTTTTTATTTTTACCTTTTCTTTGAAATTTTACTCTTCCGTCAGTCAGTGCAAATAAGGTATCGTCCTTACCTCTTCCCACATTTTCTCCAGGGTGTATTTTTGTTCCTCTCTGCCTTACAAGAATATTACCCGCAAGGACAAACTGCCCGTCACCCTTTTTAACTCCGAGTCTTTTTGATTCGCTGTCACGTCCGTTCTTGGAACTTCCCACACCTTTTTTATGTGCAAATAGCTGGATATTAATTCTAAACATAAACTACACCTCCATTTCTTTCACTTTCACATAATCACAATACTGCTCTTCAATATTTTTTAACGATAAATACATAGTTTCAAGCAGTACACCTGTTTTTTCAAGCATCTTCGAATCCAGTCCGCCGGGAATAATACATTCCAGATAGCCATCCTCAACTTCCAGTCCCGGATTCAGGCCCAAAACCCCTTTCAGCCCTACAATTGCATTTTGGGTTATGCTGGACACCGACGCACATACCGTATCAAAACCGGCGTTTTTATCTTTTCCTGAAAACAGTTTTAAAACTGCCCTGGCAGGCCCCGGCATCCTGACATAGTTTGCATGCCCGCTAACTATGTATTTGCAAATACTCCCATTCTCATCCCTGTATATACATATTTCAACCATTATGCCTCAATCTTTTCAATCTGTACCTTGGTATATGGCTGCCTGTGTCCCTGCTTTCTCCTATAACCCTTTTTGGCTTTGAACTTGAACACAACAATCTTTTTATCCTTGCCATGTCCGATTACCTTTGCACCCACGCTTGCCCCATCAACATAAGGGGCTCCAAAGTCCACTTTTCCTTCATTGGAAACGGCAAGCACTTTATCAAAGGTATAATCCGCACCTGCTTCGGCTTCAACCTTCTCAATGAAGACCACATCACCTTCCTGAACCTTGTACTGCTTGCCACCTGTCTCAATTACAGCATACATTCACCAACACCTCCTCATCCCAGTCTCGCCAGCAATATGCCCGGAAATAGCTGCTTACACATTACTAAACCAGACATATATTAATCCATAAGCCGTCGTTTGTCACACTTATGTCATTCGGGGGGAATTATTGAATTCCTCTTATAGAAATAAACAAACAATGCTAATCATTTGCCCTTTTCTAAAAACCCTGGCTGAGCGGCTACCGATACATATTACCACAAGGCGGCTTCCTTTGTCAATTGATCGGAATTTTTGAGCAAATTGTTTATATTTTGACGTTACTGCTATATAGCCTTTGTTTTACCCTGTCCATTTATTATAATTTCATCTCTGAGCAGCTCATCGTTTGGTATAATCGACATTTTTTTTCTGTATGTTTTTTGAAGCAATTTCAGGTTTTTCCCTTTTTCACCCTTTAGTATTGCTGCAACCGTGGGATGCACCTCAATTATAATATTACCGCTTCCCTTTATCTTCGCAAATTCTCCTATCTGTTTCTCAACCTTAAGAGCAATAGATTCAGGCGCAGCTATTTGCCCGGCACCTTCACAGTGGGGACATTCTGTCGTCATAAATGAATTTAAGCCCTGTCTTACCTTTTTTCTTGTCATTTCGGTAAGTCCCAGACCCGTCATACCAACTACTATAGTTTTGGTTCTATCCTTCTTAAGTGATTGCCTCAATGAGTTAAGCACATGTTTTCTATTTTTTACATCGGTCATATCAATAAAATCAATAATTATAATCCCGCCAATGTCCCTCAGCCTGATCTGCTTTGCAATTTCAGCGGCAGCCTGTATATTTGTTTTGAGAACAGTATTTTCAAGATTCTCCTTACCTACATATTTCCCGGTATTCACATCTATAACCGTAAGGGCTTCTGTCCTGTCAATTACTATATATCCACCACATTTTAGCCAAACCTTCCTGTTTAACGCCTGTGTTATTTTTCTGTCTATATTGTAATACTCGAACATATCATACTCTTTATTATACATTTGAACCTTATTTTTTAATTTTGGTGAAATCATATCAACCAGTTCAAGAACATTTTTATATTCCTTTTTATCATTGATAATAAATCTGTTGATTTCAGGTGTAAACGTATCTCTGACTGTTTTGTACACCAAACTCAAGTCCTTGTAAATGCATTTTGGAATACCACCGAACCTCTCTTTTCTTTTTATTTTTTTCCATTGCTTCATCAAAAAAGAGATATCACTTTCAAACTCTTCCAATGTCCTGCCTTCAGAAGCAGTACGGACAATTAAACCCATTCCTTCCGGCTTGATTGTCTGGGCAAACTTTTTTAATCTGGTTCTTTCCTTGGCATTATCAATCCTGCGTGATATACCAATATAATCTGCATTGGGAAGCAGGACCAAATGCCTGCCCGGCAAGGTTATTTGTGCAGTTACTCTAGGTCCTTTCGTACCGATAGGCTCTTTTATAACCTGAACTGTTATTTCCTGCCCCGGCTTCAACAACCTTTCTATACTGTATCTTTTCACTTTTTGATTTAATTCTTCATCTTCATATAGAGCATCTCCCACATATAAAAAGGCATTTTTTTCGTATCCTATATCAACAAATGCCGCTTGCATCCCCGGAAGCACACTGTTTACACTGCCCCTGTAAATATTTCCTACCAATCTTTCCGTATCAGGCCTCTCTATATAAAATTCTACAAGCTCATTGTTTTCCAAAACAGCAAGTCTCGTTCCTTCCAAAGCAACATCAACAATTATTTCCTTTTTCATAAATTCACCTCCTTATAAACTGTTATTTAATAATATACCATAATATTACATCATTATAAACCAATCATTAATTTGCCTTTAAATATTTTAATCTGCAAAGAGCTTCCTCCGATGTATTTCACATATATTTATGTCCTGTCCCAATACTGATTTCAAAGCCTCTGCAAAGAGCTCAGGCTTTAAATTCCCTCTGCTGCCCGCACGTACCAGCAAAGAAAATATCAAAACGGTGCCCTCACAACTTTCAAAAAGATCACTATATTTCTCTTTTGCCAACTTATCCGGGAAATAACTCATATTAGAATTATATCCAAATTCCAGCTCTTTGAATCCTGATTCACTTAATATTTTTACGCCTATGTCCAATATCATAGGTTTTATATCAATAATACCAACCTTTTTGCGGGTTCTTTTTTCAACGGTTATTTCATCCTGGGAAATAAGTTTTTTTATTGATTGTTTAATATATTCCTCGGTTTTTCCAAATTGGATTGATACTATCAAATCATACAGGGCCCCTTGTATCGAAGACATTATATTGCCTTTGCCCTCAACAGGCGATACCTTTAAAATTTTCAAACCTGCCGGAAGGCTTCCATTCATTTTTTCCATGAAAACATCATTCTTCATTTCCTCATCAAGAACTATATCAACATACTCTCCTTCACTTGTTACACCTACGGCAAGTGGCAGCCCAAACACAAGCTTGGGCCTGGGATTGAATCCACACGAGTATGAAACAGGTATGTGTGAACGTCTCAATGCCCTTTCAAAAACCCTCATCATATCAAGATGGGAAATAAATTTCACCTCTTTACCCCTGGCAAATACAGCTCTTAAATTGTACAAGATTTACCTCCGTTCTTCTTTTATCTGCATATTTCCGAATCAAAAACTGCTGCTCCGCACCCGGAACAGATATCTTTACAGTTGCCGGTCAATTCACCTTTATAAGCTTTCTCCCGTTCTTTTACCAGAAATTTTTTTGATACTCCTATGTCAATGTGGTCCCATGGCAATAATTCTTCACTGCTTCTCTTTCTGGACGTATAAAACGCCGGGTCTACACCTGACTCGTCAAAAGCTTCCAGCCATAGGCCGTATCTAAAATGCTCATGCCAGGCGTCAAATTTACATCCTTTTTTCCATGCCTTCAGCAAAACCTTGCCTGTCCGCCTGTCACCTCTTGCAAATACGGCTTCAAGCATGCTAAGCTCCGGATCATGCCAGTTATAACTAATATATTTGCTTCTCAATCTGTCTTTTAAATATTCCTGTTTGTCTCTTATTAATAATATATTATCCTGTACTTCCCATTGGAACGGTGTAAAAACCTTTGGTATGAAACAGGAAGTACTCACCGTTATATTTAATCTGCGATTTGGTTTTCCCTTAACCTCACGATATGCATCCAATACTTTAAATACAAGGTCCACAATCCCATCAACATCATCCATGGTTTCACCGGGCAATCCCAGCATGAAATATAATTTTATATTATTCCAACCGCCTTGGAATGCCATTTTAACCGACTTTATCAGGTCTTCTTCCGTCACTCCCTTATTAATTACATTCCTCAATCTTTGAGTTCCTGCTTCAGGAGCAAAAGTAAGTCCGCTTTTCCTTACCTTGCTTGCTTTTTCCATTAGATCAAGTGAAAATGAATCTATTCTTAAAGAGGGAAGTGAAAGGTTCACTCTATTTTTCTCTGTTTCTCCGACAAGCCCGCCGGTCAGCTTCTCTATTTCAGAATAATCACTTGTACTTAAGGATACAAGTGATATTTCTTCATAACCCGTACTTTCAATTGTTTTGCCTGCAATATCCATAAGCCTGCCGCTGCTTCTTTCCCTTACAGGCCGGTATACAAATCCTGCCTGGCAAAACCTGCATCCCCTGATGCATCCCCTGTATAGCTCCAGCATAGCCCTGTTGTGTACAATATCAATATAAGGTACAATAACATCTTCAGGAAAAAAAGATGTATCCAGATCGTGTACAATTCTTTTCCTTATCTTTTCAGGAAAGGCACTGTCAACAGGCATGAATGATTTCAATGTCATGTCACCATTATACCGGGGCAAATACAACGAGGGCACATAAATACCTTCAATTCCTGCAATGCTCTTTAAAAATCCCTGTTTAGACTCATTACTTCCTCTCCAAACCATATACCTGTCCAGCAGTTCATTTATAACATTTTCTCCCTCTCCAATAATAAAAAAGTCCACAAAATCGGCCAAAGGCTCCGGATTATAAGCACATGGCCCGCCTGCACATACAAATGGATGCTCTTCTCCCCTATCAGCTGCTAAAACGGGAACCCTGCCCAAATCCAACATATTTAAAATATTAGTATAACTCATTTCATATTGAAGGGTAAATCCTATAATATCGAAAATATTTAAAGGGTCTTTCGTTTCAAGAGAAAACAGGGGTAAATCATTTTCCCTCATTTTATCCTCCATGTCTGTCCATGGAGAAAAAAAACGTTCACAGTAAGTGTCATCTCTTTTATTTATTAAATGATATAATATTTTCATACCAAGATGGGACATACC
The DNA here is from genome assembly GCA_028280575.1 of Clostridia bacterium. Lineage (GTDB taxonomy): Bacteria > Bacillota > Clostridia > Acetivibrionales > STF1-152 > JANQLN01. The sequence continues at coordinate 35,024 of JANQLN010000057.1, forward strand.
TATTTCATACACATCTGGAAAGCAAAATGCAAACCTGGCGGGAATATTCTTTGGGTCTTTTTTCACCATATTCCATTCATTCCCAGCATACCTTGCAGGCTTCTCAACAGACATTAAAATTTTATTACTTAAGCCAACTGCCAAGCTTTTCATCCTTTCAAAATCATCCTTAATAATGGGAAGGCCATCCTCCCATTACTGTATATACACCAGCAATTAATAATTGCCTATTCTCCATTCTTTATATTTTACCACAAAAAGAATATCCCGTTCAACATGCTTTTGGCATATTAAACGGGATACTCCCCCTGTCTCCCCCTATAACCGAACAAACAATCCATTTTGTCTAATAATATTATACTATCCATTTTGTCGCATGTCAAGCGTTTTAAAAAAACTGAAAAGTTGTTCTAAGTATAAGCATAAAGATTTTTATTCCTTATGCTTTATACTATTATGCCTCATATATAATACACTTTTCATCTCTATTAATACCTATTTTCAAATTCTCTCCAATTTCACAATCAATAATCGTCTTTTGTCCGCTTTTCCCAATAGTTAAAACCCTTTTATCAAAACAATTTTCAATTATGTATTCAGCACTCTTCGAAGTCTCTAAACTTATTGAAATAAGCTTGCCTGACTTCATTTTTGCAGAAACCTTTATACCATTCCATCCTCTGAAATTTTTAAAACTTACATCCCCCTTTTTCCATTCCTCAGGTATGGCTGGGAAAACCTTTATTACTCCTTGGTCAGTCTTTAAAAGCATTTCCTGCAATGCATCTGCTGCACACATATTAGCCTCAAGTGTAAATGGTCTATAATGCAAACTGGATACTCCTCTTTTTTTATAATCACCATTAATATGGAAACCGTTAGGGGAACAAAAATTCTCCCAAAAGAGCTTCAGCTGATAGGCAGCGCCTTCTCCATTACCCTGTACCCCATAGAATTGTGCCATCCATGGAAATGAAAAACCTACCCACAATCCTGATCCTAATAATTCTAGATTGCTCACTGTTGCATCTATAATTTCCTTATCCTTTTTATTGTTATCATATGAAAGCAGTCTTAAAGGATAAATCCCCATAGCATGAGAATGATGTCTGTGACTCTCCTTTAGTTCTTCATTTTCATTTAACATCAATACCTTGTGTTCATTTACTGCCATTTCGTCTAATTTATTAAGGACTTTATCCCATTTAGAATATTCATCATATCCTAAAGTTTTTGCCATTTCTCCAAGGGTCTTAAAAAGGTAAATTAGAAGTGCCTGGTCATAATTACTGTTTGGTGTAAGCCATGCCTCAAGTTCATCATCATGTATTTCTGGTGAAGAAGATAATGGCAGCTTCAATTTCCCATTTTCGTCTTTTTCTAACCACCTTGTAATACAAATAGCAGTTTTCTTAAAGTATGGATATGCTTTTTGTTCTAAAAATTTATCATCCCCAGTATAACGCCAATATAGTTCAAAGTTCTGGCATAGCCATATTTGATTAGTAAGTGTCAAGGAATACATAGGCCATCCCCCAAGAGGTTTGCCCTTAATTGTCATAACTGATGGTAAACATAGTCCTTTTGAATCAAAAAAAGTATTTGCGAATTCTCTTGCCTCCGGCACCAGATTCCATAAAAAATCTATAAAGCTTTCTCCTTCTTCCAAGTGATTAGCCTTAAAATAATGACAATAACTCATTTGTGTATTTAAGTCATTGTGGTAATCTCCCTTCCATGGCGGCAAATTACCTTCATCCGCTGTCCACACACCCTGAAGCGGCATAGGTGGAGCACCCTTTCTAGAGCATGATCCAAAAAGATAGTTTGTTAGATACCACTGTTTTTCAAACATTTTGTCCGGAAGGCTTATAGAGCTTTTCTCCCAAAAGTTTTTCCACCATTCACAATGGGTTGCCATCATATTTTCATACCCTTTGCTCATTGCTTCCTTTATTATTTTCTTACTCTGTTTTACCCAATCTTCTTCTTCATTACCGCACCCTATATAAAATAGTATATCTTTTCCAGATTTAAACTCATTTTCTAATGTAAATACTCCATATTCAAAATCCTCTGCTGTTTTCTGAACAAACCATTTTAGATTATTTTCTTCAAACCATTCTTTATGTGGATAGCATAATTTATCTAGAGAACCTACGGAAATATTTCTTTCAACAGATCCTTCATCTTGTCTTTCTTCACCTATAACACCAAATGCAGGCATAACTATAGTTATTTCAGGGATAACAATATTCCCTTCAATTCTTATCCATCCAATTTTCTTTTCAGAATGGAGGTAAGTTTTTACATTAATACACCCATTACTAAAATATAAATCGACCTGTGCCATAGCCTTATCTAATTTTAAGCTACTTTTTATTTGTTCTGGTTTTTCAGCAAAGTTTAACTCTAACCGTCCTGCAGGAATTTTCGTAGGAGTAGGATTGCTATAACAATTATCAAAGTTTTTTCTAATTTTATCCTGGTTTTGTTCCCTTACAAGTTCTATAAGCTTTTTATAATTAAAATCCTTACTTAAAGTTTCTTTTGCAGAACGGTTGTCCCATAGATCTGCCCTGTCCAAACTAAATTTTAATGGATGTCCATCTCCCCATACAAGGCATCCCAAAAGGCCGTTCCCCAATGGAAGCCCTTCATCCCACTTAGAAATTGATTCTTCAAAGTATAAATCACAATATGGTTTTGGTAAACAATTTATTTCATCAATATTCACTAATAATCCTCCTTATACTGCTTTGCTATATAACAATTTTAGATTATATTATTATTTTATAACATAATACTTAAGGGAACAATTATATAAACATATAAACAATAAAATTTTTACTCAACAAGTTTATCAATAAATTTTTCATATTTGCCATCATTGGCTACCTGATTTTAATAAAACTCTTCAACTACCCTATATAAATTAAAATCAGCATTAAACACCTTGTTTTTTCGAAAAATTAACTTCATGTGCCTAAATACCATCCTCAATTTTGAATCAAGTTTCTTATTATTATCATACATGATTCATTAAGTTATTTTCAATAGATATTTCTACTTTTCTTTTAAACAGAAGTTAAGCGCCTCACCACGGCTGATCGGAAAAATCAGCCTTTTGACGTAATTGTATATACATATGCAGTCGGATTGATTATGGGCCGGCCAATGATAAGATTAAAATAAGCTTTTTTAAAGCAGGGAAGATGGTCAAGCAGGAGGGGGAGCAATGAATGAAAAGTGTAATTAAGGTCAGTGATTTTCGAAAAAACTATGGTCAGCTCCAGGCGGTAAAGGGTATTAGTTTTGAAGTAGAACGGGGCGAAATTTTTGGACTTCTCGGTCCGAATGGTGCCGGTAAAACCAGTATCCTTGAATGCCTAGAGGGTTTACGAATACCGGATGGTGGTTCAATTCAGGTTTTGGGTTTGAATCCGGCCGGCCAGGCTGAACAGTTATATAATCAGATCGGGGTGCAGCTGCAAAGTGCTGGCCTGCCTGATAATTTGCGGGTCGATGAGGCAATGAAGTTCTTTTGCGCCTATCACCGGGTATCCCCTCGTTATGACCTGCTTGATCGTTTAGGTCTAACTGCCAAAAGGAATGCCCCGTATTTTCAGCTTTCCTTGGGTCAACAACGTCGGCTGCTCCTGTCTCTGGCCGTTGCCCATAATCCGGCGGTGCTCTTGCTGGATGAGCCGACAGCGGGGCTTGATGTTGCGGCCCGGGTTGAACTGCATCAAATGGTTAAGGAGATGCAAGCCGTCGGTACGACGATTATTCTGGCTACCCATGATATGGCCGAAGCTGAAGAACTGGCGGACCGGGTGGCGATCTTACTGGGAGGAGAGATAGCAGCTGCGGGTACTCCCCTTGAACTAAGGGCAACCGGGGCCGGCCTGACCAAAGTTTTGGTCCGGACCGAAACGGCTTGCCTGTCTGATACCGGTCTGACTTGGCCGGGGGTAAAGCAGCATATTACCAAAGGTGAGTATAATATTTTTTATAGCAGTGATATCGCTCCTACCCTTTCGGCAGTAATCGGTTACATTGCCGTCCAACAAGACAGCTTGATTGATTTGAGGGTTGAATGCCCTTCGCTGGAAGACCGGTTTCTAGAAATCACCAATACAGGAGGTAGTGAGTAATGAATGCATTTCTAAATCATTTTTTATTTGAATTTAAGACTGGTATCCGCAATAAGACATTGCTGTTAATGAACTATTTGTTTCCATTCGGTTTTTACTTAATGCTCGGGGTTTTGATGACCGAGATTTATCCTTTTTTCCGCGAGGTGATGATTTCGTCAATGGTGACTTTTGCGATTATTGCCGCGGCCTTGCTGGGATTACCGGATCCGCTGGTAACAGCCCGGGAAGCCGGAATTTTTCGCAGCTATAAGATTAACGGTATACCAGCCCGTTCGATCTTATTGATCCCGGTTTTGACCACTATTTTTCATCTGTTGATAATGGCAGTTGTCATCATAAGTACAGCTCCGCTTTTTTTTGCCGCACCACTACCGGTAAATTGGCCGGTTTTCTTTTTAATCTTCTTGCTGGCCGCTTTTGCCTGTTCCGGGCTCGGGGTCTTGATCGGGGTGATTTCGTCCAGTTCGCGGATGACAGTGTTATGGTCACAGATTATTTTTATTCCATCAATGATGCTGAGCGGATTGGTAATGCCGCTGGAAATTTTACCTGAAGTAATGCGTAGAGTCGCCCAATTGTTACCGGCAACTCATGCAATCAATGCCTTCCGTGGATTGACCCAGCAGTTGAGCGTTGATTTTAATCCGATTGCCTCAATCCTCATCCTGCTGACCGGGGGGTTATTGGCCTTTTTTCTAGCCCTATACCTCTTTAACTGGGATCAGCGTAACCCGGTAACTAAGCATCGCTATTTAGCAATACTGGCCCTGCTCCCTTATCTGATTGGAGTATTCCTGTTTTCGTAACAATAAGGTCACCAGTTGGCAATCAAAGGGGTGCTTTGTGATATAATGGAGAGAGAAATTGAAGGACAGCAATAAAAAAGGGAGCGATAGTATGTCTGAACAACTGGTCCGATTGCTGATCGTTGATGATCACCCCTTTTTCCGCCAGGGAGTCAGCTTGTTTCTGGATGGTGTTGAGTGGGTGGAAGTGGTTGGTGACGCCGCTAACGGGAAGGAAGCCCTCAATATTTTGCATTATCAACCGGTCGATTTGGTTTTAATGGATTTGCAGATGCCGCAGATAAACGGCATTGAAACGACCAGACAGATCCTGGAACAATGGCCGACGGTAAAAGTGCTGGTCTTAACCAGCTTTAACACCTGGGATCAGGTTTATCAGGCCCTGCAAGCCGGGGCAAGCGGGTATTTGCTTAAAAATGCCAAACCAGAGCAATTGCTCGCTGCAATCAGGGCAGTTGCCGCTGGCGGAAGTTATTTGGGGACACATCTTGCCCGGGAACTGCTGGAAAGGGTAACGCGTGATCCGGCAGAAGAGAGTCAAGGATTATCACCCTTGACCGAGCGGGAAGTTGATGTACTGAAATTAATCGGTCGTGGACTGGGGAATAAAGAGATTGCCGGAGAATTATTCCTGAGTGTGAAGACTGTTAAGACCCATATCGCCAATATATTTACCAAGCTGGAACTAAGCAACAGGACACAAGCAGCGATTTATGCTATTCGTCACGGTATGGTTTAGGGGGGAATAATGAATAAAAATCGATTGAAGGAAACAACCCGGGACAGGATTGATTTAAATTCCGGGGAAGCCAGCTATTTTAAAAGCTTGGTGATCAGTTCGTTATTAGGCTTTTCTTTTGGGATAATCGTACTGAGCCTGGTCCTCCTGGGTGGGGAAAGACCTGCATTGTTCCTCTTTACAATTCCTGTTTTTTGCGGAGTTTTATCAGGAGTAGCCGGTATGAGTAGTGATTTCCTCGACCGGCAGTTGTCGAAACGGGGAATGGAAGGCCCGCTGAAACGCCGATTGCTCAGCTTTGGGAGCAGCTTGTTGCTAGTTCTGGTAATCACAGTTTTTTTAAGCAGCAATTTTATAGGTCTTTTCTATGCCAGGCAGGAAAGAATGCTCTGGGGTATTTTGGGGGGAGTTATCTTTGGGGCGGTAGTAGTGGTAGTGGAGTATAATTACTGGAAACTAAAGCAAAAGATGTTGGTTTTGCAATTAGAAAACAAGTACCTGGAAGAGCTGGCCAGCAAGGATATGATCCTGAAAGAAGCCACTAAAAAGCTGGTCTTGACCCGGGAAAGAAACCGGATGGCCCGGGAACTCCATGACTCAATTTGCCAGGGGATGCACGGAATAATCTACTGTATCAGTTCATTACGCCAGCAGTTAAAGCGGAGCGAGGGGCAGGAAGACAAGCTGATTGAAATCATCGACCAGTTGGAAAAAACGGCGGAAGGGAGCATGGGGGAACTTCGCTCCATGATCAAAGAGTTAAAACCTGCTTTGCTGGAAAAAAACAGTCTGGGAGAAGCCCTGTACAGCCACTGTCAATTATTTTCCCGCCGTCAGCAAATTCAGGTTGAGCTGGAGTTGTCCGAAATCGAATTTCTTTCCCCAGAGCAGGAATTTGCTATTTTCCGAATAATCCAGGAAGCCCTGGCCAATGTTCAAAAACATGCTGGGGCCAGCCGGATCGATATAACCTTGCACCGGGAAGTGACAAGTGAGCAAAAGGCCAGGGCAGTTTTGACGGTTAAAGATAATGGCCGGGGTTTTGACCTGAAGCAGGTACTAAAGGGGAATGGCCTTGACAATATGGCGCTGCGGAGTCAAGAAAGCGGAGGGATTTTTGATTTATTTGCTGCTCCGGGGAAAGGGACAGTGCTCAGAGTCATTTTTAATCAATAGGCAGTAAAAGCTGTGGATTTAAAAGTTTTACAAAGTAAATTAAATATGTTAAAATATATATCATATATAGCATTATCAACTGCTATATTTGTTTGTAGGTTTGCCTTGAAGGATTTTTCCACAGGACAGCCGGAAGGTTTTAGCAATGGATTTTTTTCGTGGGAACATAATTGACAGACGGTTAAAACAGCTGCATATGCAGTATTAAATTAACATGAAGGGGTTTAAAATGTATAATAATCCAAACATAGTTTTTATTCTTACAGATGATATGGGGTATGGAGACGCGAGCTGCTATGGTGCTACAAAAATAAACACCCCCAATATCGACAAGCTTGCCCGGGAAGGAATGCAGTTTATGGACGCACACTCATCCTCCGCAGTCTGCACGCCTTCACGCTATAGTGTACTGACAGGACGCTACTGCTGGAGAAGCCGCCTCAAGCGCGGTGTTCTCAGCGGACATGGACCTGCACTCATAGAGCCTGGCAGAATGACAGTTGCCGGCATGCTGAAACAAAATGGCTATGTTACTGGAGCATTCGGCAAATGGCATTTGGGTTTGAATTGGGTTAAAAAGGATAGTTCAAAGGAGCCTGCAAGGATAAATGATTTCAATAAAAATGAAAATCCGGAAGATTATGATTACAGCAAGCCTTTAACCGGAGGGCCTTTAGACCATGGTTTTGATTATTTTTACGGTATTTCAGGTTCATTGGATATGCCTCCCTACTGTTATATAGAAAACGACCATACTGTAGGAATACCTGACAGGGAAAAAAGCCCTTATATGTTTCAGCAGAGAAGAGGGTATATGGTCGAAGGCTGGAAAGATGATGAAGTAGATTTGAAATTTACTGAAAAAGCAATAGAATTTATAAAAAGCAATGTTAAGAGCACTCCCGGCAGGCCGTTCTTTGCTTATATCCCTTTTGCAGCTCCGCACAGGCCCTGTGTACCGCCGGACTTCATAAAGGGTAAAAGCCAGGCAGGACTGCGTGGCGACATGGTTGCCCTGGTTGACTGGTGTGTGGGTAAAATCACAAATACTCTTGATGAATTGGGCATAACAGAAAATACCTTGATAATATTCACCTCGGATAATGGGGCCCGGGCATGTGATATAGATGGAAACATGTATGGCCACAGGTCATGCGGAGATTGGAGAGGATACAAGTCTGATATATGGGAAGGCGGGCACAGGGTTCCATTTGTTGCAAAATGGCCTAAAGCTGTTCGGGCAGGAATTAAGACATATGAAACTGTTTCTCTAATGGATTTTATGGCAACATGTGCTGAAATCACAGGAGTTGATCTGCCCAGTGATGCCGGTGAAGATTCATTCAGCTTAATGCCGGTATTCAGTCAGGCAGGAGAATCTCTACCGGTACGTGACTGTTTGGTGCACCATTCACTCAATGGGATGTTTTCCATTCGCAAAGAAAACTGGAAATTTATTGACGGGATAGGTTCGGGCGGTTTTGCAACGCGTCCTGACGGCTGCCTGGTTAAAAATCCCATAGCAGCAAGTGAAGGAATCAAAGGTCAATTATACGACATGGCAAACGACCCCTGGGAAGTAAGCAACCTGTATGCAAAAGAATCAAAGGTAGCTGATGAGCTTATGGAGACACTCAGCAATATTAAAGAGAAGGGAACAAGCAAGTTCAAAGAACGGTAATTGATTAACCGTTAAAAAGAATCAGCCTATGTCTCTTTTGTAAAATATATATTAAAAAATTTACGCCCCATTAATATAAAGGCTGGTTGGACTCTTATGACAAGGTGAAGAATCTGATGAATTTGCGGAAAAAATAAAAACATTACCCACTTTCTAAACACCTGCAAAAGTTTGAAATCCTTATAACTCAAGGAGTTTCAAGCTTTTTCTTTTTAACAGGTGCCAAAAACGAATTTATTTCAAATCAAGTATTTTAAAAAAAATTTATAAATTTCATACATAAGTTTACTAATCTTTACATTGCGTGAAACGATAGATGTAGTTATAATTATACGGGGGTAGGTAAAAAATGTCTATTTTTGGTTTGCGATTAAAGGAACTCAGAGATGAAACAGGAAGAACACAGGGTGATATAGGCAAGCTGCTTGGCAAATCGGCAGCAGCCATCTCAAAATATGAGATGGGTGACCGCCAGCCCGGTCTTTCCGATATATCAAATCTGGCAAAATATTTCAATACAACATCAGACTATATGCTTGGTTTGTCAAATCACAAAATCAGTCTGGCAAACATTGCTGCACAATTGCGCAGTATAATAGGTGAAAAGTCAATTAGGGCCTTTATAGCTGATGTAAAAAGTAAAACCGGCCACGAGTTAAACAGTACTGATATTGAAGATTGTTTAAATGCTTCAGCCTTTCCGTCAAATGAATTATTAAATATCCTGTGCAATTATTCAGGAGTGAATAAGGATTTTTTTCTGGAATATACGGAGTCAATAAAAAAGGGCAGATACTCTTCTCCACAATTCGAAGAGCTTGAAGCTTATCTATCTCATCCTCAATTTAAAGCCGCTGTTAAATTGATTATAAAATTACTTAAAAACCAATTGGATATAATTATATTTGATAAGCTTGCAGACAGCATGATAAAGCTTAAAGAAAAAAGTGGTAATGAAGACAGCCGTTAAAAGTAATGCTTTATAACAAAACCAGCAGTAAAAATCAAGGCAGCTTTCCTTTTGCCCGCGTGTTCCCTTACATTAATCCAGTTTATCCTTCAGTCTTGATATTAATAATTTGGCTTCATCGGTATTGTTGCTTTGCAGCAGGCCGTCAATTTTAAAAAACAGCCATTTCGCATCACTTTCAAGATCATGGTACTGCTTTGATCCGCTTTCTATTGTCCATTTGGTTATTTCAAATACAAGCTTTAAAACCATAAAATTAAATAATGTAATAATTATCATGACCACAAAGCACATGATCCGGTGAAAAACCGTCATTAAATTAAAATATTCATGAAAAATGACTACTATAATACAATCTGTCAAAGTTATGCTCATCAAAATAGAAGTGAGTATAATATTTATTTTCCGGTTCAGCTTGGTCGAAACAAAAACTATATAATATTTAAAAAGAAAAACTATCAAAGCAATCTGCAGCAATCTCAACGGCAATATTGCAAAAAATTTAGGCCATTGGCTCAAAAGAAAGTCATCTAACCCTTCAAAAACATAGGTTATCAAAAAAAGTGTATACATATTTTCCATTGTAATACTTATTAATAATACAATTGCTATTGAAAACATTGCCCTGTATAATTCAATTTTATAAACAAACACCAGCATCAATAAATATACAATTGTCAATATAAGCATATTAAAAACAAAGTTAGGAACAAAAGGCCGCTCTATTATCATTACAATAAGTAAAACACAAATTGAAAGAACAAATTTGAAAAGGTTGGTTTTTTTCCTCACATCCAGGAATTTTTTTTCTCCTGCAACCAAAAGCATCAGAGTCAGATAAATTGCCAAATCAGGTAACCATACCAAAAAAACGTTTATAAAAGTCGGTTTATCCATAAAAGTAAACCCCCTCACCTCAATTTTAACCCAATAACTATCCAAAGTAAATAGACTGCAGCGAAAAATTCTACTATATAATGTCATGTAAGCTATCCTAAAATTACATCGGAATTCTTGCATTAAAGCCATATTATATAGAATTGTTGTGTTGCATATTGAATGGTCGGGGCGACAGGATTTGAACCTGCGACCCCATCGTCCCGAACGATGTGCGCTACCAAACTGCGCTACGCCCCGATACCAAATATAATTCTAACAGCATTTAATAAAAATTGCAATAATTAAAAAGATTGAGTTTCTAGTGCATAAAGAAACTTTTGAATTTAGAAGCAAAACTTGAAAATATATAAGCTTGTGTTGTTTTTTTATTTAAAACCTCATTTTCAGCAATACATTCAACTGTCCTTGCAATATCCGAATTCTGATAAGAGATGATAAATGGGCTCTGTTTCCTTATTGACTTTGATACTATACGGGTTTCGGGCAGAAATCCAATTGAAGTAAGATTATAATCCAAAAACCTTTTAACAACATTTATTATCTTATCCGAAACAAATTTGCCTTCATTACTGCTTTCGCACCTGTTTATAAGAAGCGCCAGCTTTACATTTCTATTGCTGTCAAGTATCACCTTGATTATTGAATAGGCATCTGTTATGGCATGGGGCTCGGGAGTCGTCATAATAATTGTCTCATCGGACGAAAAAATAAAATTTGTTATATTGGTAGACAATCCGGCTCCCGTATCTATCAAAACATAATCAAAATTCTTCTCAAGGTATTCAAAACCGGAGATTATCCTATTAAACTGCAAGGAGGATAGATTAGATAATCCCTGAATACCACTGCCTCCGGGCACAAATTTAATTCCCTCAGGCCCATCGATTAAAATGCTGCTCAGCTTTCTTGATCCGTCAATTACATCAACAAGATTATACCTTGGACATAATTTAAGCAAAACATCCACATTGGCCATACCTAAATCTGCGTCAAGCAGCGCTACCTTTTTGCCTTTTCTTGCAAGGGAAATAGCATAGTTAATAATAAATGCAGTTTTGCCGACTCCACCCTTGCCGCTTGTAACTGTTATAAACTTGCATTTATTAAAATTGCTTTGAGTTTTAAGCGCACCTGAATTAAAGATGTCCACTTTCAACGTATGTTTACTTATATTCCTGTCTACAATTTTGCCTGTTACCTGAATCTGTCCAAAAGCAGATGATACCGTCATATTAAGCTTGCAATCAATGTTGAGTGGAATATAAAAACCATTTTTATAAGGTGACCTGATTTCCAGGACACTGTTGTGTACTGAAAGGATTGTTGACTCATATGTGTCTCTGTAAAATGGAGAACGGGTTGTCATACTTATTGCCTGACCCGTCTGAAATCCATAAGTATCCATAACATACCTCAATTTTTATTTTTACACCGTTCATTTTATATTACAACACTTTTCGTGTCAATATGACAATAATTTGAGCACTTTGCTTATGTTACGATTTTTAAAATAGAGCATACCAAATATGAATAATTCAGTATGCTCCATTCTTGAAGCTCATTAAGGTGCAAAATACTAAGATGTAAGTCTTGCCTGACAATATGGTTTAAAAAAAATATTACCACTTACCCTTTTTCATATGAGTTTCCAGTTCTGCTTTGCATCTTTGCTTAATAACCCATCCTTCATCCTTTGCCTTTTCAAATGTGGAAACGCATCCGGGATCAAGGTCAATTTCAATTCCTTCTTTACATAATTCAATCATCTCATCCGCAAGATTTATAATTTTCATATGAATGTCATTAGTCCTGTCTGAATTATATATTTTCTTTGCATCATCCTCATAAATTTCTATGAATTTTTCTTTTGGCGCTCCACACTTGGGACATTTGTCAGGAGCCTGGTCTCCCTCATGGACGTAACCACAAACACTGCATCTCCATAGCTTGTTCAAAATCATCATCCTTCCATAATTTTATGCTATAAATATACCCCAACAAATACATTTATAACAAAATAAATCAGCGGATTGTTACCTTGCCGTTAACAGGTACAATCTGCACCCAGGTCTGGCCGGGATTAAGCAAAATAAAGTTTCCGTCAGAATCGCGGTATTCCGTAGCTGAAAACCTTGACTGTTTTGACCATGTTATGTCTATTGCCTTTCCACCCGTAATATAATAACCTTTTCCGCTCCCTACATTCAAAACCTCCTGCCTGCCTGCGGCATCACCTTTAATTGTATGACTCTTTACATATTGAATTATTATATTTTTTGCTTTAAGCTGCTCACCGCTCACCCTTTCAATTTGGGGCTTGCCTTTTCTGAACCTTAAGTAAAGCTCTGTTTTTTCATCATACTCATATCCGCATGTATAATATGAATACTTTATTTGAATATTGCCGGCCTGTTTACCGTCGCCCAGCGGGACATCCCTTTCGTTGTAGCCGAAAACCAAAGGTTTATCAGTGGTCTTTCCATAGCCGGCCCTATCCACATATTTCAAAATTCTCTCCATTGATGTATAAGAATCCTGCCAATTTGTCCTATCCTTTGTAATATCCCAGAAAATTTCTCCTCCATTTTGTACTCCATTTGCATTATTAATTTTATATTTTGCTATATCCCTTTTTGCTTGAGGGCTCCATCCAAAATGTATATATATTGCGTCATGTTCCATTGCGTAATCTATAAAATAATGGCGCGCGCTGCGTACAGGGCCAATCATAGCAGGATTTTTACCCCAGAATACCGGCATCAAACGCGTCTCTCCGCCTTCTACAATTATTTCATATATAACCTGGGCTTTATCCAGTCCTCCCTGGGGAAGGGACTTTGTACCTTCATTATCAATCATAACCGCATAGGGCCTCATACCCTTTTGTGGGAATTCAAAATCAATTGCCTCATACGGTTTTTCATTTTTGTCTTTTTCATTATTGTCATTTGCCCTGGTTTCTTCAGCAACATCTTGCCCGATTTCCTTTACAACCTCCCCCTGGGTAATTTTAATAATTTTATTTATGTCTTCCGTTGTTTCCTCAACCATTGTTTCCTTACTATCGCCGCATGAAGCAATTACAAAAACTGAAAAAAAAGCCAGCGCAGCTATTAGTAATTTTTTATGCATAATATTCCTCCAACATTTTTTCCTGTATAATTAAATTCTGCAAAATAAGAAAGAATTCCTTCATTCGCTGCTTACATGAACGTTTTTAATTCTATTTTAGCAGGAAAGCAAAATCTTGTACTCATTCTTCTTCCATAAAATCAAATTCATCTTCCATTTGCATTTTAAAAGCTTCATATACCTGGCTTAATTCATCATCATCGTGGACATTAACAAGGCATTCGTCACCGCCGTCGTGTTCAATTTTCAATATAACAAATTCCTCTTCAACCGCTTGTCCATTATCATCATATGGCAATAAAACCACATATTCTCCGCTTTCCATTTCTATAGTCCCGACGTACTCAAACTCTTGTTCCTCTCCTTCTTCATCAATCAAAACTAAAACATCATCTCTATCTTCCATTTCCAAAAACCTCCTGCAGATATTAAAATATTCTCCAAAAATGAACCACTTATGCCTCATATGCATTTCTTACAGATTACAAATCCAACGGCCTGTCTTTTTTATATCTATCCAAATAACCCTGGAGTATGTAAATCGCGGATAATTTGTCAACCATGCCTTTCTTTTTTGACCTTTTAAGACCTGTTTCAATCATAGTCCGGCCGGCGGCAGCAGTCGTAAGTCTTTCATCCCACTCTTCAACCATTATATCAAGCTTATTTTCAAGCACTGCCTTGAATAGAATTGTCCTTTCCGCCCTTTCACCTAATGAGCCATCCATATTTTTAGGTAAACCCAATACTATCTTTTCCACATCATATTGATCAATAATTTTAGCCAATTCGTCAATTACATGATTATTTCCTTTATTTCTTATTGTTTTCAAACCCTGTGCCGTCCAGCCCATAGGATCGCTGACCGCAACTCCTATTCTGCTGTCCCCATAATCCAAACCAAGTATCCTCATCCCATACCTCTTCTGCAAAGTCTTTCCCCATAATAATCTACCATACTGCTTTGCATCCAGCATTGCTCCCATTAGGGCATTCCTTCCCTAAATCATCCCTTTAGCAGCTTAAATCACCTTTATGCAAAATTGGGGACAGCTGGTCCCGCAATATCCACAAAGCAAGCATTTATCCATATCAACTGTTACTATTTTGTCATTTATGCTCAATGCCGACTGTGCGCATCTGGCTACACATTTCCCACAGCCTGTACACCATTCATGTATATGGAGTTTCCTCTTTTTTGCCCTGACTTCCTTAAGTAAACCTCCGGGAACTTTAATTCCGCTAAAAACACGTACGTTCATCTCCACTTCCATAACTGTCTGCATGCCAATTGCAACGGAATGCAGACAGGGCAGTCCTAATACAAATTCAATACATTCATCGTAATTTGACAGAAGGTTTCCGCCTCCTAAAGGCTTCATGCCATATATACCCTTACCCGAATCATAGCATTGCTTTATAGCTTTTAACATATCACCAATGCTGCCGTCTCCAATACCTGTTCCATTAATATTGACAATGGGATGTACAACATCAATTTCAGGCATATCCGCACAGGCTTCCACTACCTCCACATTGTGGGTTGACACTCCTACGGCACGTAATATACCTTTTTCCCTGTTTTCCAAATATGTTGAAAGAGCGTCTTTATGGCCTTTTAATGTCAGCCTGCTTTCCTGCTCGTGCATAAGGAAAATATCTATTACATCCCTGTCCAGTTCCTTTCGGGCTTTTTCAATACTGTTAAGTGCACCCTGCCTTGAATATGCATAAGATTTAGTAGCAATCACAGGATTGCAGCCCGATATTTCAATAGCTTTCCTTATATATCCATACGTACCATAAAGCTCAGCCGTATCAATAAAATTAACTCCCAGTTCCAGGGCCCTGGAAATTACTTTTGCCCCTTCATCCGGAGGCATATTTGCCTGCAGCGGGCCTACTGTCAAAGCTCCAAAACATAATTTTGACACATATATTCCAGTATTCCCTAAAGATTGATAATTCATATCAAATAATTCTACCTGTCCTTTTCGGGTGAAGCCTGTCTATCAAGATAAAACCTGACTATTTCTTCCAAGAGCTCATCCCTTTCAAGCTTTCTTACCATGCTTCTGGCATTATTATAGTTGGTTATGTAAGTAGGATCTCCAGACATTATGTAACCGACAATCTGATTAATCGGATTATATCCTTTTTCCTTTAAAGCATGATAAATTGATAAAAGTATATCTTTTGCTTCATTCACATTATCTTTTTCTACCTTGAACATCATTGTTTCATTATCAGCCATAACTGTCTTTCACCCTTTCCCAATATATTAAGCAAATTGCTCATATTACCTAACATTATTATTGCATATACGAATATATTAATACAATACATGTAATTGTGCAACAAATCATCGTTAAAACGAGTTTATTTTTCTTTATTTAAATTTTCCTGATTATCAAGATAAAACCGGATTACCTCTTCCAGAAGCTCATCTCTTTCAAGACGCCTTATTATACTTCTTGCATTATTATAATTGGTAATGTAAGTAGGGTCTCCAGACATTATATAGCCGACAATCTGATTAATCGGATTGTAACCTTTTTCTTTCAGGGCCTGGTAAATTGATAAAAGAATATCCCTTGCCTCATTCACATTATCCTTTTCAACCTTAAACATCATTGTTTCGTTATCAGCCATAACTATTTCTCCCACCCTGCTTTTAAAACTTGAATACTCTATCTGTTTTTCAACTGTCTGCCCCGTGTATATTTATATATTAATACAATAAATTCATTTATGCAATAGGCATATAGCATAAATGAATTTAATAATTCTTGTTATGCTTTTTATTTTATTAAATCTTATAAAACATAGCCCTTTATATAATCAGCGAAGGGTTTTAAAAGCTTTGTTTTTCTGATTTCCCCTTCACCAATATTACCCTTTTCAGCCGTAACCTTAATATAATTAACGGTTCTTCCCTCCATGTAACCTGTCTCTTCTCTTTCAAAAAGAACATTCATTATCCTGCCGACATATTTTTTTAAATACCCTTCAAGCTTTTGTTCCGAAAGCTTTATAAGTATTTTACTGCGCCCGTCTTTAATTTCAGGTGCTACCTGATTTGGAAGCTTTGCCGCCGGCGTTCCCATGCGGGGTGAATACTTAAAAACATGCATTTGCATCAATGGCAAGCTTTCAAGGTATTGGTAAGTTTTTTTAAACTCTTCGTCTGTTTCCCCCGGAAAACCAACCATAATATCGGTGGTTACTGAAACATCGTAAAGGTTTAGGAATAATCTATCCAATCCTGTTTTATATTCACTGGAATTATATTTCCGGTTCATCCTTTTTAAGGTCTCGTCACATCCGCTTTGCAAGGAAACATGAAAATGCGGGCAAACTCTCGGCAGCTTCCCAATAATATCTATAAACTCATTATTTATTGTCGTCGGTTCTATTGAACCCAATCTTATCCTTTCAATGGAGGTCTTGTTATGAACCATCTCTAAAAGGTCGATAAGCTTGATATTTCCCAAATCCCTGCCATATGAAGCAATATGTATTCCGGTAATAACCACTTCTTTAAAACCTGCCTCAGCCAGCCTTTTTATTTCCTTAATCACATTTCCCGGATTTCTGCTTCTTACCGGCCCACGGGCATATGGTATGATACAATATGCACAGAAATTTGTGCATCCTTCCTGAACCTTGACATATGCTCGTGTCCGTTCCGTAAAATTACTTATATCCAGCTCCTCAAAAATCCTATATTCCATTATGTCATCAATAAACACCAGCTTTTCCCTTTTGCTCCGGAGCCTGTTAACGTATTCTACAATTTTTGAGCGCTCTGCCGTACCAAGTATCAAATCAATTCCTTCAATCCGGCTCACTTCTCCTGGAGATGCTTGAGGATAACACCCTACTGCGACTACAATAGAATCCCTATTCTGATTTCTGGCTCTTCTAATCATCTGTCTTGATTTTCTGGCACTTAAGCCTGTTACTGTACATGTATTTATTACATAAACATCTGCTGCATCGTCAAAAGCGGCCATTCTATACCCATCTTTTTTAAACAATTCTGCCATAGCCTCTGTTTCATACTGGTTGACCTTACAGCCCAATGTTTGAAACGCCACTATTTTGCCCATCAAAGCCTCCTCGTAAAAATTCAATCCATGCTATGTATAACGTCATAATTCTATACAATACGACTTTAGAATTAATAGTGTATTTCAAAAACCCTATTGCAAAAATTAAAGCCGTTTCCTTATAATATTTTCTCAAAATAACTATTATATATCAAGCAATTCTTTGATTTAATTCAAGTGGCTTAATCTGGTAATAAAAACTTAACAATTTTAAAATTGACAAGTAACCAATTTTGAATATAATAATAGATGTAACGTCAAATGCAAGAATTAAAGTCGTTTCAAACAGATAAAGAAGGAGGTGGATGAGATGAAAACATTTAATATAGCTCTTAAGACTATTAATGATGTAAAAGATTTTGTCAATATGGTAAACAAATACGATTTTGATGTTGACCTTTCTACAGGACGCTATGTAGTTGATGCAAAGTCAATAATGGGGATATTCAGTCTTGATCTGAGCAAATCAATCAAGGTAGAGGTCCATACCGACGATTGCGATAAGTTTATCGAAGAGGTAACGCCTTTCATGATTTGAGCGTGAAAAGCCTTTCGAGTAAAGCTCTAAGGCTTTTTTTTATCCTTGCTGACATATCAAAAATATGAGTTAAAGCTATTCCAATATTATTTTCAGAAAGCGACAATATCAATTTCATTATCCTTTAAAAGTGCGGCAGTCACGCCTATTGGTTTCCCGTCTTTCCCGCATCCGCACGATGGGCTTCTGCTTTTCAATATTGCCTTTTCAGCCCTAATCATCCGGGCAATTTTTAGAGTTTCCCTGGCCCCTTTAATAAACCGGCTTGAAATATCATCGCTGTTACCATCTATAACAGCCGCTTTTCCAGTGAGTACATCATTGCCGCTGCCTCCTTTGATATCAGCCGGCATCCTGGGTGTCGCAAGTCCGCCAAGCTGTTCGGGACAAACAGGTACAGCCCTGCCTTTTTCAACAAGCTCTCGAACTTCTTCATTCAAGCAGTTTGTTCCGTCATATCTACAGTTAATACCGGCAAGACATGCGCTGACAATAATCATGCTTTCACCTTTCGCTTCCTTTTTTGTTTAGGCCTTGCTTTCCTTACAGGCTTGCTGCTTTTTGAGCCGTTTATCTTGTCGTTGTCCTTAACAAGTACAAAATCAATCTGCCTTGTATCAAGATCGGCCCTGGCAACCAAAACTTTAACCTGTCCCCCTATACGGTAAGCTTTCTTTGTCCTTTCACCAATCAGGCTATACTGCTTCTCGTTATATATGTAATAGTCATCATCCAGGTCCCCTACTCTTACAAGTCCTTCTATGGTGTTGTCCAATTCTATGAACATGCCAAAGGAGGTAACACTTGATATTACTCCGTCAAATTCTTCTCCGACTTTATCCCGCATGAACTCAACCTTTTTCAAGTCAACGGTGGCTCTTTCAGCTTCTTCGGCATCTTTTTCCCTTTCGGAGCAAATGCGTGTAATTTCAGCCAGTCTGGTTTTTAATTCATCTATTCTATCCTCATCCATATCACCCTTTAAATATTCTTTCATTATTCGATGTATTACAAGATCGGGATACCTTCTTATGGGTGATGTAAAGTGGCAATAAAACCTGGCCGCCAGCCCAAAATGCCCGTCATTTAAATGGCTGTACCTTGCCTTTTGCAAGGAACGCAGCATAACCGTACTGACTATCATTTCTTCCTTTGTTCCCTTAACCTTTTCCAACAGCTCCTGGAGCATCCCTGGATGGATGCTATTAATACCTTTAAGAGGATAACCAAGGTTATATGTAAACTCACTGAATTTTTCCATTTTTTCCTGTTCAGGCTCTTCATGGACCCTGTAAACAAAAGGAATACCAATCCAGTAGAACTGTTCTGCAACAGTTTCATTGCAAACAAGCATAAATTCTTCAATTATTTTATTTGCAATAGTAATTTCATACCTTTTAACTTCCACAGGCTTACCCTCATCATCAAGGATAACTTTTGCTTCATCAAAATCAAAATCTATAGCGCCTCTTGACATTCTCTTTTTCCTTAGAATAACTGCAAGCTCCTTCATTAAATAAAACTTGTCAATTAATCCGTCATATCTTTTAAAAAGATACTCTTCATTTTTTTCCAATATTTTATATACATCGGTATAGGTCATTCTTTCATTAATGTTTATAACACTTTCAAATATTTCATTATCAAGTACCCTGCCGCTGTGGTCTATTTCCATCATAACAGTGAACGCCAACCTGTCAACTCCAGGATTAAGACTGCATATCCCGTTTGAAAGGCTTTTTGGAAGCATAGGAATAACCCTGTCAACAAGATAAACACTCGTACCTCTTTCCAGGGCCTCTATATCCAATGGTTCATTTTCTTTTACATAATAGCTTACATCAGCAATATGAACACCCAGCCTGTAATTCCCGTTCTCAAGTTTCTGGATGGAAACAGCATCATCCAGATCCTTTGCATCTTCTCCATCAATTGTTACCATTGTAATATTTCTTAAGTCTTTCCTGCCCTCAGCCATTTCCCCGGTAACTTCCTGTACAGCTTCACCGGCCTGCTTCAATACTTCCCCGGGAAATACTTCTTTTAGCTTAAATGCCCTTAAAATAGATAATATGTCGGCACCCGGCTCGTCCTTATGACCAAGTATTTCAATTATCCTTCCCTCCGCATTACGTCTCTTCTCAGGCCAGAGTGTAATCTCAACCACAACCTTTTGGCCTGTCTTTGCTCCTTTTATCTCTTCCTTTGGAATAAAAATATCCCTGACCAGCTTCTTATCATCCGGAATTACAAATCCAAAATGCCTGCTCAGTTCAAATGTACCCACAATTGTCTTATTGGCTCTTTCCAGTATTCTTATAACTTCGCCTTCAGGCCTTTTTTCCCGGACACCTGCAGTATTGATTCTCACCAATACCCTATCGTTATGCATTGCACCGTTTAACATTTCACCAGGTATGAAAATATCCTTGAACCCTTCCTCATCATGTATAAAGAAAGCATATCCCCTTTCATTGGCCTGAATCTTTCCTGAGTACAAGCTCATCCTGCCGGATGCTCCATATCTGCCTTTACGGGTTTTATGAATCTTTCCTTCACGGACAAGCTCCAAAAGTAAGCTTTCAAAAATATCAATATCCTCCTGAGGAACATCCAGAACAATTGCAAGCTCTTGAAATTTAAGCGGCCTATAAGAATCCTCCTTCATAAACCGTAAGATTTTCGCTTTTCTGCGGGCAATAATATCCATTTTAAAACCGCCTTTTTTTAATAAATACCTATCCGATAATAGTATTATTACATACATCCTATTAATCTATCCCATAAGTTTGTTGCCGTATTTCCAAGCATATAAAAAAACAGGCCTGCGCCTGTTTTTTATATGCTTTTATCCTTACCCTTTTATTACTAAATACAAAACTATGGAAGTTATCAAAAATGCAACCGCCGCAAATGTAGTATATTTTCCAAGCAGTGCATCAACCGTCCTTCCCTTGTTCTTCCCGAAAAATGTCTCTGCCCCGCCTGTAATTGAACCGGAAAGACCTGCCGACTTGCCGGATTGCAATAAGACTATAACAATTATAGATACCGCAAAAATTATATGGATTAAGTTTAATATTATTCTCCCTGCACCCAAATCATACACCTCCACTATACTAAGTGCTCGCAGTCCATATTTTAACACAGTAAAAAATAAAAAACAAGTCCGAAATTTGAGAGTTTCCCCATTTTTTTAGAATAAGTATAAATTTATGAGTATAATGAAACATTTATCAGTCCAATCATTAAGAAAATGTAAGTGTCTAGAACCTTATACACATAAATCTTTTCAATGTTAAAAATGGGGAAACTCAAACGAATTAAAATAAAAAAGCCTGGCCATTATGGTATACATAGATTTATGGCAGGGGATATAAAACTTGACTTGCCCTATTTAAAACCTGCGGGCACTATCCCTTCACACCTCCGGCGGCAACTCCCTCAAGAATTTTTCTTGAGAACAAAAAGAAAGCAAACAGAATGGGAACTGTTGCAATTACTGAGCTTGCCATAGCTATATCAACTGTATACATAAGATTTTGCGTGTATTTCATAATTCCAAGAGGGATGGTTTTTTTCACTTCACTCTGCAAGAATATAAGCGGCATGAAAAACTTGTTCCATATTTGTACGGACATGATAATGCAGATGCTGAATATAACAGGACTTGCCATGGGAAACATGATGCTTTGAAATATTCTCCACTCTGACGCTCCGTCTATCTTTGCCGACTCATATATATCCCTGGAAAGGTTTTGAAAGAAAACAGTAAGGAGCAGGACGGGCATGGATATTCCGGCAGCATATACCAGTATAACTCCGGTATGGGTATCAAGGAGTCCCCAGCTCCTGATTATCAGGAATATCGGAACAATACCCAGCTGCACGGGAAACATAAGACCCATTAGGAAATAGAGCAAAAGCCCTTTTCTTAATCTGAAGTTAAACCTGCCGATGCCGTAAGCCACCATAGACGAGAGCATTACAATCAAGGCCAGTGAAAACACCAATATAATTATACTTCCCAGAATAAAATATGGAAACTTTGAACCAGTAAATAAATTTATATAGGTTTCAAGGGTCAGTCTCCTTGGTATCCCCAGTGTATTGGAAAGTAAATCCGCCTTGGGACGGAAGGAATTATAAGTCATGTATATAAGAATAAAGGCAGCAAACATCGAGTATATCCGTAGAATTAGAGAATCTGCCGTAACTTTCCTTTTTATGCGATACATCTTTTTACTCCACCTCCGACTTTCTATAACTGAAATAAAGCTGCAATAATGCCATTATAAGGATAAAACAGAACATGACGCAGGCAATGGTTGTCCCCATACCCATGGCATTCCTGTCTAAGGTGCCGCCAATCTCTCCATCAGATCCGAAAGCTACCCTGTAGAAAAACAGGGACATCACGTCCAAGCTGTAATTAATTCCTCCGGCTACACCTCCCAGCAGAAAACTGAAATCAAAGGAAGTCATGGAGAAGATATAAGTAAGAATCAACAAATTAAAAATCGTGGTCCTGATCTGGGGAAGTATGATACTGAATAAACGGCGCCAGTACCCCGCTCCGTCAATTATTGCCGCTTCCATATTCTCTTCGGGGATCATCTTCATTGCCCCTACCAAAAACATCATTCCTACACCAACTCCTGCCCAGGCAGCTAAAAGCCATACGATATATATGCCGTATTGGGGAAGTCCTAACCATGGCCTGACCCACCCGGTTAACCCGATCCACTCCAGAATCCTGTTAAATATGCCAATATTCATATCCAGTACAAGCGTACCCATAAAAACAATTACAGTGGACGAAATGAACTGGGGAGCAAATATCATTGACTGAAAAAACCGGTATCCTCTTATACCATTATAAATTGTATAGGCCATGTATATTTGAACAGGTAAAACCACTCCTGTATTTAAAGCAAATATGATTAAATTATGCTTAAGAGCATTTGTCAACTGGGTGAAAAACTGCTTGTTTTTAAACAGCTCAATATAGTTATCGAAACCTACAAAGCTTTTGGGACCTATTCCCGACCATTCGGTCAGACTGGTAAAAAACGCCGAAAATATAGGGTATACAACAAATAATGAATATAATAAAAAGCCGGGTAAAATGAAAAAAATGTACGGCCGCTTTTTTAACCGGTCAATCATCTGCATTTCTCCTCTCAAACCATATAATTCAGGATATTATACCCTTTTTGCCTATAACCGTCCAATTTACCGGCAGCCGGCGCCAAACCCACACCGGCCGCTGGCAAGTCAACACTTTTAAAGCTTTTTCTTTCTAAGTTTGCTCTTTTTAAAAATTACTTAAATTAATTGTAGGTTGCCATTTCGTGAAGTATCTTTGCAGCTTCTTCCGCAGTAATATCAGATGTCATCAGCTTTGGTATAACTTCCTTCATAAGTTTTTCCGAAACGTTGGAATTGTCGGTTGAAAGAGAAGACAAAACCGCATACAGGTTCCATCCGGCCACATCAAACCTTGCCATTTCCTTTACGCCTTCATCCTTGGGCACTATATCATTTATTGTCGGAACCAATCCTATATTGTCCTCCAGAATCTGCTGTGCCTCAAGACCGGAAAGAAAATCAATATACCTGGCGGCTTCTTCCGGGTGCTTTGTATTTGCCGATACGGCATAGGTCATAAAATTACTGAAGCTGGACTGTACAATTCTGATTCCGTCCTTGTTTGGAATTGAAAAACGTCCCAGATTGAGCCCGGACTCAGAATATGCAGCATTATTCCAGGTACCGTCGACAATCATGGCACATTTCCCATTGGTGAAGGACAGCTTCCACCCTGATTTGTCAACAGCCACAAAGTCCTTTCCAAAATAGCCTTTTTCTGCAAAATCCCTGTAATATTTGAATGCCTGGATTATTTCCGGCTGCATAAGGTCGCCTTTGCCGTCCATTATAGCCTGCAGGGCATCATTTGCATGGGCGGGCATAAATGCAAATACGGGCCACGAGCGGTTCCATTCGCTGACTCCGGGAAAACCTATGGGTGTAATCCCTTTTTCCAGCAGGGTTTCGTTCAGTGCGATAAACTCGTCCCATGTACCGGGTAACGATAAGCCATGCTCATTAAAAATATCCTTGTTGTAATAAACAATATTTGTATCAAAAAAGGATGGCGGTGAACAATACAATTTTCCGTCTACCGTAGCATAACGGATTTCAGCCTCGGAATACCTGCTCAAATCTATATTGTACTCATCCAGAGGAAGCAGCATGCCAATCTTTACATACTCTTTCATTTTAGGTGTCTTGTCTCCCTGGACCATGAAACAATCTGGAAGCTCATTAGCCTGTATGGCCACACTCAGGCTCTGTTCGCTTTGGGCAAAATCAAACTCAAGCTTGATATGAGGATATTTTTCTGTAAATGCTTTGTTAATCATTTCATATGACTTCTCCAGAACGGCCTGGTTTGACAGATCTCCCCACACCTTGATTAAAGCAGGTTTCTTTCCCTCTTGCCCCTGTCCTTCTTTTGCAGCCTCTTTTGATGTGGGGCCGTCAGCTTGACCGCCGTTTTTTTCCGAACCGCATCCGGCCAGAAGTACTGCTCCCAGCATTACAAAAACAAGCAGGGTACAGATAATTTTCCTGGTTTTCATAGAAATTCCTCCCTAAAATTAGTGATATGGCACGTACCGTAAATAATTTTATATTCGTTGGCGGATACATTCAATGTACTTTTTTCTTCTCTTGATTCCATATCTTCACATATTAAAAAAACGATATACAAATACCGGAAAACAATGTTCTTTTTTTTTACACCATATTCCTTTATTTATCCCTTTTAAATTCCGATACTGTTTTCCCGGTTATTCTTTTAAATACCTTAACAAAGTAATTTGGATTGTTATATCCCACCTTTACGGCGATTTCGTCGGTGGACAGGCCGGTTTCAGTATAAAGCTCCATTGCCTTTTGAACTCTCACGCGGGAAAGGTATTCCGAAAAAGAACAGCCGGTCTCTTCGTGAAAGCGCCGGCTCAAATAACCCTCGCTGAAGTTAGTAAGATTTGAGACATCCTCCAGGTGTATATTGCTTGAATAGTTGCCGTGAATATAATCTACAATTTGGTTTATCCATCTCTTGTTAAAGGCGTTTTGGCACAAAATCTCCTTGAGCCTTACAATAAAATCCCTGGTGGAATTAAAGAGTATATCGCAGCTGTATGATTTTTCAGGAAGCTCGGTCAGAGGCCACATATTTTCAAAATGCCTTTTTATTTCTTGAGAGTCTAACTTGTACTTTTCAATCATCAAATCCGTTGACCTGTAAATAATTGTACGGCAAAGCTGTATTAAATCTTCAGGCTGTATCCTCATCCGGGCTTTTTCCTGAACTGTGTCCAGCCAGCATATTAATCCGTCCATATCACTGTTCCAGACAAGCTCTTTTATCTTTCTGTAAAGGTTCATCCATTCCATTTCTGAAAAACCCTTTAACCCGGTGCCGGGGCTATGGATATAAATTCCGCTGCCTTTATAAAAAGACAGCTGCACTGCTGTTTCCGCACTGCTGCGCAGCGCCGGAAAAAGGCTTGAAGTTTCAAAGGTCCTGCTTATGCCGATTACCGGATATATGTTGAGCTTTTCCTTTAAAGCAACATAGAGCTCATTCGCTATTTCATTTGTTGTTTTATGTGCATTTGACCCATTGCCAAAGCATATTATACCGTGCAGGAATTTCCGGCTGCATCCCAAAAAAACTGTTTCCTTCAGACGATTAAACAGCTCTTCCATGGTAAATACCAGGGCCTTATCCAGCGAAGCCTGATAGGCCTTTTCCCTTGTCAATGTCCTTAAAACAGCCCAGCAGTACACAGACCCTTTGGAATACAGCAGCTGCTTAAGGTTTGGGAATTTCTCCATATTACGGGCAAACTCACTCTTGCTGCCGGAACCGGTTGCTTTCAAAAACTGCTCTTTCTCCTGATTAACAGGGTTGAGTAACTCTCCGTACTCCCTGGAAGTACCGTAGTTAAACGAATCCAGAATATTTAAAAGCTCATCTGCTTCAACCTGGTATTTAGGTATAAAATCATTTACCCCAAGCTGTATTGCCTTACGTGTGTATTCAAACTCATTATAGCTGCTCAATATTACAATATTCAGCCTGGAATACAGTCCCTTTGCCCTCTTTATTAATTCAAAGCCATCCATTACAGGCATTTTTATATCTGTGAGCAGCACATCCGGCGGACAATCCCTTACAGCTACAAAGGCCTCTTCCCCGTTTTGATATACACCTGCTATCCTATAACCATGATTCTCCCAATCAACAATAGACTGCAGCCCAACTCTTACCAACGATTCATCATCAACAATCATTACTGTTCTCATCCGGGGCCTCCTCCTTAAAATACTTTTCAAACGGAAGTATCATGTGCACACATGTTCCTTCACCGGGCTCGCTTTTTATAGAAATACCATAAGCCTTGCCATAGTTTAACTGTATTCTCTCATGCACGCTTCTCAAGCCTATATGATTTTTGTCATCGCACCTTTGCGATAGGATTTCATTTACCTTCTTCAAATCCTCCCTGCTCATACCAATTCCATTATCTTTGACGGCAATATGGATATCCTGGTCCTTCAAATTGCCTGTAATAATTATTTCCCAGGTGCGGTCGGTTTCTGCCAGTCCATGAACAATGGAATTTTCTATCAATGGCTGTAAAAGGAACTTTAATATCCGGGCGCCGTACAATTCCTTCTTTATATCAATAAGCATGGAAAAATTGTGGTACCGGACCTTCTGGATTTTCACGTAGTCTTTCAGTATTTCAAGCTCATCCTTTAAAGAGGCAGGTTCTCCCATATCCCGGATGGAATATGTAAATAAGCGCATCAGTGAATCAGTCATGTCTTTGATATTGTCCTGCCTTTGTATCATTGCCATCCAGCGGATGGAATTCAGTGTATTATATAAAAAGTGGGGGGAAAGCTGGTTTTGGAGAACTCTTATTTCAGCTTCCTGCTTTTTTTTCTGGTTAGCGATTACCTCCTGGGCAAGATGGTGAATTTGCTTTACCATATTGACAAAGGTATTGTTAATCTCCACAACCTCAATTGTACCGCTTACTTCCTGGAATTGTCCGGAATTGTCCGCTCCCCTTTTGATGTTTTCCAAGAGCTTTCGCATGGGAATGATGAGATTTATGGCAATAACATATGTTCCTGTTATACCCAACAGTATGAAAACCAGAATGATTATGAGGGAAAGCCGGGTCATTTTCCCTATAGGTTCATTTAGAAGCTTTAAAGGATAAAATGCAGACAGGTTCCACCCATTGTAGGAGCTTCGCACTATAAAATTCAGGGAATTTTCCTGGGTGTTCTCTTTGGTTTTACCATAACTGAGTATGGGCAAGTTATCGTCATCATACAGGTACAGCCCCATGTTGTAGTAAAGGCCAACCTGTTCAAATATATCGGTGATAGCGCTTTCATCAATGACAATAGTAAGCCTGGCAACTTCGTTAAGCTTCTTATCACGTATAACACGGGCCAGCCTAAAGGCTGTAAAGCTTTTTTCGCTGTTTTGGAATTTGCGGGGTATAAACCATATGAATGCACCCTCACGTGATTTCACTTTTTCTTTATAATCCGGATCATCAACACCAAAATCTTTTTCATCGCCCTCCCCATATACATAACGGTTGCCGGGAGTAGTCAAAACAACACTTTCCACATAATTGTTCTGTTCATCTCCCAATAGAATCAAACCAACCCTGTCCAGCACATTCTTTTGAGTGTCAAACCTGTCAAACTCTGTTTCGGGGCTGCTGCTTAAAAACTCGCAAAGCTGTTCGTCAGCAAGGAATTGCTTGCTTAGCTTTTCATATCCTATAACTCGCTCATTGATTTTTTTAACTGTAAGATTAAGCATATTCATAGAATATTGTGTTATCGTCTTGCGGCTAAAGGTACTAAATGTGTTTGTTATCAGAAACATACCCAGTACAGCGGGCAAAATAATCAAAGGAATATATATGATTAACAGCTTGTAGTGAAGCCTGAGCCTGCTCCATTTAAATACGACGTGCAGCTTTTTTAGCACCATACTCCTATTTCACCAACCAGTATAAAGGCATTAGTCCGCTACCAACAGTATAACATAATCCATAAAGACTTTCTATAAAAAAACTATCCCGGTCAAAAAACAAATATGCCAAGGGGACGGTTCTGCGACCCGTCCCCTTGGCATTAATTTATCTTGATTATACGGTGAAAAAATGCTTACTTGTTATTCAGGTTAAACCATGCATCCAAACCGGGATATACGGAAACATCGCCAAGTTCTTCCTCTATTCTCAGAAGCTGATTGTATTTAGCAACCCTGTCGGTCCTGGAAGGAGCACCTGTTTTGATCTGACCTGCATTTGTAGCTACGGCAATATCGGCAATTGTCGCATCTTCCGTTTCGCCGGACCTGTGGGATGTAACAGCCGTATAACCTGCCCTGTTTGCCATTTCTATAGCTTCCAGAGTCTCGGTAAGGGTTCCGATCTGGTTGACCTTTATTAGTATTGAATTTGCAACACCCATATCAATCCCCTTCTTCAACCTTTCCGTATTGGTTACAAACAAGTCGTCTCCAACCAGCTGTACCTTACTGCCAAGCTTTTCAGTCAGCAGCTTCCAGCCCTCCCAATCATCTTCCGCCAATGCGTCCTCAAGAGAAATAATAGGATATTTATCCACAAGATTCTCCCAGAAAGCAACCATTTCATCTCTTGTTTTCATGTCATCTATTTTCCAGAAATAGTACTTGCCTTCTTCGCCCTTTGCTTTTGCTTCTTCATACATTTCGGTTGATGCCCCGTCAATTGCTATCCTGAAATCTTCACCCGGCTTAAATCCTGAGGCTTCAACAGCTTCAAGAATAACCTGTATTGCTTCTTCGTCAGACTCCAAATTCGGGGCAAATCCGCCTTCGTCACCTACTGCCGTACTATAACCCTTGCTCTTCAATACTTTTTTGAGATTATGGAATACTTCCGCACAATTTCTCATGGCAGTCTTAAAGCAGCATGCGCCTACGGGCATAATCATAAATTCCTGTATTGTAACACTGTTGTCAGCGTGCTTGCCTCCATTTATTATATTCATCATGGGTACAGGCAAATTTTTAGCATTTACCCCTCCTATGTACTGGTAAAGGCTTAAGCCAATAGCTTCCGCCGCTGCTTTCGCCGTTGCAAGTGAAACACCTAAAATTGCATTGGCACCTAATTTTGCTTTATTGGGAGTACCGTCAAGCCCTATCATCAGTTTATCTACTGCAACCTGGTCAAGCACATTCATTCCCTCGACTTCAGGCGCTATAATGTTGTTAATATTGTCAACAGCTTTTTGAACCCCTTTGCCCAGGTATCTGCCCTTGTCCCCGTCCCTTAATTCTACCGCTTCAAAAGCACCGGTGGAAGCTCCCGAAGGAACAGCCGCCCTTCCGACAAATCCGCCTTCAACTATTACTTCAACCTCAACCGTAGGATTACCCCTGGAATCAATAATTTCTCTGCCAAATACACTTTCAATCTCCAGATATTGTTTCATGTTTTTTCTCCCTTCATTCTACATATTTCGCCATATGCATAACTTAAAGCTTTTTCATATAATAGAATACATTAACTATGTAGAAATGTAAACCATATTTTTAGTATATTTTATCCAATAAATAAAAAAAATATCTCTTGTAAAAACAAAATATTTGTTTAGTATGTCCTATTTATTGGTAAAATGATAACAACATACTTTAAATCAATTTCACGGAGGTGTTTTTTATGAACAGAATTGTTGGAATCAAGGCACCAGATTTTAAAATGGAAGCCATAAGCGGAGAAGGAGAAGAATTTATTGAGGTTAGTTTGTCACAGTACAAGGGTAAATGGCTTGTTTTATTCTTTTACCCGTTGGATTTCACTTTTGTGTGCCCAACCGAAATAACGGCTTTAAGCAGGAGAAAAGATGATTTCGCAAAGCTTGGTGCCGAGATACTGGGCGTAAGTGTTGACAGCAAGTACTCACATAAAGCATGGATCGACCTTAAGGAAGATGAAGGCGGATTGGGTAAAATCACATATCCCCTGGCTTCCGATATAACTAAAGAGGTTTCAAAAAATTATGGAGTCTTAATAGATGACGACGGAATTGCCCTGAGAGGCCTTTTTATTGTAAATCCGGAAGGAACCGTCATGTATTCGGTTGTTCACGACTTGAATGTGGGAAGAAGCGTTGATGAAACCTTAAGAGTCCTCCAGGCGCTTCAATCAGGAGGACTTTGCCCGATAGATTGGCATCCCGGGGATGAACACTTGTAAAAATTAAATGCAGGGCATGAAAGACCTGTGGAATTCTCTGGAAAAATCGTGCACTGCTTTCCGGAGGATTCCTTTAATGTCAATAGGTTTCCTGTTTGATTTTAACCGGGCATATTTTTCATTTATTTATTATTTCAATCAGCTTCTCGGAAATATTCGGGTCCAGTTTTCTTCCCGCATTGGCATTGAGCTGCTTTATAATACAATCATTACTAAATTGGGAACTGCATGCTATTTCATCGTAAAAATCAAGTACAGACAAAACCCTGCACTCGTATGGAATCTTTTCCCTCTTTAATCCGAGGGGATAGCCGCTTCCGTCCCAGCATTCATGATGGCATTTGATTAATTTTGCTATGCTGGAAAGCTCCCTGCACCTGTTAGCCATATTGTAGCCGTGAATTACATGCTCTTTTTCCAGCTCTTTTTCTTCTTCGCTAAGCCTTTTATTATCCCGGTACATCTCCTGGGGCAGTCCTATTTTGCCAATGTCCCGAAGCCTTGACAGCATTACAAGGCTGTTTTTTATCTGCTCGGACATATTGAGCTCATCAGCAATTCTTTCTATATGGTTTTCCAGCCTTTTTGTACGTTCTTCTGAAATATCGCACCTGTGCGACAGAGCACTCATTAATATTTCTGTTACTCTTATTTTATAGCTTTCGGTATTGTTCAGCTTATACTCATACATTGAATTATCAGCTCTTTTGTAAGTATCGTAAAGGCTGTCGTCTTCATTTTCGTCAAATTCGGAATAACCTATTGAAATGCTTATCGGTATAAATGGTTTACCGCTATTATGTTTTTTTACAAGCTCACTTAGGCTTTCACATTTCCATTTCGCTTTATTGAAATCAGTATTGGGAAGTATAATGCAAAATTCATCTCCGCCAACTCTGGCAACAACATCTCCATTGATGAATATTTGTGTTAAAAGCTCTGCTGCATTGCTAAGAAGCTCGTCCCCCGTAGCATGTCCGAATGTATCATTAATTATTTTTAATCCGTCAACATCAATACACACTATTGATACGGGCTTGAAGCTTTTTAAGCTGTTTTGCATCCGTATGATCTCCTCTTCAAAAAATGCACGGTTTTTAATTCCCGTCAGGCTGTCATTATAAGCACGGTTCCTTATTTTTTCCTCTGTTTCCTTATGCTTGGATATATCGGATACGGTTATTACAGCTCCTAAATACTCGCTATTTTCTCCCGACATTCTTGATTCGGAAACAGAAATATGCTTTATACCGTTCTTTGTATTTATTTCTAACTCATATTTTTGAAAAGATTTTCCTTTCTTGACTTTGCTGTGCAGTACAAGGTTATGCCTGTTTATCTTATCAAAAAAACTGAACACGGACTTGTTTTGTACCATATCCTTCGGCAGAGCAAGTATTTTGCAAAACATGGGATTGCAGTAGCTTATCCTGTCGTTTTCATCCAGTATGCCAATACCCTCCTGAACCGTTTCAACAAGCATTTTGTACTTTTCTTCAGATTTCTCCAATGCTATTTTATTAAGCTTGGAATCCTGCTTTAAACCTTTATACATATTACTGTATCTTTTTATTACAATAAAAAGCAAGGATAGTATAACTGCAAACATCCCCCAATGAGTTAACTTGATTTTGGCCAGAGGGACGTTTAAATAAAACATGGATATTATGTCGTATAAACCAAAAATACATAAAATAATGATTCCCCAGGAAAATACAACAGCTTCCCGGTTTCCGCCAAAGGCCGATTTTATAATAGATGCGATAATAGCTATCATGCAAATGATAAGCATAACATGGAAAGCCTTCATAGTTACCAGAAGTGATAAAATGCCAAGAAGCTCCAGCGTAAATGAAAAAACCGTAAATATTATAAAAGTAATTGCCATAATTTTCAGCAGCTTTTTATAAAAAGCACTGCAGGCAAATAATACTTTGCAAAACATGCAAAAACCCACAGGCATCAAATAAATGCATAAAAATGCAGTATACATCCATAAGTGGGGAATATCTATATAAAATTGAACTATTTTGCTTTCGGCCAATATCCAGAGGCCCAGGCAGGTCGAAGCCCCTCCCATGTACAAAAATTCTCTGCTCTTGTTTTTAACCAGGTATAAAATACAAAGTATTATTCCGATAAAAACAATAAGCACTGCAAGAACAGCGCCATCTGAATTGTGCCTGATCAAATCAATTATTATATCCCTCTGATTGCCGATTTTCATCTCCTGAAGATAGCCCGTATAGTCCGCAAAAGGAGAATAAAGCCTTATAAAAATACTGTCGCCCAGGTACTCTTTATCCAGTCTCACAAAATGATTTGTACTGCCGGGAGCATGTATTTTTTCTTTTGAATCCATGCTTCCATACCAATAGATAACTTCTTTATCATAATATACTTCAATATTCTGCTGGAAAAACCTGAAAAAAAGATATGGATTATCCCAGGCGTTTTGAGGCAGGCTTACCTTTATCCATATAAACCTTGATTTATTTATGTTTTTAGGCTTTCCGGGAAATTTAAATTCCGACCACTCAATATCAGGATTTCCTGACGACCATATGGGAATACCCCTATCATCAAGGGGAGAATCTCCCAACTTATAAGTACACATGCTTTCAATTTCCAGCAGTGGATATATATCATCCGGAGGTTTTTCCTTAACACTTGCCGTTAACAAGATAGTATATAATAGTATAGCCGTTATTAAGAGAATATGCGGTATTTTATTCACATTTTTTATATTTATTACCATATTATCACCGTTTCAGGCAATTATTTTGAGAAGCTATTTCTATAATTATCCATATTATATCATGAATTTTATAATTATGTAAATAAAAAAAGTATTTTTTTTACATTTAAAAATAATACATTATTAATATATAATGGTGGTTATGCTTCGGAGAAACGTATGTTTTTAAATATTTTACTATAAAAAATTAACAGCGGTTTTTTCAAGCTTTTTTGCAAACAATATAAAAGAGTAAATGAAAACAAATTTTAAAAATAATGGAGTGATGGACATGCGTACTATCTGGAAAGGAGCAATCAGTTTTGGACTTGTGCATATACCGGTTAAGCTATATCTGGCAACAAAAAGAAATGACATCAGGTTTACCCAATTGCATGAAAAATGCGGCACTCCGATAAAGTATAAAAAATTTTGTGTAAACTGTGATACGGAAATCCCAAATGATGACATAGTAAAAGGGTATGAATATGAAAAGGGCAAATATGTATTGGTTTCGGATAAGGAGCTTGAAGGTATTCCCCTGGAAGCCAACCGTGCGATAAACATACTTGACTTTGTCGATCTTTCCGAAGTTGACCCTGTATACTTTGACAAGACTTACTATCTTGCTCCAAATGACGGGGGACAGAAGCCTTATGAGCTGTTAAGGCAGGCTATGCAAAAAACAGGCAGGGTAGCCGTGGCGAAAGTGGTTATCCGTTCGAAGGAAACACTTGCGGCCATACGTGTTTTTAACAATATAATATCCATGGAAACAATGTTTCACAACGATGAAATAAGGTCTGTATCGGCTATTGATGATATAAATTATGAAGTCAATCTTCATGAAAATGAGTTGAAAATGGCCGAGAGCTTAATCAGCAGTCTTTCTTCAAATTTTGAGCCGTCCAAATATAAAAATGAATACCAGGAAGCACTAATGAATGTAATTCAACAAAAAATAACCGGTGAACAAATACAGATACCTGAAATTCCAAAGGAAGATAAGGTTGTAGACCTGATGGAAGCTTTAAAAGCCAGTATAGAGCTTGCTAAAGAAGAAAAGAAAGTAACCCCTGGCAAAAAGCCGGCGCTTGAAAAAAGAAAAACATCATAAGAGCAGTGGAAAATAAAATGAAAACAAAGGATGCATTTAAGGAAAGGCTTGCCCGGCCAATGCTGGCAAAAAGAAGCGAACCTTTTGATTCTGAGAATCATATTTATGAAATAAAATGGGACGGAATAAGGTGTATATCATATATAGATAAAAATAGCCATGAATTAAGAAGCAGGAATAACATTTCCATAACTGCCGGCTACCCGGAGCTTGCAAGCTTCCCTTCAAAAATCAAATGTACCAGTGCAATACTTGACGGTGAGCTCATAGTCCTGGAAAATGGAAACCCGTCATTTGGCGCATGGCAAAAAAGAAGCATGATAAAAGATGCCCTCCAATTAAAAAGAGCGGCATTTAAAACACCTGCCGTCTATATCGTATTTGATATTTTATATATAAACGGCTCCTCCATTGCAGACAGGACGCTTTTGGAAAGAAAATCCGTTCTATGTGACATCATAAAAGAAAACGACCGCATTATCCTTTCAAAACACATTTTTCAATATGGCATATTATTTTTTCAAAAAGCGGTTGAAAAAAATATGGAAGGGGTTATTGCAAAGGATAAAAACAGCTTTTACCGCCAGGGCATAAGAAGCGGCTCATGGCTTAAATTTAAAAAAAAGCTCATGGAGGATTTCATTATATGCGGTTTTTTACCTTCCGGCACTAAAAAGATAGCTTCACTGGTCCTCGGTTCCGTAAATGACGGGCCAATAGAGTTCAGGGGTCTTGTTTCGGCTTCCCTGCCGGATGAAACACTGGCACTTTTGGCAGAATATTTAGAGCTAAACATAGTTGAACAAATGCCTTTTAAAGCTTTGCCGGTGCAATTGAAAAATCCGGTTTGGGTCACTCCAAAATTAATATGTACGGTAGAATACCTGGAAAAGTCAACGGGTGGATTGCTAAGGCATGCCGTATTGAAGGTATTGAAAATTTAGCAGGTTTACATTCAGTGTTTTGGAAAGGATGCTTATGGATAAAGTAGTAAGAGTAAATAATAGAGAAGTGAAGCTGACAAATCTGGAAAAGGTTATCTGGCCCCAGGATGGATTCACAAAAGCAGATTTAATAAAATACTATACCGATATTTCACCCTATGTGCTTCCGTTTTTGTATAACAGGCCATTTGTTATGTCCCGTTATCCCGACGGCATAGATTCGGAATCCTTTTACCAGAAAAACATACCGGGCTATGCTCCCAAATGGATAGAAACCTATCCGTTCGTTTCCGGCTCTTCACAAAAGGTAACAAGGCATATATTATGCAATAACCTTGAAACCCTGGTCTGGCTGGCAAACCAATGCTGCATTGAGCTCCATGTATGGCTTAATACAATAGACAGTATGAATATGCCTGATATAGCGGTATTCGACCTTGATCCGATGCCTCCCCTTACATTTAACGATTCAGTAAAAACAGCTCTGCTTATAAAGGCAGCCCTTGACCAGTTTGGCCTGGCCGGGTATCCTAAATCCTCAGGAGCTACCGGGATTCATATTTTCCTGCCTTTGATACCAAAATATACATATGCTGAAATAAGAAAATTCGTGCTTTATATTTTTAGATTCATAAATAAAATAGTGCCGGACAAAACCACACTGGAAAGGTCCGTTAAGAAAAGATCTTCAAAGGTATATCTGGACTATCTGCAAAACACCTCCGGAAAAACCATGGCCTGGCATTACAGCTTAAGGCCGCTGCCCGGGGCTCCGGTTTCTACACCTCTTACGTGGCATGAGCTCGAAAATACGGCTCATGAAAGTATATGCAATATTAAGACAATTTTCAAAAGACTAAAGAGCAGCGGGGATTTATTCGATGATTTAAAAAGCAAAAGGCAGAATATAGACCATATCTTGAAATTGACAGCAGGCATCTGACAGCAAATTTCGTATTGAAAGCTTTATGGCTTATAAAATGCAAAAAATGCCCGGAAATGATTCCGGGCATTTTTCTATTTGATCAGGTTAAAAAAATCAAACAGGTTGTACTTGCCAAATATTGAAACACCGATAAGTGATACTATAGCCATTATCTTGATTAATATATCAAGGGATGGTCCCACCGTATCCTTCAAAGGATCTCCCACCGTATCGCCTATAACTGCCGCCGTATGTGTTTCAGAGCCTTTTGCATGGCCTTTTATGCTTCCGGTTTCAACATATTTTTTTGCATTGTCCCATGAACCGCCTGCATTTGCCGAATAAAGAGCAAGCATGATACCCGACAGGGTGGTTCCAATCAGCAGGCCTCCGACAAAGTTGGCCCCGAAGATGAATCCGCATGCAATCGGTGTTAACACTGCAATAAGCGCCGGAACCTTCATTTCCTTTATAGCGCCTGCCGACGATATTTCAATACATCTTTTGTAGTCGGGACGCGATTCGCCTGTAAGTATGCCCGGGTCATTTTTAAACTGCCTTCTTACCTCCTGCACCATCTTCCTGGCAGCTTTGGCAACTGCTTCTATAAGTATGCCGGAGAAAAGGAAGGGCAGGGCTCCTCCAATCAATGCTCCCGTAAGGGTCAACGGGTTGATTACATCAAGCTCAATATGAAAACCTGCCGTATCGCCTACATCCGCCTGGGATTGCATATATGTTGCCAGAAGTGAAAGTGCCGCCAGGGCCGCCGAACCTATCGCAAAACCTTTGCCCACTGCTGCCGTAGTATTACCGACCGAATCCAGCTTATCCGTTATTCTACGCACTTCCGGATTAAGATTTGCCATCTCGCTTATTCCACCCGCATTATCGGCTATCGGCCCATAAGTATCAACCGAAACGGTAGCCGCTACAAAGGAAAGCATACCGATTGCCGCCATTGTAACACCGTATATTCCCGCAAAGTAATTTGCAACAACTATTGTAATCCCAAGCACTATAACAGGTGCAAAAGTTGACTTCATACCTGTTGCCATCCCCTGGGTTATTGTCAGGGCCGGTCCTTCTACCGAAGCTTTTGAAACATTGACGGTAGGCTTGAAATCATAGCTTGTAAAGTATTCCGCCAGCATTCCTATAGCAATACCGCTCAGTATTCCCAATACCGACGAAAGCCACGGTGAAAGCACTCCAACTTTAAAACCTGCGGCTTCTACATCCATACCCTTAAAGAACAGGTATGTGAAAACACCGTTTCCGACTATGGTTAAAAAAGCAGATGTCCAAATAGAGACATTTAATTCTCTATGAGGCTTGTCGGAAACCTTCTTTACTATAAGCAATGCAATTCCTATAACACAGGATATGAGGCCTATTGCCGCAAAAATCAGAGGAAAGGTTATCAGCTTGGAAATAAGCTCCTCAGAAACAGGATTGGCAGAATGCATTTGCGTATAAAACATATAGCAGGCTAAAACAACACTTGCTATGATTGCCCCAACATAACTTTCCAGAAGATCAGAACCCAACCCGGCAACATCACCTACATTATCGCCAACGTTGTCGGCAATAGTTGCAGGATTGCGCGGGTCATCCTCCGGAATCTGCGCTTCAGTCTTCCCTACCAGGTCGGCTCCCATATCTGCCGCCTTTGTATAAATACCGCCGCCTACACGGTCAAACATGGCTATAATACTACAACCTAAAGCATAACCGGATATTGTCATGGTAAATGGAATAAAATTAATTCCCAGCCAATTACACTTTATTATCAGGTTTTCAGTATCCATTTGTCCCATTACTCTTCCAAAAACAAAATATACAATTGTAAGACCAAGTAATGCAAAACCTCCTACACAAAGTCCCATAACACTTCCGCCCTGAAAAGCAACCTTCAGTGTAGAACCAAGGCTTTTGGTTTCCCTCGCTTCATTGGACACTCTGACATTGCAAAGAGTTGCAATTTTCATTCCGATAACACCTGCCGTACCGCTCATAGTTGCACCAAGAATAAAAGCTACGGCCGTATGCCATGAAACCAGTACCCCTAAAATAACTGCAACAAAAAAACCTATTTTAAATATAACCTTGAACTCATGAGAAAGAAACGCCTTTGACCCTTCCTGGATAGCACCTGCTATTTCGTCCATTAACTCAGTGCCTGTTTTTTTCCTTTTTACTGCTGTGTAGTTGTATGCTGCAAATGAAATAGCAAAAACAACAGCAATAATTAAAAATCCATACATTTCCTAAAGCCCCCTCGTTGTATTTGGAATGTATGAACAATAACTTAAACTTTCCGCCTTTTATTTTACCGGCAATAATCACAATTTATTATTCATAAATTCCTTATCTTTATATGTAAAAACCCCCAGTTTCACAGGGTTATAAAAAAAATTAAAAGATTGTTTGAAGTTTAACAAACAAAACTTCCAACTTCCCCCCCATTATAATATACTACTAATATTAATCCCTGTCAACAAAAATGCATAAAAAAACTCCGGGGGTCTTTTCCAGCATAATTAAAGAATAAATATTTAAGCCCTTGAGGTTTAAATTTCCAAATTATTGAAATCGTATCTAACCTGTTTAAAGCTTTAGGTATTAAAAACATAGTGATGGTATTTTTATCACTTGATTCATGCTGTATAATAGTATTGTAAAAAGATGATTTGCAATGGATTGGAATTAATTTTTTGGGACTGATAATTGGGTTTCCAGCTCCTATTATATTTGCTCTATTCTTAAATGAGCTTAAGAATGTTGGTTTCAAGAAATTTGTCCAGACAGTTTCTTACTTTACCCCACTTTGTGTTGTGGGTAATATTTGGAGGCATTATAATCAATTTGTTATCGCCTAATGATGAAATTGTCAATGAGCTTCTGCTAAGGTTAAATATTATACAAAAACCAATTCATTATCTTGCCAAACCAGAATATTTTTGGTCAATTGCCGTCCTTTCCAATGCTCTGAAAAGTGTTGGCTTTGGAGCCATATTGTACATAGCATCAATAATGGGAGTAAATCCAGAGTTATACGAAGCAGCAACAATAGATAGAGCCGGGTGGTTAAAGCTACATTCTAAATATTCCATATATGTAATATTGTTTTCCTTCCGTTCTTAGTATATGATATTGCTTTAAATTACTAATATACATTATGTAGTATATAAAGCGGTAAATCGTAAGTAAAACTTTAGTTTTGTAATAGCTTTTTATCTCCATTTATATTATAATTAGTTATATTCGGGGGTAAAATATGAAACTAATTTCAAACTCAAGAAGTAAAAGCTACATTCTATGTATCAGTTTAAAATACAAGCTTTTCATGATATTTGCAGTTATTGGGATTGTTCCTCTGCTGGTCGTCGGCCTGTTATCATATCATCAATCCCAAAAAAGCATTTACAATAATATAGTGCTTTATTCAAAATCCATTATTAAACAGGTAGCAGATAATTTTGACAGGTTTCTTGGTGAATTTGAATATACAACACTGGAACTTGTAAATTCAAGGGAGGTACAGGAAGGCCTTTTAAATCATGAAGACGATTATCTTATTGAACAAAAATATAAGATGAAGTTTGTTTTTTACTCAATTCAACGTCATGAGATAGTGGATATAGCAATTTATAGAGAAAATGACAGGATGGATTCATTGAAGGCAACCCTGCTTATAGAGTCGTTAAAAATGGATGTGTTAAAGGGCAGTGAAGCTGTTGGAGAAGATTTCTACCAGAGAGTAATTGGTGAAATGGGAGGAGTTTTATGGGTAAGTGACAAGATTTATAAAAGTAACGAGATATATTTCGACAATAATATAACAATGGCAAGAAAAGTAAAGGATTTTAATAATGGAAAAGATTTGGGTATTTTTATTATGCACATAAACCGGGAGCATATAAAAAATGTATATGAAGATGTCGATTTGGGAGAAGAAGGCCATATTGTTATATGTGATGAGGAGTTTAAAATAGTTTCCCATGCTGATGATGAAAAGTTGGGCAGAACTGTTGATAATAATATAATCAAAAACATGAATAATAAAAAGGAAGGAAGTTTTAAAGAGTTTGTCAATGGGCAGGACTGCTTTGTTTCTTTTACATCATCAAGTGTTACCGGATGGAAAATAATGAGTATTGTACCTATGAAAACTTTAATGAAAGATATCAACATGACAAAGAATATAATAATTATTATCGGGTTGGTAATTATTGTGCTGATAATAATATTTTCGATAATTTTTTCCGGGCATATATTCAGGCCTATTAATCATCTCAGGAAGCAAATGAAAGTAGTAGAAAAAGGTAATATGGACATAGAGATGTGTGGTTTCACCAGGGATGAAATAGGGGACTTGACAGAAGGATTTTACAATATGGTAGGAAAAATAAACAATTTAATGATTATGGAAAAAGAAAAACAAAAAAAGATGAGGATTGTGGAGCTTAAGGCTCTACAATCCCAGATAAATCCACATTTTTTGTATAATACAATTGATACTGCCTTGTGGTTTGCAAAAGAAATTAAAGCCGAAGAAATAGAAGAAATACTTCTGGCCCTTGCCAATTTTTATAGAATAAGCCTTAGCAAGGGTAATAATTTGGTAAAAATTGCTGATGAACTGGATCACGTAAAAAATTATCTCGCTATAGAAAATATTCGCTATGAAGGAAAATTTGATGTGGAATTTGATGTGGAATCTGATATTCTGGACAAAATGATTGTAAAAATTACCTTGCAGCCTCTTGTTGAGAATGCCATAAAGCATGGAATAAGAAAACGGCCTGGAAAAGGACATATTAAGATTAGCGGGAAGTGTGAAGGTGATAAGATTATTTTGGAAATTTCAGATGACGGAGTGGGAATGATTGAATCTGAATTAAGATCAGTTCTGAAAGGCAATGCAAATTCTGACATTTATGCCAGTGGATATGGAGTGCATAATGTACATGAACGATTGGTACTTCAATATGGAAAGGAATATGGGTTGAAATTTAAAAGTGTGAAAAGGAAAGGGACTTGTGTTACAATAATTATTCCATACGAATCTTAAAATGCATTCTAAGAAATAGATAAATTTGTCACAAGCAGAGTCCTTAAACGGGGTGTTGATAGAAGGCAAAAGATGGAAGAGGAGATGTAATCTTCATGCTGAGAGTTTTAATTGTTGATGATGAAGCAATTGTGAGAAGAGGATTAAGAAAAACAATTGAATGGGAGAAAAATGGATTTGAGCTGATTGGAGAAGCTGATGACGGAATTACTGCTATTGAATTAACAAAGTCCCTTAAGCCTGATGTTATAATAACTGATGTTTGTATGCCAATCATGGATGGACTGGAATATATCAAAGATTTACAGGCTGACGGCTGCAAAAGCAAAATTATCATATTAAGCGGGCATGACAATTTTGATTTTGCACAGAAAGCTATCAAATATGGTATTTTCTCTTATATACTTAAGCCTGTCGACAATAAGATTCTGATAAATATTTTATTGAAAATCAAGAAGACAATAGAATTTGAAAAAAAAAACAACAGGGAAATCAACCAACTGAAAAAAGTGGTCAAAGATAACTACATAAAATTGAAGGAAGACTTTCTTTTCAAACTTATTAAAGGGAATTATGAAAAAGAAGAAAATTTGGATGATATGCTTGAGTATTTTGATATAGGAGATATAAATAAACTCCATGGTATTATGGTAGTGGAAATTGATAATTATTCCCTAGCTTTTAAATCTCTGACGGAAGAAAAAAGGCAGATAAACAAATTTATGATAGTTAATATTTGCCAAAAAATTTTGCAAGAGTATGGTTCAGGTTATGCATTCAACGGAGAACGGGAACATACAGTTGTAATTTTCAATTTTGCATATAACAAAAGTGAGATGGAGAAATATAGATTGTCTTTGACTATAGGAGAAAGGATAAAGAAAAAAATCAATGACCATTTGGAATTGACAGTATCAATAGGAATCAGCAGAAGCAATAATGGTATGGATAACTTGAAAAACTCTTATATGGAAGCATTAGAGGCTGTTGCGTATAAATCCTGGATTGGGAAAAACAGTATAATTTTCTTTAAGGATATAAATGCAATGGAATGTAAAACATTTGAATATCCATATGAAATTGAGCAGGCAATTCTGGCAGGATTGAAAAGGAACAGTATTGATTGTGTACAACAGGCTGTTGATGAATATTTTGATTACATATTAAAATACAAAAACCTGCCAATGCAATATATTAAAAAACAGGTTTTGGCTTTGGTGTTTATGATTGACAGGAATATGCTGAAATCAGGTATAGAGACAGATGCAGTTTTCGGCGAACCGTTTATTCCCAATAAATTCATTTCAGGTTATGAGACAATTAATGATTTAAGAGATTATTTAATGAGCATTCTTAAGAAAATAAATTCATTTATCCGTGAAAAAAAACATAATAAATTCAGAATGGAAATTTCACGTGCATTAGACTATATAAATCTTAATTGTAATAAGCATATTGACTTGAACGTCGTAGCTGAATACGTTCATCTTAGCCCATATTATTTAAGCAGATTGTTTAAGGAACAAACGGGCATGAATTTTGTAGATTGCCTGAATAAAATCCGTATTGAAAAAGCCAAAGAGCTATTGGAGAATGGTAAATTTAAAGTATTTGAAGTGGCTGAAAGAGTAGGATACAAGGATAATGCATACTTTGGGCAAATGTTTAAAAAGCATGTAGGAATATCTCCAGGAAGTTACAAGAAGAATAAATAACAAAATATTTATACAATTTGCAAATCTGTCTACTAAAAAACCGGTTTGGTTTTTATTATAATTACTGTTACAGGGCTCATTGCAATGAAAGGTTTTTAATGACCTTAAGCTCAACCTATTCTTAACTATATTTTAAAAGGAGGAGTATTATGCTTAAAGTATGTAAAACCAAATTGTTTGTTATTGTATTGTGTGTGATACTGGTTGGTTCTGTGATGCTGACAGCATGCGGGGATAAGTCATCAGAAGAAAACCAGGACTTAAGTGAACAAACTGATAATGATACTCAAAAAAATGAACCTGAAAAATCAGGTTATAAAGGGAAAATTACCATGTATGCCCAGGCATATCATCCTGTGGAACCTACGGAGAGCAATCCTAACCCGCCAACAATGTTGAAAACCATTGCTCAAAAGTATACAGAACTTAATCCTGGTATTGAGATAGAATTCATACCTTCCCTGGAAGGCCAGGACTATTTGGCCTGGCTGAAAACAAAGATTGCAGGCGGTATGGCACCTGATATTTTCTGGGCTCAATGGGCTGACCTCAACGGTGGAACAATACCAAAAGGTTCCGTAGTCGGATTAAACAAATACCTGGAAATGCCCAATCACTATGTTGAAGGAAATGACAGGTGGGCAGATCTTTTTTATCCCAATGTTATGGAACAGATAAAAGCTCCTGATGGCCAGCATTATAATATTGACGGTGATTATGTTGCAACCGCAGTTGTCTATAATAAAGAACTGTTTAATAAGGCGGGGATAGACAAGACTGCGTCAAATTGGACAGAGTTTACGCAAATCAACAAAAAACTATTGGATGCCGGTATTACTCCCTGGGCATTTGCTTTTGGCAATGACGGAGGCTCCAAAGATAGAATGACATGGCTGTCACGTCTCTTTTTTACAAATTACTATGCTGATATTTTCGATGAATTGGCTGTAGAGGGAAGCACAACCTCCCTAAGTATAATGGAAACAGTAGTGGCATTTAAAAAAGGTATATTCGGTCCGGATAATCCAAAGTGGCTTGGATGGTGGAAAACGATAAAAGAACAGGCACCATATCTTCAAAAAGATTTTGTCAGTGCTGCCATAACTCCGGAAGGTAATTTCAATATGTTTGTAAATGGGCAGGTTGCAATGATTTTTGACGGCAGCTGGGCAGGAAGGAATCTTAAAAATGCCAATGTGGAATTCGAATACGGTACATTTCCATTTCCAACTCCTGACAGTGAATCGGATACCCTTGCTACAGGCTTCAATTCTGCTGCTGCTATTGGCGGACCTAATGCGGCCTTCCAGTTTTGTATAAGTACTGAAAGGGCTAACGGCAGTATGACAGATGAAAAGACAGATGCCTGTGCAGACTGGCTGATGTTTATAACTACTCCTGAAAACAACTCAGCAATAGTAAATGAAATTGGAAGTTTTGTACCTATTGTCAGAGGAGCAAAACCTCTTCCGGGAAATGAAGAACTGATAAAGCTATTTAATGAAAAGCCGCTATCCATAGATGGCGGATTAGGGACAATGGGTCCTACATTATTGGATACATATTACCGGACATTACAGCAATATCTTCTTGATGCCATTACACTTGAGGATGCAGCAGAAGCATTAAGACCTGTAGTGGAAAAAGCAGTGAACCAGAAAATCGAAAATGAGAATTTAGATATTGGCAAATATTTAAACTGATCCTGTTAATTGAATAGAGCCGCTTTACCTTTATAGCCGGGCGGCTCTGTCAGATTAGTTCTCTTGCATGAAACGCCATAATTCTAAGCATTATGACGTTTCATGCAGTACACTATCCCATAAGTCCGTTCTTGTAGTTTGTGGTAGATTTTCCCTTCTGCTTGCCGGGATAGAATGCACTTTTTGCTA
Source organism: Clostridia bacterium (assembly GCA_028280575.1). Classification (GTDB taxonomy): domain Bacteria; phylum Bacillota; class Clostridia; order Acetivibrionales; family STF1-152; genus JANQLN01. The sequence goes on from JANQLN010000057.1 coordinate 80,013, forward strand.
CAATTCAAAAAAGGAGGCATTACAAAACTTGGAAAATGTGATTAAAGGCAGGTATAATAAATACCAGATAATAACAGCATTTATATTTCTACTGCCTACTATGATTATGTTGCTTGTATTCTGTTACTACCCTTCAGTTTCAGCAATTTTAACTTCATTTACAAAATGGGATGGATTTAATGAACCTGAATTTATTGGACTGGGCAATTATATTGAACTGTTCCAGGATAAGATTTTCTTAATCTCACTAATCAATGTCTTTAAATGGAGTATTGGTTCTATATTAATAGCCTTAACCGCACCACTAATTGCAGCAGAATTTATTTTTCACTTGAGGAATAAAAAGGCACAATACTGGTACAGGGTTATATTTGTTATACCAATGGTTGTGCCTGCAGTCGTTATAATTCAGATATGGACTTTTATATACAATCCTGAAATAGGGCTCTTGAACAAATTATTTGAAGCAACCGGTATGGGCGGATATATTCAAAATTGGCTTGGCGACAGTCAATGGGTAATTCCTTCACTTATATTCATAGGATTTCCCTGGGTATCAGGTTTGAATTTATTGATATATTATGCAGGCCTGCAGAGTATTCCTATGGATGTGATTGAGTATTCTCAGCTGGACGGGTGTACAGGAATAAGAAGGATACTTAAAATTGATTTGCCTTTGATACTGGGTCAAATTAAATTATTGTTGATTTTAAGCATAATAAATACCTTGCAGAATGTTACCGTACCATTGTTAATGACAAGTGGAGGACCGGGATATGATTCATATGTGCCCGGATTGTATATGTATTTCAAAGCTTTTGAACTCAGCGATTTTGGATATTCAACCACAATTGCAACCTTTATGTTTTTTATTATATTTGTTCTTACATTAATAAGTATGCGAATAAATAAAACAGATGCTGGTTGAAAATTATAGTGCAAAAATTGAAAGGTGAGTTATATGAAGATACAAAATTTCAAAAATAAGAAACCATCAAACTGGTTGTGTCATATAGTGTTGATTATTACGGGTTTTTTTACTTTTTATCCTCTTTTATTCACATTGATGACTTCCTTGAAAGATAATGAGCAGTTTTATAAAAATTTCTGGGCATTCCCGGACCCAATGTTGTTTGTCAATTATAAGGATGCATTTTCCAGTATGCTGCCCTATGTTGGAAATAGTATTTATATAAGCAGTGTAAGTATAGTTTTTATTTTGTTTTTTTCATCGATGTCCGCTTATGCTTTTGCCAGATTGAATTTTCCAGCCAAAAATGCTATTTTTATGGCAGTACTCGCCCTGCTTATGATACCAGGCTTATTGCAGCTTATTCCCCAGTTCATGCTTATAAAAAGGCTTAATATGCTTGATAAATATATTGGTATTATGATGCCGTATATAGCAGGAACGCAGGCGTTTTCAATATTTGTGATCAGGAGTTTTCTTGACGGACAGCCCGGTGAGCTTTTTGAAGCTGCAAGGATAGATGGAGCCAACGAAGTACAGGCATTTTGGAAAATTGCACTTCCTCTGGTCAAACCTGTGCTGGGTACAGTAGCCATAGTTACCCTTTTAAATATATGGAATGACTATTTATGGCCTTTGATTGTAACTTCAGATCCCAAAAAGTTTACAATTGCATTGGGGATTATTAAATACCAATCTCAATTTGCAAGTGTTGTCCAGTATGGACCCATGTTTGCAGGCTATATTGTTGCTGCTTTACCGATAATCATACTATTTATGCTTACTATGAGGTGTTTTTTGGAGGGCCTGACAAGGGGAGCAATAAAAATGTAATGGAATATTAAAAAATATCCCAGGACCGAAAATCTGTCATAATAAATAGGGAAGCTGAAATCGAAGGTATATATGAGACACAATATCCTGTTTATTATGACTGGCCAGCAAGGGTGGGAATAAATAATCTTTAGTGTAAATGGAATAATCCACCAGGGAATGCTGTTGGTATCTGTATACTTGCTTGTATCTTTTAGTGTATATATTTTTTGCCACACAGTTTTACGTTATTTACTTTCAGGACATTTTATATTAATATAGGCATCAGCTTTAATTATAATAAACTAATTTTGAAATAATGAATTATTAGCTACTAGCTTCAGGATACCGCATCCCCTAAAATCCCACCAAAAATTGCTATTACCGAAAAGTTTAAATTGGCATTTTTTTTCATTAGAATTTTCATTACCTATATTAATAGCAATATTATACGGTATGAGCATATTTTCATTAATATCCTCTATATTAAAATACTGCCATAATATATTAATATCAAAAATATATTGATTATCGCATTGGCTAAATTTATAATGAATATTATCAATATTTTGTTTTTCAAAATACTTTCCTTTATTATGGTCAAATATTCCTACTAATATTTCCTCACCTTTTTTCACAGGACCTATCGTTAGAGCTTTAATATTATATTCACCTACAATCATTAAATCAATGCTATCTTTACTCCATAAATTATTTTTACCTTCATAAAATACACATGGTTTATTCTCAAATATTATGATTAAATTTATGCCCTTCAGATTATATTTTATTTCACCATATATAGTTTGATTATTGGGTAAATCATAAGCTAACTTGAATTTATTTTCCTTATAATTAAAAAGCGGATTACTTTTAGGTTTTCCAACATAATCCTTTAAATTTATCGTTTTCTTAATATTTGCTGTCATCAAATCAAAGGGTGTTAGTTTGCATAATTTATCAAAGCATAAATCAAAAAGCCACAAAAATCTACCCGCTGCCCAATATCTTTCATTTTTGTTTTTTACATCAATATAAGTTTTATCCTTATGAATAAATAATTCATTAATAAAGTCTAAGGGAATTCTATTTCCATATACTTCATTTACTAATTTACTTACGAAATATATATACCCACATATCAGCATATTACAGGCGGAATTGTAGATCTTTTGCCAAGAGATTGAACTTTCATATTTATCAATAAACAAAGCGATATCATGTATATTTTGCATATTAAATGAAAATCGAGTTTGCATTATTAACTTATCAAAATAATCTAATGGTAAATGTTTTACAAAATGCAAGCACAAGTAAATAAAATAATTTTCAGTATTTAGTGTGTTTATATATATTTCATCAAATTTTACTCTATTTATTTCTTTCATATATTCTTTAGTACAAACGCTAAATATACCCGGAGGATTAAATATTGAACCATGAAGTTCAAGTACTATAAGTTCCCCATTGATCTTTTTATATAACTCAAGATGATTTCGTGATTTGATTACATTTTTTATTTCTTTTGGATTTAAATTCTCTTTTTTTATATTATAGCCCATTTCAGTTAATATTTTTAATGATTTTTCTGCATCATTATAATCAATTAATAAATCTAAGTCGCTAAATATCCTTGTATCCGGTGGTTCATATAAATCATAGGCCAGAGTTATACCTTTTAAATAAATAACTTTAATATTATTAACAATAGTTTTTTCCTCAATTTTTTTTATTTCTTTTAATAAGATTTCATTACGGCATTTCTGTTTAATCATGATTGCACTAGATATTATGTATGCTTTTTTATCAATTTTTTTTAATAAATCAACACATATCCAACTTAGTTTGCAACGGTATAATAAATCATTGATTATTAAGCTATTTCCTTCCGTATTTAAGTTAATGTACTTTAACAAGTCTTGTTTGGCTCTATTCATATTATCCCTCCATTAAATTTAAAAACTCTTTTATTACAATCTATATAATATTTTTAATTTCATCAACCTTGTGACATAATTCTTTTTCTTTACTTTAATATAGAAATAACACCCGTGCCATAAATACCTGGTTTATCAATTAATTTATTATCAGCAAAATCTTTCCCGGCACTATCAACGATTTTGCCTCATTATCTTTATAGTCATATTTTTTACATAAAAGTATATTGTTTTCAATTATTCTCATTGTTTATTAAATCAATCTATTACATCAAGCTTACCTTAGAAGCATCCTCCTGCTCCCTTGAAAAAGATAATATATACATATTCGATTACAGAAGCGAAATATCCTATGCGATTGGTGAAGTTTTGGACTTTGATTTCACACTTAAAAGGCTGCGGGTTGGGGAGACAAATAGATGATTATTCCGTTTGCACGGAATTTTGTTCAGAACCAACTTAAAACTGCCTGTCCAGCAAACCGGGTACATGTCAATGGTCAAGGTCACACAAGTCAAACTATTTATTATGTTTTGTTACTCTTTTGTTAAGATTGGTCGAGATTTACCATCAACTCCAATTATTTTTATAACTTTTCCTATAATATTATTTTTTTTAACAATTTCGGACCTATTATTATTATCACCTTTTATAACTAGAAGATTTTTTTCTATTTTTACTACCCTATGAACTAGAATACGGCTAAAATATTTGAAAACAACAATATCATCTATACTTATTTCATCACATTTATTTACAACCACTTTTTCATTTTCTTTTATAGTAGGAAACATACTTATTCCATATACATTTACAATAGCAAAACCTTTTATTTCAATTATTTTATTTATTGTTTCTGTTATATTTAAAAATTTTTCCATATACATACACTTTCCTCTCTTCAACTATCATTTTGCCTATATGTTGAATTCATTCTTTCTCTCCTTGAAATACCAATCTATCCACTCCCAAGCATTGCTCTCTTTTATCTCAAAAAACGTTCTTTTTTTCAACATCAGGCTGTTTGAACATCGTCTTAAGGAAACATCTTTTACTTGTCTAATTTAAATTACAGTATACATCATTATAACATTTTATGATACTTCTCATCTATGTATCCCTTATGTATCCTTCTGCTTGCATTGAAAAAAGTTTATAATATAAGCCGCGCTGGAACATTAATTCACTATGTGTTCCTGATTCAACAAGCACACCTTGATTCAACACATAAATTAGGTCTGCCATACGTACATTGGAAAATCTATGTGATATTATAACACCGGTCTTTGATCCAATTAATTCTCTAAAGCGCTGAAATAAATCATATTCAGCTTCAGCATCCATTGATGATGTTGGTTCATCAAGAATCACAATATTTGCATCTCTATAAAATGATCGTGCAAGAGCAAGTTTTTGCCACTGCCCAATTGATAAATCTGTTCCGCCTTTAAACTGTTTACCAAGAATAGTTTTATAAGCATTCGACAGTCTCTTTATAAATATATCCGTTTGCGCACTTTTAGATGCCTTTTCTATTTTGTATATATTGTTATCATCACTGATGTCACCAAGCTTTATATTTTCTTCAACGCTCAGCCAGTACTTTGCATAATCTTGAAACACAACTGAGAATTGACTTCGTAACGAATATAAATCATAATTCCCATAGTCAATGCCATCAAGTGAAATTCTACCCTCCGTCGGCTTATATAGATGCAATAGTACCTTTATTAATGTAGACTTCCCAGAACCGTTCGGTCCGACTATAGCAATCGTTTTGCCAACGGGAATAGATAAACTTATGTTTTTTAATGAAAATTTATCTGCACCTTCATATTTAAACGATATATTATTTAATACCACACCTTTTTTTATTGGCTGATTTACTGCAATATCGCCATTCTTTTTATGATTTGAAAAGAAACTGGGTAAATTTAAAAAATCGAAAAAATGTTTTGTATATAAGGTATTTTCGAACAGCTGAATCGCGTAAAATAGAACTGCTCCCACTGCTCCAGATATCTTTGGTATCAACCCAATATATAAAACAGTATCACCAATAGAAATATTTTTATAAACAGCCTGAAAACACAACCACGCAAATGCACCTCCAATACTACATGAAGTAACAATTGTACTAACTACTGCTCTAATGCTGGATTTTTTTCTAAACTTATTCATCTTTTTGAAAATTTTGGAATATTTATTTTTATATTTATTTATAAAATACTTTTCGAATTGAAATATCCTTGCCTCTTTTGCAGTTTCCGGTTTGATAAGAACTTGTTTGTAATATTGCAAATATCTTTGATCTTCGGCTTGTGTACGGAAGATAGAAGCACGGTTTTTTGTCGACCATACGCCATAAATGGAGCTCGGTAATACTCCGAGTATAATTACTATCCCAAGAAACACATTCATATTTACTAATAAAATAGAAGATACAAAGATAGTAAATAACTGCCTTATAAGACCAGTAATGCTATTAATTACTGTTATGAATCTAGTGCCGCAGCCAGCTTGTGCATTTCTCAATTCATCATAAAACTTAGGTGTTTCAAAATATGTAAGATCTTGTAGTTTATTTACCTTATCTAACAAGTTCAACTCACTATGTGCAACAAGCTTATCCATTAAGATATCTCTGCAAATTTGTTGAATTGACGTACTTACATCGTTAATTACAGAAAACAATATATAAAATATTATATATGATGTTATACTGGAAATATTTTCACTTAAAACAGAATGGCTAGATGCCAGAATATTTATAATCTCTTTTGTTATATATAGTACAACAATTGGGGATGCTGCATTTATCATATTCAATAATACTACAATTGATGAGAACAAAGGTTCTTTCTTAAATATATATTCTACTGACAAAAATAATCCTTTAAAGCTTTTTTGACTGCTTTTTAATGAATTTATAATAATTTTTGATTTTTCATGAATTAATCTATTAATTCCCATTTACTCTCTCCTCCTGTAAGCTTATATGGTTTGGTAAAAATAATTTGCCAGAAATTCAAATTACAATAAAAATAAATTAATATGCTCAATTAACTTTTTCAACTATTTCATGCTTAATTAGCTTAACATACTTACAAATCTCTAAATCTGGTTTAAGACACGAACCCGTATAAGCATAATTTCGCCCAGGACATAGTGGACAGTATTTAATATATTTACAATTACTACATTGAACAAAGTCAGATATATGCAGATTCCGTATATTCATAAGACTTTCACTAATTCTTTCTACCCATACCTGTATAAAGGAATTATCATTTAGATTGCCAATCTCTTCTCGCCAGTTAACGCATGGATATACAATTCCATAAGGAGTTATACAAAGCTTATGCCAGGCGGCGCTACACATACTCCTTTCGTAAACTTTGTGCCTTTCTTCATGAATATTAACTCCTTTTTCCTCTATTATCTTATTAGAATGATGAGACCTATATTCCTTATTTACATGAATAACTTGACGGTCTGCTAAAGCATATAATAGGTTCCTTTTATCCAAGCTGTTTTTTGCCATAACTAATGTATCAACTTCGTACCTAATACCTTCTTGATGGCACCAGTTATTCATATCTTCCAAATCACATATGTTGTTATTAAGTACTACTGTTTGCATTTGTATATGTTTATTGTATTTCTTTAGCAATAGCACATTATTCAAAATTCTATCTACATCGTTGAATGTTCTAGTTACGTTTCTATATGTCTTATCCGTAGCTCCATATAAGCTTATCCTAAAATCATCAATTCCCAGTATTCCTAATTCTTTGGCCAAATTTTCGTCAACTAAGGAAGCATTCGTCAAAATTGTAGTGTAAAAACCATAATATTTACACAGAGTCGCTACATCCAATAGTCTCTTCTTATCTGTAAACACCTCTCCACCTGTTAGAGACACTTTCATACCCCCTAGATCACTAATCTCTTTCAATAAGTTCTTATACATATGTATTTTCATAGGGGGCCTTGTATTATAATCAACATAACAGTGTGTACACCTAAAAGTACATTGATAAGTAAGCTCAAGTGTAGTTTCAAACGGTACATATGGATTAGGAAATTTATCACCGACCATTATTAAAATCCTCCTTTGAAATTTGTTAATAGAGTATGTAACTGTTCAATCCAATCATCATCATAATTTACAGGAAGGTTAAATATTGGTATTTTCATAGAATATACTTTTGCTAGATCTATTAGTTTCTCAATCTCTTCAGTTGCATACCAAGCATAATTCATTTCCAATATCTTCTTCATAGCTTCAATATTATTTATTAGTCTAGGACTAAAAATTCCTTTCTCTTGAGCTTTTTCCAAAACAAATATAGCTGCTACCCTAGATTCATTAACAGTATTTATAAAACTTAATTTATCTAAAGTATATGCTACTTTGCTTGTACTATCGCTATATATGTTCAGAGATTCTAAGTTAATATTTAATTCTCTTTCAATAAGCTTAATAACATCCCTTTTAATATTAATTGGTCTTAAGAAACTCCTTACAGAAAGATTCATACTTAATAAAGGCCTTTCATCACTCAATAGTCGAAAACCTCTGGCAATCAACCTCATACATATTGTTGATTTCCCAACGCCAGGATGTCCCATAATAATAAAAGCTTTGCCCTTATTTTCAACAGCGGCAGCATGTACCGGAAACCATCTTCTTTTAAAAAATATTCTTGTTAGTAATTCCGTTAATAAAAAAGTAATGATTGCAATAAAATTTTTCTTATTATTTAAGTCTTCATTGGATACATGCCCAGTTATAATCGCCTTTTCGCTATCCATCTCAAACCATGTATTTTTAGCAGCACAATAAAATTTACTATTTTGGTAACCTCTTGAAGAGAAAGATAAATACTCAGCCTTATTATACATTATACTCTTTTCCTTACTAATTCTTCTAATTTTAATAACTAGTTCATTATTAAAATGTTCATCATAATCATATGCAGATAAAAATTGAGCAATTATATTTGATAAGTAAATATCGTTAATGTCAAAATTAATTTTGGTTCCATGCATAATTATTGGTTTTTGAAATATACTTTTCAATAAAAAATACCTCTTTCTATCATAAAGTAGATTATTTTATATATTAAATGTCTCGAAATATGGGAAGTATTTACTTACCGCTTATCCCAAAATAGGATTCTAAAATTAATATATGGAAAATAATCTCATGATTCTTACTTTTTAGTATAGGGTTTAGATCTTTTGTTACAAATTAAACTAGTTAATCTATGTGGTAGCTAAGAAACCTAACTTAAGAGGTAAATATTATTACTAAAATAGTTCAACTTTATGCGGCTTGTATTTTTTTGCCACTAAATATTTTCCTCCAATACACCTTTTGGATATTATAAAAAAATCAAAAGATAATTTGGCAACAGAGCTATCACATTGTGTTATTATGGACTGGCAGTACACTGTGCACTGTCTGCACAATCTGCATTACACCAACCACCTGCAAGAACTGATAAGTCAGGTACTGTAACACATGTTAAAGTAGGCGTTGTATATTCTTTCTTTTTAGTCATAGTATATTCTCCTTTCATTAAACATATTTACTAAGCAAAAATCATGAGATTAAACTATATTCATATAGTTGGAGCATTACATATGGGGTAAAGTTTCAAACCCTGGTAAACTCTTATGATTAAGATAGTGAAGTCCCATACATTCCCCTGGCATTTGTCTTCTAATGAGATCAAGCATATCAAGAGTATCAGTATTTAAGATAAAGCCATTAGTTTCACTACTTACCACTTTACCGATAGGTATACGTAGTTTTGTACATGGAAAAATAGTCCCATTAGGAGAAATAACAAATTTTTCTCTTCCGGCTGTACACTTATGCACAGGATTTACTACCTTAATTTTCTTTTTTTTCCATTCAATTAATTTATTTTCCTCAATCTGAACATTAACATTCATTGGTGAGTCCGAAAAATTTAATGTAGGATTAATTTCATAATCTAATAACAGTTTCGCACCGACAGATTTGGCTAACTTAGATATAGAATTAACATCATTAATATTGTGTTTCATAACTATCATACGAATTTCCACAGGTATATTATTTTCTCTTGCTGCCATTAATCCATCTATAGTTTTCACAAATGAACCTTTAGTTTGTGTCACTATTTCATGGTTTTCTTTAGTTGCTCCGTATAAACTTATGCATATATGGCAAATTTTTGATTTGTGTAGATTTGATACTTTATCTTTTAACAAAAGACCATTAGTAAACAAAAAAGGTACCATTCCTAATAAACGAGAATATACTATTATTTCTTCAATACTCTCATATAATAGCGGTTCTCCGCCACTTATAATTAGTAATTTAACTCCCCTATTTGATAAATACTTCAGTGCTTCTATCCAAGTACTCAAATTCATTTCGTCTTGCCTGCAACCATTAAGATAACAATGTATACATTTTTCATTGCATCGGTATGTAGTTTCAATTAATACTGTTGTTCTATGACTAAAACTATGCATTTTATAACCCCTTATAAATTACTTCCATGAATTCAAATTTTAACCCTATTAGCAATTTATGATAATAAAAACATCTTATACATTATAAAAATATATAACCTAATGTCATAAAAATTCTCTAGACTTAATGTGGATTATGAAATAATATTATATGTAACCCAATCAAGACCTTCACATACAGTTTTAGCAAATTCTTTTCTGCTGAAATTTCCATAATCGTCTACAATAAATATTGCAGTTTTAATATCTTCTTCCGTTATTGTTCTTCCACTAATTACAACTTTTTCTCCATAGACATTCTCTCCTAATACTTGTTTCCACTTTATTGTAACAATACTAAAATGGATTATCAGTCCTGTTTGAGAAAAAGTTTTTTTGCAAATCTTTGTAACCTTACTTAATAGCCTATTTCAATTTTATTTGTCATAACTGATATAAATCTATTGCTGACTTTATTTTCTTCATTTTATTTTCCGAAAGTGTATATGTATTTATTACTATTTTATTGCACAAATCGTGTAATAAATCGGAGTTATTAATGTAATCAAAAATCAGTCCAAATGCTTTTAAAACCTCTCTTTGGAACAACCACATTTCACCTCTAATATATTCAGCAATATATCTATTAGATTTATATTTATTTAATTGGTCAAAAATCCAATTTTGAGTTTCATGTATACACTTATATGCTGTATCATATAACGATATCATAGCATTCCATTTCATCCTTATTGAATAGTCAACGAAATTATAAGTATATCTCCAACCATCTTTTACAAGCAAACCTTCGTTTTTCATTTTTTTATGGATTTCTGTTCCAGGATAAGGTATAAGTCTGCAAAATAACCTCTGCGGTATGTATAATTCCTGCTCTAGAAGAAAATCATAACTTTCTTTGAGTTCAGATTCTGTTATCCATGGTGTCCACATTATGTAGCAAGGGGTAATTCCAATGCCTACGTCACGAAGTATAGAGATACACTTTTTATTAACTTCTTTAGTTATCCCTTTACCTAATTGGTTAAGGATACTGTCAGAACCACTTTCCAATCCAACTTCTATGGTCTGGACACCATTTTTAGCAAATCTTTTCATCAGATTTTTATTTTTAACAATCAAATCAGCTCTTGCATCAAAAAATATCTCAATATCCTGAAACTTATTCTTCAAACTTTCGCATATCAATAGAGCACGATTTGCATCAACAAAAAAGTTTGCATCAACAAAACGGATAGCATGTGAATCACAATTTTTAAATACATTATCAATATGGTTTAAAACTGTTTCTATACTAAAAGTTCTCCATCTTTGTCCATTTGTACATACACAAAAATTACAACTGTATGGACACCCTCTACTTGTGTGAACTGTTATTACTTCACTACTAATATTGCGAAGCTCTCTGTATGATAGCGGAATAGAATCTAGGTTCTCTAATAACTCTCTATCTTCATTCTTCTGATAAACACCAGTTTCATCCCGATATGAAATCCCTTTAATTTTATTCAGATCGTTAAACTTATATTTAAGCAACTCTTCAAATATAAGTTCTCCTTCTCCCCTAGCTACTACATCTATGTATTTAACATTTGCAATAAGCTCCTTATCCATCACAGTGGGATACGGACCTCCTACAACCACTTTTAATCTTGGATTGATCATCTTTGCATGTTCTATAACTTTTAAACTTTTTTCTATGTTTTCATAATTTATTGATACCCCTAATATATCTGCACTTGCAATAGAAGCCCAATTAATTTCTTTTTGGGTGTAAAAAAGTTCCATACATTTGTTACCAATTGAATTGAGATATGAAATTATACATTCTAATCCTACTGGTCTAGCCCATGCAAGCTCACCCTTAATTACATCCGTTTCAGTATATACAAATATACATTTCATGATCTTCCTCCATTACTTATTTTCATTTAATTTACTAACTCCATAAATATATCTACCTATCCTACAATTAGTTTTACTTGGATATGTAAAATTACCACTTTCCGCATAATTTTCTCCCATACAAGGCTCGCAAACATACTTTGCATCGCAATTGCTACACTTAGTAAACTTTTTTATTGAGAGGCTTCTTAACTTATTTAAAAATTGTGAATTATTCCAGATATATTCCAATGATTCTACTTCTAAATTACCTATAGGATATGGAAAAAACACACATGGATAAGCAAAACCCCTTGAATCAACCCAAATAAAACTCCTACCTGCCTTACATATTAACGAAGGAAACTTTTTGGGAGAAATTTTGTAATCTAAAATTACGTTTTTTATATCTTCTTCCCCTATCATACATTCAATATTTGCACTTTTTTCACCATTCAATCCGGCAAAAACTCTAAAATTTAATTGATAAGATAAATTTTGTTCATTAAAATAATCTTTAAGAGTACCCCAGTGTTTTATGTTTTCTTTTAAAATAGTGACATTTGCAATCGTCCTTTCAATTGTACCATTCAATTCATTCACATTTTTTATTGTGTTAAAAAAAGATCCCCTTACCCCAGTTATCTTATCATGGACATCTGGTACTGCCCAATATAGGCTAAAACCAACCTCATAACAATTTAATTTAATTGCTTCCAACTTAACATCTTGCAGATTATACAAGTTACTAAGGAGACTTACTGCAAAACCCATTTCTTTAGCCTTAGCTAATATTTCGCAAAAATGTGGATGTAATGTGGGTTCTCCTCCTGTAAAAACAACCTTTATAGTACCAAGTTTGGATGCTTCTTTAAGAATTTTAATTACCTTTTCCATAGGAATAAATTGCTCACGATTTTCACATCCTTGTAGATAACAATGTATGCATTTAAGATTACATTTTCTAGTAAGTTCAATAGTTATATTTTGCAAAATAAAAGGCCTCATCAATTTCTCCCTCCAAAATGTTAGTACTATATCATTCGATATTTTTTAAAACTAACCCATTTTCAACTAAACTATCTAAAAAATTACTTACTTCTTTTGTAGCTATAGAACGCTCAATATCAAACTCATTACAAACAGCATCAACAATTGAGTTGAGCTTTTGCTTAGAACTAATCTTCTCCCATATTGAAGTCCCAACTTTGCTTAAAGTGTAGATGCTATTATTTTCAGTTTTCATTATAAGTGTCTCTTCATCAATAATTCTGTAAACAACACCGCTAATTCTTTCATACATATCCATAAATATCCCTTCTTTCGTATTATTTAATAACTCTTATAACTTCTATCTTCTTGCATAACGGTACATTAATAAACATATATGCAAAATGAGAGATGGTATTAAGAAAACCTCAAATGGTTATAAACAAAAAATGCAAGCTATCAAAAAGCCTCCTGAAGCAATGCTATTGATACTTGAGCAAGCAGTTTAACAAAGTATACCTGCAAAACATGTTTTATTTAACAGTTGGTATTCTTCACCTGTTACCAACATAAATATAATTAAATCGAAGCTCCATACTGGTTCAAATACTAGTATCAAACCATTGTTACCAATATATTGACTATATGACACCAGAACATATTTCTAATAAATATAATCAATGGTGTAATGTAGAATACAATATTGATGAACTTAAAGAAGGCTTCGCATTTGATGAGAACAGTCAGCAAAACAAAAATGGAAAGAACTATACCTACTGATAAAAATTGGCTTATAATCTATAACAATTTCTTAAATTTATAACATGATTTTACCAGTATGTATTATCCTTAGTTTATGCAAGGCTCTGCTGCAGACGGTATAATAAAGTTTCCTTTCTTCATCTCCCCTGTAATAATCTTCTGCTGTGCATAACACTATCACACAATCAAACTCAAGACCTTTTGCCAAATAAGATGGTAATATACATAGTCCTGAATTAAATTCCGTGTCAGATTGATTTATTGTTTTTATGCTCTGTTTGCCTTTAAGTTTATAAAATATGAAATCGCTAGTTTGCTTTGTTCTTGTAATAACAGCTATTGAATTGTACTTTTCTTTTACCTGATTAATTAAGTCATTAGTAATATCTGTTATATCCTCATTATTACATTCAATTATTTGAGGGATATCCCCTTCTCTATTTACTGCCGTTACTTCATCACTGTAACCTAAAATCTTATTGCAGAAGTGAGTTATTTGTTTTGTTGAACGGTAGCTCGTATAAAATCTCATTTCTGCTACATCCCTATTGTCAAACAGATGGTTTATGTGTGAACTATCTTTAATTGAATTGTGTTGGTAGATACTTTGATTAACATCCCCAAGCATAGTGAAACTTGCATTTTTAAAAATCTCTTTAATAATATGTAGTTGTAGTATTGTATAATCCTGTACTTCATCAATTATTACATGTTTAACCTCTGATTCCGTACCTATGTCTATCTTAAACAAACTAGTATGAATATAGAATATCGGTGGAAGATGGATATAATCCACGATACCTGCTGATAAATCACTTAATATTTCTTTCTTGTTATCCTGAATAAAACTAATAATTGCTTCATTTTTAGTACATTTTTCTATGTTTTCTATAAAATCCATATAAAGTTTTACTGGATCTATTTCAAATATATCTTTGATTGTTAGTGCTGTTTCAGTCTTTAATTTATCTGTACGGGATTTTACCAGTTTTTTAATATCTGCGTCATCATATATTTCATCTGTATCCTTATAATAATCTGACCATTTGTTTTTTGAGTTGTTGATATATTCTTCTACAGCTTGTAATGTGTAATTATAAAGACGGCCTATCCTGGCTTTTAAGTTTAATAATTGCTGTGAATGCAAGAAGATACTTTTCATCGTTTCTGTTGGCAGAATAATGTCATCCTGATATCTAATATCTTTAGTAAAAAAGTTGTTACTTGCAATTTGATTTATATAAAAGTCAATTGCTTCTATCATTTTATCAGAATAGAAAGCCAAAAATAGGTCACTACGTTTTACATTTTGAATTACACCTTTTTGTTTTAATAAATTCTCTGTATAATCATATAGGCTGCCATATGCATATTTTTGAGGCAGGTTCTTTAAGCATAAATTAAAAAATGTATTATATAAAACATTTTCCTCACCCAACTCTGGAAGAATATCAGATAGATAATTATCGAAAATCTGATTTGGCGAAATTATTATAATGTTATTTGCTTTTATACTTTCTCTGTAGGTATATAATAACCATGCCGCTCTGTGCAATGCAACTGAAGTCTTTCCACAACCGGCAGGCCCCCAAACTAAGAGAGTTTTGTTTTTATCTTCACGAATCGCTCTATTCTGTTCTTTTTGAATACTCTCAACTATTGTCTTTATCTTATGTGAAGTATTATTTGCCAGAATACTCTGTAAAATTGTATCATCAATTTTTATACTGCTGTCAAAACAATCAATAATGTCATTGTATAAAATGTTAAACTGCCTTTTTTTTAATAATTCACCATCAATGTTATTATTTACAGCGGTAAACCTGCATGGTCCTAAATCAGAACTGTAGAATAAAGAGCATATGGGTGCACGCCAGTCGTATATTAATATTTCCTGGGTTGCATCATCTACAAATCTAAACATGCCAATGTATATTTGTTCAATATCTTCATATCCTGATTCCATAAAATCAATTCTACCAAAGTAAGCAGATTTCCTTAGTGTACTTAATTTTCTGATTTTCTCACTGTAGAAAGAATAACTCATTACGTTTTGCTGCAGTAACCCCATATACTGAACACCCTCAAATAATTCGACATCACCTCCCAGTTGTATCCACATTTCTTTGCTTAACTTCTTATATTTACTTTCATAGTTATTTTTTTTATAGCTTAATTTCTTTAATTCTTTATTAATTTTATCAATTACTTTAAGTAACCTTTTTTTTTCAAAATTTACTTCATCACTATTCACTTCTACTCCTCCAAAATATTTTAGATATTATTTGTTTGTATATAATATTTGAGGCGAGACTTATAGTATTTTTCATTCATCCGCTCAAAACTATCCTTAATCAAGTCAAAGCACAACAGTGGTTCACCTCCATGAAAAGTGCAATTAAATCCGCCACCATTATTCAAAACAAATTGATCAAAAAGATTTAACACTGTATCACTATTAATATATCGTTTATCTTTGTTTGCATGTGCATAGCAATAATTACAATTCAGGTTACATCTATTTATCACATTTACTACTACTTCAAAAGGCCCATCTAAATAACCATTCGATTGTAAAAATTTCTTTCTTGCTGTGCTCAACAATTTTTTGCCCATCATTATATCATCCATATCTAAATACAGTTCTAATATAGCATATTTGGAAAAAAGCATGACTTTTTACTCAACATATATATTTCATATCTTGAACCATACCCCTGTAATATACTATATGACCTCTTCACTTCATTACCGGGCCGAAACACCGTGTAATTCAGCTTGGATTTTGTTTTGAAAACAAAAACATCTATCTTTTTCTATATTTTCCAGCCCGTATATTAAACATTTCTGCATCTTTACCTTTACTAAAAGCTTAAGCTTGGGGACTATGTTGTCTTTTTATTTCTCTTTTAAGGTATAAAAATAATTAATCTTTCTATAATTTGATATGTATAAGCAAGCAAAATATTATTTACACTGCATTAATATTATATAATAATACCATTTCCCTTTCAATAATACTATTTTCGCATATAATATAACTATATGGACATAGATTCTATTTAGCAGCAGGATATGTATACGGATTGTAAAGGTCTTTAAAATGATATACTAAAATACTCCATATAAAAAAATTCCCCGGTAACAAAAATGGCAGGATTTTAAAAAAAATTGCCAGAAATTGTTGCAATTTTCCTTGGTTTTTTATACAATATTGTATGGAGAAAATTAAATAAGGTTACCATGATTCCCTGGTGCCGAAAA
>JANQLN010000143.1 GCA_028280575.1 Clostridia bacterium
AATTCCACTGGGGACTGTGAAGAGCAGACTTCATAAGGCTAGAAAAGCTTTGAAAAATATTTTGGAAGTGGAGGTTAATAAATATGATAAATTCTGAACAATTGAATCAACTGCTAAAACGAGCCCTTTCCTCAACAGTTGAGCCCAATGAAGATTTAAACCAAAAGATTATTAACCAGTTAAAGGAGAATGATACGATGAAACCAGTTTCTAAAAAAAGGATATCGGTTGCACTGACAGCCGCTGCCATTTTCCTTGCAATATCCATAACAGCAGTTGCGGCCTGGCAGTTTCTTGACCCAAGCCAAGTTGCGGAGAAGTTTGGAGACCACACCCTGTCTCAGGCATTTGAAGACAAAAATGCAATCAAAATAAACGAATCCGTTAATTCGGGCGGGTACACTTTTACTTTGCTTGGCATCTTGTCAGGTGAAGGATTGAGCGACTTTGGCGGCTCTGCAGAGGACAGACATCCGGATAGGACCTATGCCGTAGTCTCGATAGCCAAACAAGATGGTAGTAAAATGCCTGATGTCCAAGATGAAGACTATAGGCAAACCCGGTTTTTTATTTCTCCTCTTATCAAGGGACAAATACCATGGCGTGTTAACATCGCTTCTATGGGTGGCGGCTATAGTGAAACTGTTGTCGATGGGGTTACATACAGATTGATTGAATGCGACGGGATTGAAATGTTTGCCGACAGAGGACTGTATCTTTGTATAATCACCAGTTCTCTCTATGATGTGAATGCATTTAATTATGATGAAGAAACCGGCGAAATCAGTCCTAATCCTGATTATAATGGGGTTAACATTCTTTTTGATTTGCCTCTTGATGTAAAAAAAGCTGACCATGATAAAGCCGAAAAATATTTACAAGAATTATATGGGGGATCCGAAAATCCGGATGATAATGAAATGTCAGATTTTAATTGGGAAAAAGCAGCGGCAGAAGTATTAGAAAATGGCGTTGTAATACCCGAATCGGTAAAAGAAGTAACATACGATGCAGATGGCTTAGCGTGCTATGAATATGATGGGGGTTCTGATAAAGTTCGCGTAGACAATCTGTTTGAAGAAGGACAGACATCTGCAATAGTATCGATGTCCGAAACTTGGATGTCCGAAAGTAGTGGCGAACGAACCATTGTTCAATTTTTAAAAGATGCCGATGGTGTCATTACGGGTCGTGCTATTAAAATGAAAATTGAGGAAAGTGAATTCAGAAGAAAGAGATTGAACAGCTTCTAGGAGCCTGTGACAGGCTCCTAGCTATTAGGAAGGACACGGTCAGGCTTGCGATATTTTGACAGACATGGTTTTTATAAAGTTCAACAGCGAAGCATCCCTCATTTATAGAGCAATTTGCTTATGTTATGATTTTCTTAATGGAGAATACTAAATTTAGTAATATAAATAATAAGCATATACGACATTTAGTATTCTCCTTGCTTGAAATTGATTAAGGCGCAAATGGTCTAATTTTACAGTTCAATTTCATTAGTTCATGCGTTTGTCCTATCACTTTAGACAATTTATGCAGATTATTGTTGAAATATTTTACATATATGATATAATCTATTTTGGGATACTTTTCCTTTAATTAAACATTTATTTATTAATTATATATAAAGGGGTCATTGTCAAATGAAAAAATTATTGGTGCTATTATCTATTATTTTGACTTTTTCAGGAAATCCAACTGCATCCGGTACCCGGTTTGAATTCAATGATGTATCGGATAATGACTGGTTTAAAGAGAATGTCCATACTCTTGTAAATATGAATGTGGTGGACGGTTATCCCGACGGGTCGTTCAGGCCCGGTCAAGACATAAATGCAGATGCTTTTATTAAAATGGCTGTAACAGCACTGGGATATACGGATATTGAAAATGGCTCCCCTTATTGGGCAAGTACTTATATAGACAAGGCAATGGAATTAAACCTGGTTTTAGAAGACGAATTTTCCGGATACGGACGGCCGGTTACACGATATGAAATGGCAAGAATCATCGTAAGGGCACTGGAGGAAGATTATGAAGGTAATTTGCAGGAATACGCAAGGCTGATTACAGATTACCATCTTATTGAAGATATTTATAAGGATTATGTTGTCAAAGCATACTGCAAGGGTATTCTCACAGGCTATAAAGACGGGAGCTTCAGAGGTGAAAGGACTGCAACCCGGGCAGAAGCGGCAGCAATAATACACAGGCTCATTGATGACGCGGCAAGAGCAGTTCCAGAGCTGCCCGGGGCTGCGCCTACCCATAAACCCATACCGACCCCAGCACCTCCGGAAAATGGTGAAACAGTTGAATACCTTTCACAGGAAGAGGTTGAGAGGTTAAAGCAGTATGAAGACAATACAGGAGCAGGATTGGTTTATGATGTTGGAACTAAAAAAATGATAAGCTTTTATAAAACTAACGATAAATTTATAACTGATAGAGGTTACAATAGGGCTGTAACTGCTGTATATATCGCAACTACACATATGAATACAGCAAACAATGTTGATTATAAAATTTATGATAAAAAAACATACAAAGATGAATTGAGGAAAAGTATAGATCCACAAATTTTTGATTTATATGCTCAAGATTGGCTTGATAATATTAATAATTACAAAATAGGTGTAGAAGGTCAATTTTATTCCCATCCTTCTTTAGTATACGTATCACATGAAGGTAGATTAAGGGTTAGAGGATTAATAAAATATATTGTTCATTCTTGTACTGATGTTGAACATTTTTTTGGTGCAAGCATACCTCTAGGTAAATGGATTCAAGAAGACTGTGAAATAGAGCTTTATTCAATGGGAGATTTAGGACCTTATTATAGAAAACTATATACTATAAGTACTGTCCCCAGAGACATTAATCAAGGTAATTAGCATGAGTAAAAAAGTTTTTTTTCTTGTATTAATAATATTTATTTTAGTATATATAATAAGTTTTTATGTATTTGGTGCAGTTGGTGGTAGTGGAAGTGTATATAAAATATTTGAGTTAAATGAATATAAAACACACATAATATTCCAGGCAACTTCAAATCCGTCAACCGGATGGAACTACCTTAAGTGGGAGACCGAGGGCTTTAATATTACAATAACAAGTGAAAGCGGAGAAACATACAGTGGTTTTTTCAGATACGGCATAGTTGGTTCCGGTATTACAACTGAAGTAATATCAATTTATGAAGGGCTTGAAAGCGTCCTGGGTATTAACCTGTCGGACTATATACGCGAGCATGGCGGCACCATATATCTTGACCCTGTATTTAATGTACTGCATGGGTATAATCCTGAGTATATTAACGGCATTCCCTACTACGGAACCAATTACAAATCGGAACCCGGAAGCGTAATGCTAAGCATTGACGAAACTATGAACTACACACATGGGGGCATTAGCTTTAGCGAGTACAATCCCTCAACAAAAAATCACTTATTGTCACGGCAGGGACTTGTCTTTTTCAATCCGGACCCTTCTCATACTCCGGTGCCGACACCCACTCCTGCGCCTGCGCCAACACCTGCAGTCGTTACACCGCCGGACCCGAATATACCGGCTCCTGCTCCGACTCCATCAGAGCCGACGCCTGTACCGACTCCAACACCTATGCCAACCCCTACCCCAATACCTGATTGTGAAGCCCGTATAAATATCTCTGGGGATATGCGGGAGCTTCGAAGGATTTCACTGAAATCCCTGTCAAGGAGTATAAATTCCTATATAACATACTACAGATGGGGAATAACTGCCCTTTCCGGGGGAGCTTCCCAGGCTTCGGTCAAATACGGCGGCAGCTTGAATTCAAGCAGCAAGGATATAATTATAAAGCAGGCGGGAACATACAGGATCAGCCTTTATATAGAAAATAACAAGGGGTACACCGACAGTACGTCGCAGAATATAACCATCAAGGAGGACATGCCTCCTGTGGCAGGGTGCAGTGTGGTAAGCCCCATTTACAGGAATCCTTCCAATGGAAATAAAGCAGCCTTATCCTTAACCAACACATCCTACGTACAGGACGGGGACACCATTGGAAAGCTTAAATACGAGCTTTTCTATGATTCGGACAATGACGGCAATCTTACAGAGCACAGCCCTGCCGTAATATATGAGGGCAGCAATAAAACCACCCATATCCACTACATTGCAAATGGCGTAGGGCGCTATGGTATACGTACTACCGCAACGGATACGATTGCGGCGGGAGATACCCTTTTATCCCTGCTTTCTGCCGGAGATTATAAAAGCAGCACTTCATCCATAAAAGAATTCATTGTAGATAATATTGCACCTGCAGCAAGCTTTTCTCTAAAAACAAAGAAAAAAGCCCATATTGTTATTGATGTTGCAAGCACCCCCTATAACAAAAACCAGGTTCAAAGCCAGGCAAATTCAACACTGGTTCCGGCTATGGCCGCAAATGGGATAGATGCCGATATTGATGTCCGGGAAGTCTCAAAAAGCAAATACGGCATATTCTACATGACACGTGACAGGAGGCGCGACTGGCATGAAATGAAATTTTTGAATTTATCTACGGGAGCGGAGCAAAGCGTACACTATGTGGAAAAAAGCAGAAGGATAAAGGAACGAAGGTTTTATGCCCCGATAGTCAGCCGTACGGGAGATGCATGGTATATGGAAAATCTATACGACGGCGAATACGGGTCCCGTATACATAAAGTCGATTCAAGGTCAATATCCAGGACCGGGGTATATGGTTCCTGGAATTATCCCAATGAAGGGGAAGATTTTTATGAGGCTTCGGGGCAATTGTCCAAAACCTATGACGGTAAATTATACTACAATTACAGGTACTACTGGCCAGGCTATGCATGGTTTCGTTATTTGTCACATTTTATTTATCCTCTGCAGAGGTACAGATACCACGCTGAACTTTCCAACAGGTACTACTATGTTGATTCCGTCAGTCCGGACGGGACAGTATATTATGTCCGGAACAACAGTTTTGGTTATCGTATCCTGAAGCTTTATAACAAAAGGCTGAAAATTGTTGTAGATGCTCCGTACAGAATAAATAAAAACCTTAAATACGACCAATACGGCAACATATACTTTTCTATGAAGGGAAAAACATATAAATACAATATATCAACACAGTCATATGCTTTGTTTTTGGATTATCCGCTCCTGGAAACGGTAACACGCTGCGGCAGAGCCATATACAAGCACAATAACAACCTCTATATATACAATCCGTCAACGGGCTCTAAAACAAAATTTTACAGTTATACGGGTAACCGTCCATATAGAAGCAGTTATGTTGAATTAACAAACAGATACTACTTTACAGCAGAAAAATCCAGAAAAATATGGGAATATGATGTGGATAACAATATTTTACGGGTTGTCTTGAGCGACATTGGTTTATCATCCCAATATTTATATCTTGCAACCTATCCGAGGAATATGAGACACCCATATAATCTTTTAGAAAATTTACAAAACATTGATTGGGATGAAAATTCAAAGAAATATTATATTGCTTACAGCAATGATGATTTAACTGATTCGGACAATAAATTAAAAAATAACATAGTTACAGAATTGCTTAATAGCAGGGTAAGCTTTTTTGGTGCGGGTTCTGCCGCAAATAAGGCAGAAATTAACAGTATTGTCTCTCAAAATGACGGGAAAGGCATGTATGTTAACGGCAGCAATCTGGCATCGTCAATGGCAAGTATTAGAAACCGCATAGTCAATGAGGTAAATGGGGCGCAGGAGATTATAAGCAGCTATGTACCTGTCAGACGGGAAATCGAAGTAAACGGCATTTATAATGATTATGAAAACGATCCTGCAAATGCTTCAATATGGAACTATACACATGACCCGGGTTATTTTGAAAGCGGCTCGGGTACTATCCCCGACAGCGGGGTAAACAGGAATAATCCCTATACCGTATTTAATTTGACGGGCAAATATAAGGCTCTTTTACAGTATGAAGATAAGCCTAAAGCCGGTTCAAGCTTTGCCGACTACCGCAGGTGGAGCGATAATACAGGTACAAATATTTATGTTCACACTCCCCCTGTTGTTGATATAAATATTGGGAAAGTACGGACAAAAAACAACTATTATATTTCTTATTTCTCCATAAAGGATAATTCCTACGACCCTGACCATATATCCAGATCCGACAGGGGTATAAAAAACACACAAGTTTACCATAGAAAGCATGGAACTGCTGTGTGGCATCAAGGGCTGCCTTCGGAGGTAGGACGGTATGATTCCTTCCTGATTAAATACAGGGTCCAGGATTTGGAAGGAATGTGGGCAGAAAAAATATATTCAACAGGCGAAGGATATGGAAGTTCCCTGATATACGGCGCAGACTTTGAGGTTATCCCGAATCCTGTCCAAAAGGGTAAGCCTGCTGCGGTAATTGACCTTTCATATTGTTTCTCCGACGACCCGGTTTTAGTGCAAAATATAATCAAAAAATGGGAGGTTTATGATGACAGGTGGAATAATGTATACTATTATTATGGTACAAAATGGAGACCTCCCGATTTTTCAGCCTTTGACATTGGCAGGTATAGAGTTGTATACGGCATTAAGCCTCCTCACCGCAGTTTCAAATATAGTGATAAATATATCGAGGTAGCAGCACCTCCTGATATTACACCCCCTGTAATTAATGCCGTTCCGTCAAGCCGGGATTATGACAATACCAACGCAGCAGTGGGCATAATAGCCGTTGATGGGGAAAGCAGCATGTCCGGCCTCAAGTATAAATGGACCTCCGGCAAATCAAAACCAGCAGGAGGCTGGACAATATCAGCATCTTCATCCTCTGCAAATACAACCATGACCGGTAACGGTGAATGGTATCTCCATGTGGAAGCTTCAAACAGTACAGGATTATCCTCATATTCATGCTTTGGCCCGTATAGGATAGACAAGATTATTCCGTCAATAGAGCTTAACTATATTAATGGTGCTTCGTATATAGACGGCAGCAGCATATGGGCAAAGCAAAACGACATAATTACATTTGCAGTTGAAGGAAAAGACAATATTGACATGGACAGGGTATATCTGCTGGCAAGGGATAACATCACCAATCCTTATAGAGTCCATTATGACAGCGGAGCCGAAAACAACTATAATACACACTCAAGAATACAAATTACCGATTCTTTTCCGGCAGTCACTACAAATAAAATATTGAGGGTTAACTATATAATGAAGGTCCTTACGTCCGGCAGCTATACATTTGAAATTGAAGGTATTGCCGATGATGAAAGCGGAAATAGAAAAGGCTGGACAGACACCGGTTTGAGATTGAAAACCGATACAACCCCTCCCGTTGGTTCTGCTGCAAAAAGCCCTTCATCCTGGACAAAGGACGGGGTAACGATAAATTTTACCGGCACCGACAGGGGCAGCGGAGTCAACAGGATACAAAAGCCCGACGGCAGTTATGTGTACTCGGATAATACCTCATATGAAGCAGACAGCAATGGAACATACAGCTTTATTATTACCGATAATACAGGCAACAGCAGGACTGTTCCAGTATCAGTGGCTAATATTGATAAAATCCCACCCGTAGGGAACTATACATTATCTGACTATTCATGGACTAAGGAAAGCGTATCTATTAATTTTACTGCCAGCGACGAGGGCAGTGGTGTCTACAGGATACAAAAGCCGGACGGCAGTTATGTATACGGCAGCTCCGCAAGCTATACTGTCGAAAGCAACGGCGCATATGGATTTAATGTATTTGACAACGCAGGAAACAGCGCTCAAATAACGGCTGAGGTATCAAATATAGACTTAACCGTCCCTTACGGCAGCTTTTCACCAAACAGCAGCAGCTGGACCAACAGTAATGTAAGCACTTCATTTACAGCCTCAGATACGGGCAGCGGTATTAAACGCTGGAGATACAGAAAAAGCAGCGACTATGGCAACAATTACTACTCCTGGTCTTCCTGGCATTACAGCAGCAATGGAAACATAAGCCTTGCCTCAGAGGGCTACAATGTAATTAAAGCAGAAATTGAGGATAATCTAGGCAACACAGGAACAGTGTATTCGGGGGCATACCTGGTGGATAAAACTCCCCCAGTCTTTATATCGGCTTCTGCATCCGGCCAGATTTACAGGGACAGCAGCACATATTGGATTGGCAGAAATGATACCCTGAATGTAAAAGTGCGCGGCTTTGATGAAATGAGCAATATAGGGTATTCGTATATAAGGATTCCCTCTGGTGATAACCGCAGCCAGCACAGGTGGGATATTGGAAATCCTGCCCATAATAATGAATTTAGTAAAAGCGCTTACACAAAAATCATCTCTGCTTCCCGGGCTTATGACCACAACAATGTAAGGGAGGTAGAATGGTCAATACTGGGGCTTGACGATGTACAGAGCGAAATACAATACTATTTCAGAGACTTTGCGAACAACAACACCGGGTATATTAATACGGGATTAAGGATAGGAGTTGACTGCAGCCCGCCCACTGCATCATATGCCTTAACCTCCGGCTCATATACCAATGATGATGTTATCATAACCGTATCCGGCCTTGATTCGGGGAGCGGAGTAAAGAGGATACGGCTTCCGTCGGGTACATGGCTGAATGCAGGCACCGCATCATACATTGTCCCGGCAAACGGTAACTATTTATTTACAATTGAAGACAATGTGGGCTTAAGCACCGATATAACGGTTCCAGTAAATAATATTGATACCGGGCTGCCCTTCATTGACTGCACGCCCCAATCAAAAGAGCACGATGGTGATATACCCGTTACTATATCTGCAAGCGATACAGGTACGGGCCTGGATTACATATTATACCGGTTTTCGGAAAATACCGCCCGGCCTCCCGACGAAGGCTGGAATCTGGTAAATTTAAACGGTGAGCTTAACTACAGCTTTGAAGCTGTCCTGGATACTCCGGGGAATTACTACCTGCACATGAAGGTATATGACAACGCAGGAAATTTCTTTTACAGATATAGAGGCCCATACATAATAAATGACCTGGAAATTGTAAATGTTACTTTGGAAGGATACTGGAACCACTGGAGGGGACAGGTGGATTTATTCGGCAAACAGCTTTCCGTAGAACCCCACAGGTTTCTCGGACTTGAGAGGCTGAAAATAAATGTTCATACAACAGGATTTGCAGACAAAATCATCATACGCTTCAGCCCTGAGCTGGAATCAATGGAATACACGGATATTTACGGCAACACCTATGATTATGTTAATGACTTTAACCAGGAGGACTATGTATATTTTCCAGGTGATACAACCTTCACCCTGGACAAAAGCCTTAAGGAAAATTACTTTTACTGGGAATATACCCTTCCTTTGGCCGACAGCACATTAAGCTGGGAAAATGAAAGGCTTCGCTCACAATACAGCATGTATGTATATGCCTTCAAGGAGGATAAAATTACGGTATATGAAATAAACGACATAGATATTACGGGCAACATATTTAACCTTGTATATATTCAGCCGCTGAATTGACATATTTATAATTCTTCAATAAAATAAGGGAGTAAAAGTGCAAGGCGGAAGACTCCTAACGAGGTAAAGTATCAGACCCGTTGTCATTGAATCCGAAATATACCAGTTTCTTAGTCAAAGTTTTATTTCTTTATTTCAAAGAGAAAATCATTTGAAATATGAGTTTTGTTAATTTGAAAGTCAAACAAAACGTCCCCTTGACTTTTCGATTTTTATCATATCTCTCATTTCATTGCAACAATGTTCTATCAACATTTTTCTCCCTCAATCAAATTTAATCCTTCTGCCTTTAACAGGTGCTTTATACATTTCTCCTGTAATTGGGTCCATTGAACCCTTTCTTAAATAAAGTTAAAGACAAGATTTATTTTATGTCAAAAGAACCGTCCCCTTGACATGCTTGGACCTTGTCTTAATCGTACACCTGTACCTTTTATATATAGCACACCTGTTTTTAGTACTCTATGTAAGGATATTGCAAATGACACCGGTTAATCTAAATCATACCACATTTAGACTTTATTATATTCTCTTACAAAAGTTTCATCTTCCCTTAGATTTACAAATGATTCTTCAGCTAGTTTTTTGGCCTGGGGTGAAGTATTACAC
>JANQLN010000066.1 GCA_028280575.1 Clostridia bacterium
ATTGGTTTTGGCAGCAGCTATGATTTTCTCAATGTGGGTATGGTATGCAAGGATAGTGCGCAGTTATGTCTTGATGGAGAAAAACAAAGGCTATGTCACAGCAGCCAGAATTGCCGGAAGCACAGATATGAAAATTATATTTAACCACATTGTGCCCAATATACTACCCTCTTTAATTGTTTTTTTCAGTATCGGCATCGGAACCATGATACTGATGATTTCAAGCTTCTCTTTTTTGGGATTTGGAGTTGAAGCGGGAACTCCGGAATGGGGTTCGATGCTGAGCAATGCCAAGCAGTTTATCTACTCAAGACCCTATATGATTGTTTATCCGGGCGTTTTCATCCTCTTTACCGTTGCCGGATTCAACCTGTTTGGCGAGGCCTTAAGAGATATAATTTCGCCTGAATAGGAGGTGTGACAAATGGCTGAAAGCATTTTACGAGTAAAAGAATTGAAAATAAGCCTGGCAGACGGGACACCTCTGGTTGAAGGAGTTTCTTTTAATGTCCAAACAGGAAAAGTGCTGGGAATTGCAGGAGAAAGCGGAAGCGGTAAGACCCTTACCTGCAAAGCCATCATGGGATTATTGCCTGAAAAGGCATTTAATGTAACAGGTGTGGTGGCGTTTAAAAACAAAAACATGCTGCAAATGCCTGAAAAAGAAGCCAAAACCATCATTGGCAAGGATATTTCCATGATAATGCAAAATCCAATGACAGCCTTCAACCCTATGAGCAAAATTGGAAGTCAGATTATTGAAACCTTGAGGGCGCACATGCCTGTAACAAAAAAAGAAGCTTATGATTTGGGAATTGAAGGGCTTAAAAAAATGAATTTGGAAAGAGTGCATGAACTCATGAACAGCCACCCTTATGAGCTAAGCGGGGGTATGCTGCAAAGGATTATGATTTCAATATCTTTGATGCTTAAACCATTCATAGTTATTGCTGATGAGGCGACAACAGCTTTGGACGTAAAAACCCAGGCCATTATTTTATCAGAGTTCGAAAAAATGCGTAACGATAATATCGGATTAATAGTGGTATCCCATGAGTTTGGAGTGATAGCGCAAATTGCGGATGATGTTGCAGTAATGAAAGATGGAAGAATTATCGAGTATGGGACGGTATACGACTTATTCGACAATCCGAAAAAAAAGTATACAAAAGAATTGCTGGAGGCAAGGCTGTTGAGAAAAGAGGTGCCGCAATGCTTGAAGTGACCAATCTGTGCAGGAATTATTATATAAAAGACAAGAATGGAAAGAAGACAAAAGTTGAGGCTGTCAAGCATGTTTGCTTTACATTTGCCGAGAATAGCAGCTATAGCCTCGTCGGAGAAACCGGGTCGGGCAAGAGCACCTTGGCCCGGCTTATTACAGGTATAGAAAAGCCAACCTGTGGAGAAATATTGCTTGGAAATAAGGATGTGGCAAAGCTGAGTCGCAGACAGTTAAGAACAGCCAGAAGGGACATTCAAATGGTGCTGCAGGACAGCTGCAGTGCGCTCAACCCAAGAATGAAGGTATACGAGA
>JANQLN010000124.1 GCA_028280575.1 Clostridia bacterium
CCGCAAGCCGGCATCTGAACTACGGACGGTGAATATGCCGGGTAGCCTTTTTCAAGGTTCTAGACACTTACTTTTTCTTAATGATTGGACTGATAAATGTTTCATTATATGCATAAATTTATACCTATTTTAAAAAATGGAAAACTCAAAATAATTTTTTATGGTGATAATGTTGACAGTTTGGTTTAGGAAACTTAAAATATCATTGGGGTGTATTATATGGATAAGAAAGTGGCACTTATTTCACTGGGATGTCCTAAGAATCTGGTTGACAGTGAAATAATGCTGGGAATGCTCAGGAAAAACAACTTTATAATAACCAACCAACCTTCGGAAGCAGAAGGAATAATAGTTAATACATGTGGATTTACTAATGATGCAAAAGAGGAATCAATAAACTCTATCTTTGAAATGTTACAATTTAAAGCCGATAAATGCAAAACCCTTATGGTAACAGGGTGCCTGGCCGAACGGTACAGGGACGAAATAAATAAGGAAATCCCTGAGGTAGACGCAGTAATAGGTACGGGCAGCATTGACAAGGCTGTGAGTATTCTTAAAAGCTCTCTAAGCGGAGCTTCCAGGAATTTGTACACAGTGCCGCAAAACCTTGATTACCTGGAAAAAGAAAGGGTTTTGTCCACCAGCGGATATGCATATTTGAAGATAGCCGAAGGGTGTGACAACAGATGTACTTATTGTATCATACCAGATTTAAGGGGCGGCTACAGGTCCAGAAGAATTGAAAACATAGTTTCCGAAGCGGAAAGAATTGCCGAAGCCGGAATAAAAGAGATAATCTTAGTTGCACAGGATACTACAAGATATGGTATTGATATCTATAATGAAAAACGCATTGTACCGCTGATCAAAGAGCTTTCATCCATTGAAAAAGTAAAATGGATAAGGCTTTTGTACTGCTATCCCGAAATGATTGGAGATGAACTGATAGAAGAAATGGCATCCAATAAAAAATTGTTGAATTACCTTGATATTCCAATACAGCATGCAAGTAACAGAATCTTAAAATTAATGGGCAGAAGGGATACGTCGGAGGAGATAGAAAATCTTCTAAATAAGCTGAGAGAAAAAGTTGACGGTATTATATTGAGAACTTCGGTTATTACAGGCTTTCCAGGTGAGACCAGGAAAGATTTCACAGAGCTTTACGACTTTCTTGAAAGAATGGAATTTGACAGGCTGGGTGTCTTTGAATACTCCCGGGAAGAGGGTACGCCGGCTTTTGATTTACCGGGCCAAATAGACGACGCTACAAAGCATAAGAGAAAAAAAGAGCTGATGGATTTACAGTACAAGGTCAATATGAGAAAAAACCAAAAAAGAGTGAGAAAAGTTTATGAGGCTATGCTGGAAGGCATAGCAGACGACGGGATTTTTTATTACGGCAGAACATATGGTGAAAGTCCGGAAATTGACGGCCAGGTCTATTTTACGGCAAGAAATGTGCCGAAATTCGGAGGTTTTGTAAAAATTAAAATTTTAGATGTACAGGAATATGATTTGATTGGAGATGTTATAGATGAATCTTCCCAATAAGATTACTCTTTCAAGGATAGCTATTGTGCCCATCTTTATGCTGTTTGTTGTTCCATTGCCTAAAGAACTTACAGAAAGCACTCTTCTGGCATTTATTGCTCCTCAGATTAGAGCGCTAAGGGTTTTTATTGAGGTATATGGCAATTATATTGCGGCAATTATTTTTATAATCGCATCAAGCACGGATGGAGTAGACGGGTATATTGCAAGGAAGAGGAAGCAGATTACAAAATTAGGGAAACTGCTTGACCCAATTGCCGATAAACTGCTGGTAACGGCTGCACTGGTTGCGCTGGTAGATAGAAACGAACTCACATCCTGGGCTGCGATGATAATTATAGGCAGAGACCTTATAGTAACAGGTTTAAGGCTGGTAGCGGCAGGTGAGGGACAGGTTATATCTGCTAGTATATGGGGCAAAATAAAAACAATAACTCAAATGGTAGCAATTGTAGCAATACTTTTGGATAATTTTCCTATAAGGTATATAACTTCCATCAATTTTGCAGCTTATGCCATGTTAATAGCTTTAGCGGCAACAATATACTCAGGCATAGACTATTTTGTAAGAAATATTCACGTACTTGATTTTAAAAATAATAATTTCTAAAAATATAATTTTAATAAAATTGTTGCATAAGAATGGAATATATAATATACTTCTTTAGTAAACAGAATTAGTATCAGGTAATAATTAAGATTTTAGTTTTTAAAAAATGTTTGTGAGGTGTGCTTGATGAGCAGGTCTTCCCTGGTTAAAAAGGAAAGGCAACGTATATTGTTGGAAAGAATAAAGACTGACCCTTTTTTAACAGATGAAGAAATAGCGGAGATGTTTAATGTAAGTGTGCCTACCATCAGGCTTGACAGGTTGGAGCTTGGTATTCCCGAGCTCAGGGAAAGAATAAAAAGCGTTGCCGAGAACAATTATAACAAGGTTAAGTCCCTTAACAGCAAGGAAATAGTTGGAGAATTATTGGACATTACCCTGGGGAAAAACGCCATATCCGTGCTGGAAGCTACACAGGATATGACATTTGAAAAAACCAGGATTGTCAGGGGCCACTTTATATATTCCTTGGCCGAATCTCTTGCTATCGCAGTTATTGATGCCGATGTTGCACTTGTAGGCGTTGCAAATATCAAGTATAAGACTCCGGTATATGCGGGAAGTAAGCTTATTTCAAGAGCGGAGGTAAAAGACATACGTGGAAATAACCATATAGTCTGGGTTAAAATATATGAAAAACAAGTTGAGGTTTTCCGCGGCAAATTTATTTTGGTAGCCCTTGAAAAGGGGCTATGAATGGATAAAATATAGTTTTGAGTTAATAATATCAACACGCTTGTGCTTCATTTATTTAAATGGCACAGATCGGGAGTGAATATTTTGCTAATATTGGTGGATGCAATGGGTGGAGACAAAGCACCCGGTGAAATAGTAGAAGGTTGTATTGACGCAATTAAAGAAATGCAGGGATATGACATAATGCTGCTTGGTGATGTAAATGCCATAGACAGGATTATTAAAAAAAGAAAGTTTTTAAGTCCAAGGCTAAAGGTTTTACATACGAGCGAAATTATTACAAATGAAGATATTCCTACAAAAGTGATAAAAACCAAAAAGGATTCTTCAATGGTGGTAGGACTTAAAATGCTCAAGGAAAAAAAGGGAGATGTTTTTATCTCAGCCGGAAATACCGGAGCACTGAGTGTCGGATCTTTATTTCTTGTAGGAAGAATAAAAGGTGTTGACAGACCTGCACTTGCTCCCGCTATTCCGACAAAAAAAGGTCCCGCCCTGCTTATTGACGCAGGACTTAATACTAACCCGAAGCCACTCAATTATGAGCAATTTGCAAAGATTGGAACCATCTATATGAAAGAAATGTTTGACCTGGAAAATCCGACTGTAGGATTAATCAATATAGGTGAGGAGCACACAAAGGGAAATGAAATAATCAAGCAGGCCTATAGCAGATTGTCGCAGGCAAATATTAATTTTATTGGAAATATAGAGGGTAGAGAAATACCAAATGGTAATGCCGATATTGCAGTTTGTGACGGTTTCCTGGGAAATGTGCTTTTAAAATTTTTAGAAGGCGTTGGAATTTTCATTTATGACGGCCTTAAAAGTGTATATAAAAGAAATATCTTTTCCAAAATTTCTGTTCTTCTTGTCAATAAAGCGCTCCGAAGCTTCTTAAAACGGCTTGACTATGAGGAATATGGAGGAATTCCTATACTTGGGATTGACGGTAAGGTAATAAAATGTCACGGCAGCAGTAATTCCAAAACAGTAAAAAACGCTATATTTAGAGCTTACAAATATGCGAAGAGCACGTTGCTGGAGCAAATAAAGGAGGAGTTTAAGGGTAAGGAGGCCGAAAACATTGGCGTTTAATAAAATATCTGCAGGATTAACCGGATTTGGCAGCAGCCTGCCTGAAAAAATATTGACCAATCAGGATTTAGAAAAAATGGTAGATACATCTAACGAATGGATCATTAGAAGAACAGGTATCTCACAAAGGCGTATTCTGGAAGATAGCACTCCTGCTTTTAAGCTGGGGGCGCGGGCAGCGAAAGATGCAATAAGTGATGCGGGTCTTGAGCCCGGTGACATTGAATTAATCATTGTGACAACAGAAACACCTGATTACCTTACTCCATCTATGGCATGTCTTATACAAAATGAAATAGGAGCAAAAAATGCCGCTGCTTTTGATTTGAACGCGGCGTGTTCAGGATTTGTATATGGTATAACCGTAGCTGGCCAGTTTATATCTACCGGCTATTACAAAAACATATTGGTCGTCGGCTGTGAAGGACTTTCAAGAGTTACCGACTGGAAAGACAGGAACACCTGTGTTTTATTCGGAGACGGAGCCGGAGCTGCGGTGGTAAATGCAGTAGAAGAAGGGTATGGTATTATATCTACCCAGCTTGGTGCGGACGGTGCGATAGGACATAATATAACAATACCATGCTGTTATGCGAGTGAAGAAGATAATAAAGCAAGAGAATGTGATAACAAAAGTGTAATATGGATGAACGGCAGTGAAGTCCTTAAATTTGCGGTAAGGGTTATGGCGCAGGCCACTAAAGATGTTATAAAACAGGCGGGTATAACGATAGATGATATAAAAATAATTGTGCCTCACCAGGCCAATGTACGTATAATAAACGGTGCGGCAAAAAGATTAAAAATTTCAGACGACAGGGTATACATAAATGTCGACCGGTATGGTAATATGTCTTCGGCATGTATTCCAATTGCGCTTGATGAATTAATGAAAAAAAATATACTAAAAAAAGATGATTATTTTGTGCTGGTTGGATTTGGCGGAGGATTGACTTGGGCATCGGCACTATTAAAATGGCAAGGGGGTAGTTAGTATGGGAAAAATTGCATTCATATTTTCCGGTCAGGGTGCGCAATATGTGGGAATGGGAAAAGAAATGGCCGAAAACTTTGAAGCTTCCAACCGTGTATTTGAAAATGCGTCTGAGTCAGCAGGATATGATATGAAAAAAATGGTTTTTGAAGGGGATGAAGCTACTCTTAAAATTACGGAAAATACCCAGCCCGCAATATTGACCACAAGCATTGCCTGTCTTAAACCATTGCTGGAGAACGGGGTAACGGCCGATGTTGCTGCAGGATTAAGCCTTGGTGAGTATTCTGCCCATGTTGCTGCGGGAACAATGGATTTTTCAGATGCGGTCCTGCTTGTAAAAAAGCGCGGCAAATATATGCAGGAGGCAGTACC
Source organism: Clostridia bacterium (assembly GCA_028280575.1). Taxonomy (GTDB): domain Bacteria; phylum Bacillota; class Clostridia; order Acetivibrionales; family STF1-152; genus JANQLN01. The sequence continues at coordinate 5,331 of JANQLN010000124.1, forward strand.
TGTTGATACGGGCACTATGGCCGCAATAATCGGGCTTGAGGATCAAGCTGTGATAGAATGCTGCAAGGAAGCTTCAAAGGCAGGTATTGTAGAACCTGCAAATTTTAATTGCCCGGGCCAGATGGTAATTGCAGGGGAAATTGCCGCAGTCGAAGAGGCTGTCAGGTTATGCGGTGAAAAGGGTGCGAAAAGAGCACTTGTTTTGCCTGTAAGTGCCCCATTCCACTGCAGTATGTTAAAACCTGCGGGAGAAAAGCTCTCTTTGGAGATAGACAGGGTAAATCTAAAAGATATGAATATACCTGTTGTCGCAAATGTAAATGGTGAATACATTTACGAAAAGGAGCAAGTAAAGGATTTGCTTGTCAGGCAGGTAAGCAGCCCGGTCATGTGGGAAAAATCTGTTAGGAATATGATATCGGACGGGGTGGATACTTTTGTTGAAATTGGTCCTGGTAAAGTGTTAAGCGGATTTTTAAGAAGAATAGACAAATCATTGAATACTTATAATATTGAAAATATGGATACTTTTGAAAAAACGTTAAATGCTTTAAAGGACAGGGAGGTAAATATATGCAATTAAAAGGTAAAACCGCAGTTGTCACAGGAGCAGGAAGAGGCCTGGGGAAATCAATCGCACATAAGCTGGCGCAAATGGGAGCAAGTATTGTGCTTAATGATATCAGTGTGTCTGATTGTGTTGATGTTACTGCTGAAGAATTTAAGTCCGAGGGATTCAATACCATAGTCGTCAAGGGAGACGTGCGCAGGGAAGATGACGTCGAAACCCTTGTGAAAAAGGCGGTTGAAGAATTTGGAAGTATTGATATCCTTATAAATAATGCGGGCATAACCAAGGATGGATTAATGATAAGGATGAGTGAGAAGGATTGGGACGATGTTCTGGATATAAATCTTAAAGGAGCATTCCTTTGTACCAGGGCGGCTGCAAAGATTATGATGAAGCAAAGAAGCGGAAAAATAATTAATATAGCTTCCGTTGCAGGTGTAATGGGTAACCCGGGCCAGGCCAATTACTCATCATCAAAGGCAGGATTGATTGGTTTTACAAAATCAACTGCCAAGGAGCTTGCTTCCAGGGGAATTACGTGTAATGCTGTTGCGCCTGGCTTGATAAAGAGTAAAATGACGGATATTCTATCTGAAAAAGTCAGGGATAACTATCTTGAAAACATACCACTCGGAAGGTTTGGGACTCCGGAAGATGTGGCTTCGGTAATAGGATTCCTTGCTTCTAAAGACTCTGATTATGTAACAGGCCAGGTAATTAATATTGACGGTGGACTGGTTATGTAATAATATTTATGTCATAATTAAGTTTTAACAGCGAAAGTTTTAAAGAATAATTTGCTGAATCACTTTGGAAGGAGGTGAAACAGGTGTTTGATAAAGTTAAAAAGATTATTGTCGAGCAGCTTGGTGTGGATGAGGATGATATAACCATGGAAGCTTCCTTCATAGATGATTTGGGAGCAGATTCACTGGACCTCGTTGAGCTTATCATGGCTCTCGAAGAAGAGTTCGACCTGGAAATTCCTGATAGTGAAGCTGAGAAGATTCAAACAGTAGGGAATGCGGTTGAATACATTAAGAGTAACGCGTAAAAAAAGTCCCTTTTACGGGACTTTTTTTAATAATTTACACCTTTGGCAGTAAACCAGCGAAAGGGAGGTTAATGATGAAAAAGCGTGTAGTAATAACAGGAATGGGAGTTATAACTTCACTGGGAAAGTCTATTGATGATTATTGGAATTCCCTTAAGGAAGGCAAATGCGGCATAAGCTCAATTAGCAGATTTGACACAACTGACCTTACAACCAAGGTTGCGTCACAGATAGAAGATTTTGATCCTTCTGAATTCATAGACAAAAAAGATGCGAGAAGGATGGACAGGTATAACCAATTTGCTTTGGCTGCAGCCGGTATTGCAGTAGAAGATACCGGTCTCGACTTAGAAGCGGTTGATAAAAATAGAATGGGAGTTCTTGTTGGTTCGGGTATCGGAGGAATCGAAACCCTGGAACAGCAGCATCTGACACTTATGGAAAGAGGTGTGAAAAGGGTAAGCCCTTTCTTTATACCTATGATGATTGCTAATATGGCATCTGGAAGAATAGCAATACGGTTTGGCGCAAAAGGCTTCAATGAAGCTGTTGTGACCGCATGTGCAACTAGTACCAATGCTATTGGAGATGCCTTTAAAGTAATCCAGCGGGGAGATGCGGATATTATGATTTCCGGTGGTTCGGAAGCATCATTGACTTCACTGTCTTTTGCAGGATTCTGTTCAATGAAAGCAATGTCCACCAATGAGGACCCGCTTAAAGCGTGCAGGCCATTTGATGCACAAAGAGACGGTTTTATCATGGGTGAAGGTGCGGGAATTTTTGTAATTGAAGAATATGGACATGCAGTAAAAAGAGGTGCAAGGATATATGCGGAAATTGTAGGCTACGGATGTACCTGTGATGCCTATCATATCACAGCTCCGGCCGAAGGGGGAGAAGGTGCTGCAAGGTGTATGAAAATTGCTATAGAAGATTCTGGAGTTAATCCTGAAGATATTGGATACATTAATGCACACGGTACTTCTACACCACCTAACGATAAAAACGAAACTTTTGCTATTAAGTCCGTTTTTGGGGACCATGCATATAAGCTGGCTGTAAGTTCTACAAAATCAATGACAGGACATCTCTTGGGAGCGGCAGGGTCAATTGAAGCAGTGGCGAGTGTGATGGCATTAAGAGAAGGATTTGTTCCGCCTACAATCAACTATAACAATCCTGATCCTGATTGTGACCTGGATTATGTTCCCAACAAGGGAAGAAATGCAGATATTAATTATGCATTAACAAATTCTTTAGGCTTTGGAGGACATAATGCGACGCTGTGTCTGAAAAAGTATGAGGATGCTTGAAAGCTTGTGTTTGTTGATTTTTTGTAAAAAAGCAGGAATATTACGGGGGAGATTGGGTGTCTTCCCCTGTTTTATTATTTTATGAGAGGTGCAGGTTTTTATGAAAAGTAAGCTTGGTGAAGATTGTTTAAACAAAATTGAAGAAAAAATAGGATATACATTTAACAATAAAAGCAATATCGGTCTTGCACTTACACATAGTTCCTATGCAAACGAAAAGAAGAATAGGAACCTTCAAAGTAATGAAAGAATTGAATTTTTAGGTGATTCCGTATTGAACTTGATTGTAAGTGACCATCTTTATAACAATTATGAAGAGCTCTCGGAAGGTGAACTTACAAAAATGAGGGCGAGTATTGTATGTGAACAGACTCTATCTGACTGTGCAAAAAAACTGGATCTTGGGGATTACGTGCTTTTGGGAAAAGGAGAAGAATTATCGGGAGGAAGAAGCAGAAACGCTTTATTATGTGATTTATTTGAGTCTATAATAGGTGTCGTATACCTAGACGGCGGATTTGAGCCTGCAAGGAAATTTGTTTATAAAAGCCTGGAAAAAGCTTTTAATGATGCCAGGGACGGAAGGCTTTTTACCGATTACAAAACAGCATTGCAGGAAACTGCCCAAAAAAAAGGAGATACCCATATTAGATATAAAATAGTAAACGAATCAGGACCGGACCATGACAAAACCTATTTTTCTCAAGTCAGCATCAATAAATCCATAAAAGGCAAAGGTGCGGGGAAGTCAAAGAAAGAAGCAGAACAGAATGCCGCTAAAGAGGCTTTGAAAACTATTTCGTGATTATTTGGAGAGTATATTCATGAAAATTATCGGGGTGTAGGGATGTATTTAAAGAAAATTGAAATTCAAGGGTTTAAGTCCTTTGCGGATAAAATATCACTTGATTTCAGTTCCGGCATAACATCTATAGTAGGTCCTAACGGCAGTGGAAAAAGCAATATTGCAGATGCTGTGAGATGGGTCCTTGGAGAGCAAAGTGCAAAAACCTTAAGAGGGTCTAAAATGGAAGACGTAATATTTTCAGGTACCCAGCACAGGAAGCCGTTAGGGTTTTCCGACGTATCCCTTACAATAGACAATTCGGACAATAAACTGCCTGTTGAGTATTCCGAGGTCACTGTGACCCGGAGGGTATTCAGATCAGGTGAGAGCGAATATTATATTAACAAAAATTCCTGCAGGTTGAAGGATATACATGCACTGTTTTTTGATACGGGCATTGGAAAGGACGGTTACTCTATAATTGGACAGGGCAGGATAGATGAGATATTAAGTACCAAGTCTGAGGACAGAAGACATATATTTGAAGAAGCTTCGGGTATAATGAAGTATAAGGTGAGAAAAATTGAAGCTGAACGCAAGCTGGAATCCACCAGGCAAAACCTTGTCAGGATCAATGACATAATAAATGAATTGTTCATACAGCTGGAACCTCTTAAGGAGCAATCGGAAAAAGCCAGGAAGTTCATCAGCCTGAGGGAAAAATTGAAAGGAATAGAAGTAAGCCTCTATCTTGTCAATATCGAAAGATTCAAAGAAAGGCTTAAGGAATATGACTCCCGGATTGAGACTATTAATGAAAATATAAATACTGAAAATGGCAATTTGGAAAAAATGAGAATTGAAATAAATCAAAAAAATACTCTCCTTGCAAAGCTTGAAGAAAAACTGGAGAGTGCACGTAAAAATTTTTATGAACTTGAAGGCAGACTGGAAAAAAGCTCTTCTCAAATAAAGATTAACGAGCAAAAAATCCAGAACCTTGAAGATAATATAGAAAGACTTGAAAACGAATCAAAAGAAAGCATGGAAAGGATTAATGAGTTAAACAGTGAGCAGGCTTCCAGGAAAAAGAAGCTGGAATATTTAGAGCAGCAGCATGAAAAGTTTTTACAAAGGCTGGATGAGTTTGAGGGTAGATTGCGATCAATTTTATCAAACCTGGACGAGGCTGAAAGAAGTATTGAAATAATGAAGGCGGACATGATGGAAAAAACCGACATGATATCTGATAAAAAGCTCCAATTAAATAGCGTTGGCCATCATGTTGAGGCTCTTGAAAAAAGAAAATCCGATATTGAGACGGAAATAAGAAAAGCAAGGTTTGAAATAGACAAGGAAAAGATGACTATCGAAGAATTGAATGAAAGCCTTTATAAAACCGAAGAAAATATACGCAAATTCAAATCCTGCCTGGCAGAATTAAACACCTCGAAAAAGGAGCATGAAGAAAGCCTTGATACATTGAAAAGACAGCAAAGCAATATGAGGTCGGAGCTGCAGGTCAAAACATCAAGATTCAGGATGCTTGAAGAAATGGAGGAAAGGCTTGAAGGATATGGCAAAAGTGTCCGGGGACTGCTTTTAGTTTGTGAACAGCAGCCTCAATTGGCTAAAGGTATACATGGAGCATTGGCACAGCTTTTGACAGTGGACCTGCAATATGAAACTGCAATCGAAATGGCTCTGGGCGGAGCTTTGCAGAATATAGTAACCGATACTGAAGAGGACGCAAAACGCGCAATAGAATTCTTGAAGGAAAAAAGAATGGGCAGGGTAACTTTCCTTCCCATAAGCTCGGTAAAAGGGAAAAGCATTGATGATGATACAAAACGGAAGCTAAAACAAAATAAAGGATATATTGGTATAGCCAGCGAGCTTGTAGAATGTGAGAGGAATTTTTCCCGTATTGTGGGAAATCTTTTAGGCAGGGTTGCGGTAGTCGACAATTTGGATTCAGGGATTTCTATTGCAAGACAGTTTAAATATCTATTCAGGATAGTAACTCTTGAAGGTGACGTAATTAACCCTTCCGGTGCCATGTCAGGAGGCAGCAGGCCAAATAACGGCTCCGGCTTGCTCGGAAGACACAGGGAAGTTGAAGAACTGAAGGCACAGGTAGATAAGATGAAAAACGAATACTCCAGGTTGAAAAAATCAGTTGAAGATAAAATCAGGCTTATAGAAGGCCTTAATGAAAGCATAAGAAATAATGAAACCATGTTAAAGGACCAGGAAATAATTAAAATACGTGATGAAAGCCATGCATTGAAAATAAATGAAACCATAGAAAAATTGAATGCAAGGATAGAGATGCTTGGGGAGGAGTGCAAACAAACAGAAAGAGAAAAGCATGATACTGCCCGTGAACTTGATAAATATAAAAAGGAAATACAGGGCCTGCAATTTAAGGTAGATGAACAAAACAAAAAGATAGAAGAATTCAGGACCAGGCATAAAGAAGACCAGACAGCAAGAGACGAGCTGCATATGGATATTACGGACCACAAGGTTTCCGTAGGCTCCATTGCCGAAAACATTGAAGCCGTCAAGGAAGTAATTGAAAGGATTGATACGGATAAACAGGCTTTGGAGCAATCAATCGGAAAAAAAGCCGAAGTTAAGGGAAAAAATATGAAAAGCATAGAGGAATTAAAGGAAAAAAATGCCGGACTTTACGTGCTTATTAAGAAATTCGACCAGGAAAAGCAAGGCAGGACATTTGAGATGGATAGAATTTCCGAGGAGAAAAAAATGCTGGCTGAAGAATTGGAAGGAATAGGCATACGGATTAATGAAATCAATGAAATTGTAATGTCCCTTAAGGAGGACTTTAACAGGGTGGAAGTAAGAAAGGCCAGAAGTGAATCGGAAATGGATGCAATTCAAAACAGGCTGTGGGACGAGTATGAACTGACATACAATAATGCCCGGGAATACAGGCAGGAAATTGAAAGTATTGCTTTTGCACAAAGAGTAATAGACTCAATAAGAAAGGAAATAAAAGAGCTTGGACCTGTTAATGTGGCTGCCATTGATGATTATGTAAAAACAAAGGAACGGTTTGAATTTATGACCGGGCAAAAAAATGATATGGAAAAAGCGGAAACAAAGCTGCAAAGGGTTATTCAAGAAATGACTTCAATAATGAAAAAGAAATTTTTAGAACAATTTAAAATTATTAATAGAAATTTCAATGAAGTTTTCCAGGAGCTGTTTGACGGGGGAAAGGCAGAGCTCAGGCTTGTTGACGACCGGAACGTATTGGAAACGGGTATAGAAATCGAAGTTCAGCCTCCGGGGAAAAAGCTCCAGAATATGCTTCTTCTTTCCGGTGGAGAAAGAGCATTGACTGCAATTGTACTGCTTTTTGCCATATTGAGAATGAATCCGACACCCTTTTGCCTTTTAGATGAAATTGAAGCTGCTCTGGACGATGTAAATGTATACAGGTTTGCAGAGTATTTAAGAAAATACTCTGCTGAAACACAATTTATAATGGTTACCCATAGAAAGGGTACAATGGAAGCATCAGATACTTTATATGGGGTTACCATGGAAGAGCACGGCGTTTCAAAAATCGTATCCCTGAAGGTTGGTGAAAGGGAAGCGGTGTAAAATGAGATACATGGAGGAGTTTTTTAATGAGTTTTTTTGATAAGCTTAAAAGTGGACTTATAAAGACAAGAAGGGGAATTACGGACCGTATTGACCAGGTACTTGTTTCATTTGGGAAAATAGATGAAAATCTCTTTGAAGAGCTGGAAGAAATACTTGTAGCCGCTGATATTGGGGTTGAAGCAGCTTTAAAGATAATTGAAGATCTAAAAGCCAAGGTCAAGGAAGAAAAAATAACTGATACGTCAAAAATAAGAGAAGTGCTGAAGGAGGAAATTTTAAGAATACTTGAGGATAATAGTCCGGATTTTGCTCTGGATACCATTCCTTCGGTAATTGTTGTTTTAGGCGTGAACGGGGTAGGTAAAACTACTTCAATAGGTAAAATTGCCAATAATTTAAAAAAAGAAGGCAAGAAGGTCATAGTGGCCGCAGCCGATACTTTCCGTGCTGCTGCTATTGAACAGCTTGAAGTGTGGGCAGGAAGGGCCGGTGTTGAAATAATAAAAAACAAGGAAGGCTCGGACCCCGCATCGGTTGTTTATGATGCCTTGCATGCCGCAAGGTCAAGAAATGCAGACGTATTGATCTGTGACACTGCCGGAAGGCTGCATACCAAGAAAAATTTAATGGAAGAGCTTAAGAAAATACTGAGAATCATAAACAGGGAATTACCCGGTGCAAAAAAGGAAATACTGCTGGTGCTTGATGCCACAACAGGCCAGAATGCAATACAGCAAGCCCGGACATTCAATGAAGCCGTAAATGTCTCAGGCATAGTTTTGACCAAACTGGACGGCACCGCAAAGGGCGGTATAATAATTGCCATCAAGTCGGAGCTTGACATACCTGTGAAGCTCATTGGAGTGGGAGAACAAATGGACGATTTGCAGAAATTCGATGCAGGAGAGTTTGTAGAAGCACTTTTTGGTGAGGGATGATTAAATATTTTGAGCATTCCCCAATTTTTAAAATAGGTATAAATTTATGAGTATAATGAAACATTTATCAGTCCAATCATTAAGAAAATGTAAGTGTCTAGAACCTTGAAAAAGGCTACCCGGCATATTC
>JANQLN010000039.1 GCA_028280575.1 Clostridia bacterium
TGTCAGGGTGAAGTATAAAAATGATGGATTAAAGAAAATTATAGATGAAGGCATTGGACACATTGGATATTCATTCAAGAAAAATCGCGTAGAAAAAGATAAAAATGGAAGCAGGTTCAAATATCAGGCCTTGAAGGGTTCTTGAAAAAGCTTAATTAGCAAGTCAAACAAAACGTCCCCTTGACTTATGATATCGCCATTCCCGGAAACATCACTTATTGATCTTGCTGTTGCCCTCCTGGTTACATATTTATGTGCCTGAATAGTGCTCAATCTGCTGTTCCCAAAAAAAGAATCAAAATAAGGTTGTTTGAACCTAATAATGAAAATGACAATACAACAGCTATTTTTGGGAGGTTTGTTTTTAAATTCCACGTCAATCTTTTTTATTAAAATAAATAACTGCTGGGGCGAGCAATTTGAGTTGTTATGATTTTCTTAATGGAACATACTAAATTTAGTAGTATGAATAATAAGCTTATACAACATTTAGCATGCTCCTTACTTGAAATTGATTAAGGCGCAAATTGCTTGGGGCCTGAAGGTTTTGAAATAAGGGATATTTATGTTATAATTAAGATAAGAGACAGAAAAAAATGGCAGAGGCAGACAAAGAGGATATGAATAAGGCTTTGTTTATTACAGTTGAAGGAATGGACGGGTCAGGCAAGACAACACAATTTAAACTGATTGAAGAGTATCTTGTATCCAGGGGCAGGGATGTAGTTGCTGTAAGAGACCCCGGGGGTACAAGGATTGGGGAAAGGATTAGAAATATAATACTTGACCCTCATTTGCATGAGATGGATTATATAACTGAGCTTATGCTGTGTGCCTCATCCCGTGCACAATTAGTACGTCAAATAATTAAGCCTGCACTAAGTGAGGGGAAAACTGTGCTTTGTGACAGGTTTATAGATTCCAATATAGCATACCAGGGGTATGGAAGGGATATTGGTGTTGATGAAATAATAAGAGTGAATAATCTTATATCAGAGAATTTCAATCCGGACATAACATTCTTTTTCAACCTGAGCCCTGGTGAAGCTGTAAAGAGAAGAAAAAACCAGGCTTGTGACAGAATGGAAAATGAGGACATGGCCTTTCATGAGAAAGTATATGCCGGATATTTAAAGCTTGCATATGATAATCCTGAGAGGATTGTAAATATTGATTGCACAAAAGATATAGAAAGTGTTTTTAAAGATGTGTCGGATGTTTTGGATAAAAAATTTAAAGGGGAGGCTGTTTAGATGAAATTGGTATTTGCTATTGTACACGATGATGACGGGCCCAAGGTTATGGCCGGGCTTAACAAAAATGGTTTTAGTGTTACAAAGCTGTGTTCTACGGGCGGCTTTTTGAAAGCAGGGAATACTACTCTGTTGGTTGGGGTACCTAAAGATAAGGTTGACGACGCTATAAAAATTATTAAGGAAAAATCAAAAAGCCGAAAACAGATGGCAAATTCTTCCCTTACTTCCAGTGGAACTGCTGATATGTTTGTGCCTTACCCTGTAGAGGTTATATTCGGGGGTGCCACAATTTTTGTTTTGGATGTGGAACGATTCGAAAAGGTTTAACTCCCGGGAGAAAAAATGAAGATTAAAAAAACAGGAGACAGGGTTGCTTCATCGGGCAGTAAAATGGAAGGAGCTTCGCTGAAAAAAAATAGTGTAGACAAGGCAGATTTTTTAAAGCAGCTGAATCGTGTCGAGAGTAAAGCTCATAAATTGGAAATGGAGGCGCTTGTCCAAAAGATTATTGAGCAGGGAGAAAGGCTTGCTCAAAAAAAGGATTTAAAGGAATTAAGGTCTTATAGAAAACTGATTTCAGGTTTTATGGATAGGATATTATCCGGAGCCTATGAATTTACAAGAAATGATTTTGTGGATAAACGTGGAAGGCATAAGGTGTATTCAATAATCAGGAAAGTTAACAGTGAACTTGATATGATTGCAAAAGATTTGATTGAATCGGAAAGAAAAAATATTGATATATTGCAAAAGATTGATACAATTAAGGGATTGATACTTGATATTGAGCTCTAGAAGAAGAATTGCTCCCGGAAGCTTTTTATAAAAGTCATGTACATTTGTGAGACTTTGCGGATGGAGTGTCGAAGGAATATTAAATGAAAACAAAAATATTTGAAAATATTATTGGACAAAAGAAGGTTTTACATTTACTTGAAAATACCATAAGGAATAATAAAATTGGACATGCTTATATTTTTACCGGTCCGAAAGGAATAGGAAAAAGGACAATTGCAGGCGGATTTGCCAGGGGGCTGCTGTGTTCTGATCCTGACAGCTCATTTGTATGCGGCTCGTGCAAAGCCTGCCGGCTGGTAGAAAATAAATCAAGCCCGGATATATATATAATAGATGCAGACGGGAAGAAAATAGGAATTGATGAGATAAGGGCAATACAGGAACATATAATAAAAAAGCCTCTTTATTCTAAAAGAAAGGCTTACCTGATTTTTGACAGCGATAAAATGACTGTGCAAGCGCAAAATGCGCTGCTTAAAACCCTTGAAGATCCTCCCGGATATGCTGTGATAATTATGACCGCTGCTTCATATGAGGCCCTTAAGGAAACAATAAGGTCCAGGGCCGTAAGGCTTGCGCTTACAAGGAATTCAAACGAGGAGGTAAAAGCTTTTATTGAAAGCGCTGTGGGAAATACCTGTGATACCGGTTTTATAACAGCGTATTCAGACGGTATAATTGGACGTGCTCTTGAACTTGCACAATCTGAAAAAGTCCAATGCTTACGTGACGAGGTGCTGGAAATTATTATTAATCCTGACCATACCCATTTTGAATATTTGGAGCAAAATAAAGAGAATATAGGTCAAATACTTGATATGTTCATTTTATTTTATAGGGATATTTTATTGTTACTTATGAATTGCCCTGAAAGTAAGTTGATTAATTCGGACAAAAAGGATATTATATTTAATAACATTAATAAATACAGCGTAAAAAGAGTAATAGATTTAATTAAAACAGTTGAGCAAACGAGAAAAAAACTCGAATTTAACACTAATTACCAGCTGACATTGGAAGTATTGCTGATGAACATACAGGAGGACAAATAGATGGTAACAGTAGTAGGAGTAAGATTTAAGAAGGCCGGTAAGATATACTACTTTGATCCTGGTGATTTCAATATAAATGAGGGGTCCCATGTTATTGTTGAAACTGCCAGGGGTATTGAGTTTGGGAATGTGGTTATTCCAAAAAGAGATGTTGGAGAGGAGGAGATAGTTTCACCCCTTAAGAAAGTTATAAGAATTGCTACCGAAGCAGACGAGAAAGCCGAGAGTGAAAACAGGAAGAGAGAAATTGAGGCATTTAATACCTGTGTCAAAAAAATCAGTAAGCACAAACTGGATATGAAGCTTATTGATGTTGAGTATACATTTGACAATAACAAAATACTTTTTTATTTTACTGCGGACGGAAGAGTTGATTTCAGGGAGCTGGTAAAGGACCTGGCAGCCGTATTCAAGACCAGGATTGAATTAAGGCAAATAGGTGTCAGGGATGAGTCTAAAATGATGGGTGGAATTGGAGTATGCGGAAGAGTACTTTGCTGCAATTCCTTTCTTGGAGATTTTGAACCTGTATCAATAAAAATGGCAAAAGAGCAGGGGCTTTCATTGAATCCTTGTAAAATTTCCGGATGCTGCGGAAGACTCATGTGCTGTTTAAGGTATGAGCAGGAGGTTTATGAGGATTTAAATAAAAAGGTGCCAAAGGAAGGGGCTATAGTAGAAACACCGGAAGGACAAGGTATAGTTACGGACGTGGGACTTTTAAAGGAAGTTATCAAAGTAAAGCTGGATAAAGGCAGTGAGACGGGAATACAGGTTTTTAAACCCTGTCAGGTAAGAGTTATAAAAGATGGAAGAAAAAAAGAAGATGATTTGGATAATGATGAAGACTTAAAGCAGCTTGAAGACTGAAGCTTGATAGAATATCCTTAATTTATGTAATATGGCTTTTGAAAGTCATATTACATAAACTGTTACTGTGCATTTTACACAATTATTGTTGCAATTTGGGAATAGATAATATATAATTCAACTTGAATTAAATAAATATAAGCACTCCATTTCATAAATCTGTATTTGTGGATTGCAGTAGATTTTTTTCAATGGAGTATTATAGCTTCTAAGGAGGTGTAGGTGTGGCATATTTTATTAACGACGAATGTATAAGTTGTGGTGCTTGCGAGCCTGAATGTCCTACGTCATGCATATCTGCAGGTGACGATAAGTATGTAATTAATGAGGATGAGTGCATAGATTGTGGTTCTTGCGCTGATGTTTGTCCTGTTGACGCTCCTCAGCCAAAATAAGCTTTGAAATATTTGCTGCAAAAAGGATCGTATATAAAATACGGTCCTTTTTGCTTTTGACCGCACCCATTAAGGCTAAAAATATCCCGTCAAAAAATTTATTTGTTGACATCAATTACTGGTTCTGATAAAATGTTAGGCAAAACTAACTTGAGTATTCTAATTGTCGCAGGAAAGATGTTTAATTTGAAAGGGGTGCAAACCATGTCTTTAACAATGCTTCTCTAAGGCAGAGAGGCAGTTATAAATGCTTGCAGGGCAAAAGATGATACAGGGCAAGATATCAAAAGAGAAAGTCACGAAAAGCCTTCGGCGGCTTTTACAGAAACAAATTATGAATATGTTTTATGCATAAAATAAAAAAGCAGAAAAAATTTTATCATTTATATGATAATGATAATCAATATCATATAAATGATATAGGAGGTTTATGATGAGTGTTGTACTGATAGGCGGGCATGATAGGATGCACGTAGAGTATAAGGATATCGGCGATAAATATGGATATAAATTGAAGATATTTACACAGCTGGAGACCAGATTTGAAAAGAAAATAGGTTCTCCGGATGCTATTATTCTTTTTACAAATACAGTGTCCCATAAAATGATTCGTACTGCTTTGAAAAAAGCAAAAAAAAGTAAAATACCGGTGATAAGATGCCATACAAGCAGCGGGTTTTCTCTTGAAGAGACATTAAAAACCCTGGATAAGGTAGTAAGCTGAAAATGACACAGAACAAAAAATTATGGAGGATAATATAATGAGATTAAAAAAGAGAAGCAACATATTGATTGCATCAATCGGCATATTGATGTTTATTACGGTGGTTTTAAGCGGGTGCAAGGCCAAGGAAGCCGAGGAAACGGAAAAGCGGATGGAAACAACAACAGAAATTACGGCTTCTGCAACTGTTGAGCCGACTGTTACAAAAGAAGAGGAGAAACAATTGATCCTGACAGAAGCTGACGGTACGGAGGTTGTTTTTGAAAAAATGCCGGAAAAAATAGTAGTCATATCCTATGCTACGTCAACAATCATGGATTCATTGGGAATCAACCTGGCAGGAATATCGTCCACGAAGAGGCAATTGACGGAAACACTGAAAGCTTTGCCAATGGTGGGAATTCCAATGAGGCCTGATATAGAGAAAATCCTTACAATTGAACCTGACCTTGTTATCATGTCCCATGTTTTCAAGGGAGCCCAGGAAAAAATGTTCCGGGATAATGGTTTAAAAGCATATTTTATAAATAATCAGGGATACAATGATACCATTGATAATATAAGAATGTTCGGAGATTTCTTTAACAAATCTGAAAAAGCGGAAGGATTAATAGATGATATAAAGGAAAGAGAGGAAAAGATACTTAACGGTATTAAAGGCAAATCTTCACCCAAAGTACTGATAATTTTCGGAACAACCCAGTCATTTCAAATGGCAACATCCTATTCCTATTCGGGTTCCATGGTCAAAATGCTTGGTGGTGACAATATTTCAGATATGGTGAAAAGTACAGAAAACTCTTATCTTCCGCTTAGTGTTGAAAATGTTATCCTGCAAAATCCCGATATTATACTCAGAATTACACATGGCAGCTGGGAAAGTGTTAAGGATTCATTTAAAAGCGAATTTGAAGATAATGACCTTTGGAATACGGTAAGCGCAGTAAAAAACAAAAGGGTATATGACCTTGATCCCGGTCTTTTTCATGCCAATCCTGGCATGAAGGTAATAGATGCGCTGGAGTATCTTGCCGGTATTATGTATCCATAGAAAAATCCGGGAAAGGGGAATTTTTTAATTCGTGAATACAAAGCAGATTATTGGTTGCAAAAAAAACGACAAGAGATACATAACAAGAATACTCACTTTGATTATAAGCATTTTGCTTCTAATTTTAATTGCCATTGTATCGGTAGGTTTTGGAAGTGTGAAGTTCGAATTGAATGAGGTTTGGGAAACTATCCTAGGCAGGGGGAGCAGTGCCGCAAGTGCGATTATTTTCAAATCCAGGATTCCAAGGGCAATCATATCAATAGTGGTTGGAATGAATCTGGCGATTGCGGGAGCTTTATTACAGGCCGTAATGAGGAACCCCCTCGCCGATCCGGGTATTATTGGTGTATCAAGCGGAGCGGCATTGGCTTCGGTAATACTCCTTCTTGCTTTACCTCAGCACGCAGGGCTGTTGTCCCTTGGAGCCTTTATAGGAGGTACTCTTGCCAGCTTTTTTGTATATATACTGGCTTACAAAAGGAGCTTCGAACCCGTAAGGATTGTGCTTGCGGGCATAGCAGTCAATGCTGTGCTGGGAGCGGGAATATCGCTTCTTTCACTGCTTTACAGCGACAGGATTCAAAGTGCAATGTTATGGCTGAACGGAAGCATAGCGGGGAAAACGTGGAATCAGGTAAGGCTTTTGATACCATATAGCGCAGCGGGGCTTATTGCAGCTTTTTTATCTGTAAATCTTGCCAATACGCTGCTGCTGGGTGATGATACGGCAAAGAGCCTCGGTGTAAGGCTTGGGACGGTGCGCATTTTTCTTTGCATAGTTGCTGCATTCCTTACCGGTGTTTCCGTAGCTACGATAGGTATTATAGGCTTCATTGGACTTATTGTACCACATGTTGCCAGATTGCTTGTGGGATCGGACTACAGGTTTTTATTGCCTGCAAGTGCTGTTATGGGAGCAATTTTATTGCTTGTAGCAGATACTGTTGCCAGATCCGCATTCAGTCCCCTGGAGCTGCCTGCGGGGATAATAATGGCAATAGCAGGAGGGCCGTTTTTCATTTATCTTATGAGGAAAAGGAGATCATATCAATTATGATTGCATGTAATAAAATCCAGATAGATTATGGCAGGAATTTTGAACTAAAAAGCCTGTGTTTTTCCATTAAGAAAGGACAGATGGTTTCGCTGGTCGGTCCTAACGGTTCCGGTAAAACCACTGTATTAAAAGCAATGTCCAGACTGCTGCCCTTAAAAAGCGGATATGTGTATCTGGATGGAATGGATATTAATAAACAGTGCACGAGGAAAATTGCTAAAAAAATGGCTGTTTTATCCCAGCATAATGTTATTCCCCCGGATTTTACCGTTGAAGAATTGGTCTCATATGGCAGAGTGCCGCACAGGGGGCTTCTTGAGTGGTCAGGTGCCAAGGATAAAAAAATTGTAGAGTGGGCCATGTGCCAGACAGGAATAGAAAGCTTTTCCGCCAGGAAGGTTAACACCCTGTCAGGAGGTGAAAGGCAAAAAGTATGGATAGCAATGGCACTTGCACAGGAGCCTGATATCCTGCTGCTTGACGAACCCACAACCTTTCTTGATATTTGCCATCAGCTGGAGGTTATGGAGCTTGTAAGGAAATTAAACCTTGAATACAAAATAACGGTTCTAATGGTTTTACATGATTTGAACCAGGCAGCAAAATACAGCCAGCGGATGATTGCTTTAAAGAATGGAAGAATTGTTGCTGACGGAAGCCCGGACCAGGTTTTAACAGAGAATTTTTTAGAGGAGGTTTACTGTATCCATTCTGAGGTGAGATTGGATATGAATACAGGAAAGCCGTTCTTTAATCCCGTTGGACTGCTTAAAAAATAAAAGGAACAAATTTAGAGGAGGTTATTATATGAAATACGCAGTTATATATTCAAGTAAAACAGGAAACACAAAAAAGGTTGCCGAAGCTATCCACCGGGTAATGCCTGAAGGAACAGGCATATACCCGGTGGATGAAGCGCCGGAAGCCGGACAGGTTGAAATCCCCATACTGGGATTCTGGGTTGACAGGGGTCTTCCTGATGAAAAAATGAAATCATATATCAAGAAGCTTAAGGATAAAAAAAGAGTAGGCCTGTTTGCTACTCTTGGGGCATATCCTGATTCAAAGCATGCCGTAGAAACAATGGAGAGATCAAAGGGGCTTTTTGAAAAGAACTGCCGGATTTTTGCCACATTCATATGCCAGGGAAGGATTGACCCTGTCCTGACGGAAAAATTCAAAAAATTGCCTGCGGACCATCCCCATGCTATGACTCCTGAAAGAATTGCACGGCATGAGGCCGCAAAAAAGCATCCTGATGCGCTTGATCTGGCAAATGCGCAGGAAGTATTCCAAAAAGCTGTCAAATATATCTGTGAAGAAGGAGAGGACAGTAATGACTGTGAATACAGCGCTTGAAAAGAGTGGGTATATAATGCGAAAAAGGAGCCATCATGAGGCTGCCGCTCCTTTAAGAATGCTCTACAAGCCCGGCGGCATGCTTGAAAAACACCTGGAAGAAAAAAAAGGTGCTCATGGTGTCATATATGTGCATATACCCTACTGCTCAAGGACATGCTCCTTTTGCAATTTAAGAAGAAGTGCAGGACTGGCTCCTGAAGGTTACGTTGATATGCTTATAAAAGAGATAAAGCAATATGCCGGCCTGCAATACATAAAGGATTCCACATACGGTGCGGTATATTTTGGCGGAGGCACACCCACTGTTTTAAAAGCAGATGATTTAAGAAGGTTGCTCAGAGCCTTAAAACAGGATTTGCCTGTAGATGAGGATGCGGAAATCACTATAGAAACCAGTGTTTCCAACCTGACAGAAGAAAAAATACAGGTTTTTGGAGAAGAAGGGGTCAACAGGTTCAGTGTCGGCGTACAAACCTTTAGCGATGCTGGCAGGAGTATCCTGGGAAGGAAAGGCAGCTATAGTTTTGTAAGCAGTAAAATTGGCAAGCTTTTAAAGCAGGGATTTGACAATGTAGGAATTGACCTTATATACAATTATCCCGGACAAACTGAAGAAGAATTAATAAAAGACATAGAAACAATTAAAAATCTGGACATATCGGGATTTTCCTTTTATTCACTTATCATCCATAAAGGCTCAAGACTGGGGGAGCAGTTAACACAAGGGGATCTGGCAAATGATATGGAAAAATATTATTTTAATTCAATATATGATGCTTTTATCGGCACAGGATATTCACTTCTTGAGCTCACTAAAATTGTCAAGGGGCAGCGTGACAGCTACCGGTATATAAAAATAAGGTATATGAATGGAGATACCCTTCCAATAGGAGCTGGGGCAGGAGGAAAGCTTGGCAATCTGCATTTTATGAATCCCATTGATTGGGCAGGATATTCAAAAAAAGTGAAAGACGGGTTAATTGCCGTAAGAGCAATGGAAACGGATACTTTTTATGAATGTATTTATAGATTGATAGGAAGCATACAATTTGGCTTTCCTGAATTTACGGCACATGGATTTTCTGAATACAGCCATGTGCTTGCAGGGCTTAATAAAAATTGGCTCAATAGGGGACTTATAGAGCCGGACCCTAAAGGATACCGGCTGACAAAGGAAGGGGTGTACTGGGGGAATAATATGGCCAGTGATTTAGCCCAGGCTTTGGTTGACAGCTTGTTGAACCGGCATTTGGCCAAATAGAGCAATTTGCTTAAATGAAGCAGTATTTATAAGAAAAAAATGATTATGGTAGAGCTGCATTACGATAGTGATAATAATTATCAATAAATTATTTTTTGAAAAAGGGGTAAAAGATTTTGGAGTATTCTGGTTCCGGTATATTCAGGGATAATATAGGGAATGAATTTATGAACAGGATAATATCAATTTTGGGGCCTGTTCTTCTTGGAGCGAAACCTGCAGAATTGATAAGCTTGCCAAAGTATGACAATCAATTGGCAAACAAGCTTGAAGATATAGAAAAATATATTGGCAAGAGCCGTATAATATATTATAGAATGTTTGAATATAAAAATACCAGTATAAAAGTATTGTTTTATAATCCCAAAGCACTAAATGACCATCTGGAAGATAAAAGAAATTTCAAATTCCTTACAGCAATGGGATATCCGAAAGAATATTGCCTTTATGGTTATTTACAAAGCTTGATAAATAAAATTGAACAAGGTTACATACCGGATGAAATAGGAATCTTTCTAGGGTACCCGTTAAAGGATGTTATAGGATTTATGGGACATCCGTCTCTTAAGCTTACAAAGATAGATAGCTGGAGAGTTTATGGAGATCCTGAAATATCAGATAAAAAATTAAAGGAAATATATAATGCAAAATGTAAAATCAAAAGCTTGTTAAATCAATATACACCAGAAAGAGTGTTATTTTCGGTTTAACTATTATTATAAGCGAAAAATTTTTTTTGAGTGTTTAAAAATCAACAGCCAAAGGCATTGCTGATTGATTTTAAACTCATTATTTAAAGGTTTTTTCGCTAATAAATTTAAATTTATGGAGGTTATCATGAAGAAAATTTCAATTATTTATTGGAGCGGTACGGGAAACACCGAGGCTATGGCCGAAGCCGTAGCAGAAGGGGCTAAGGATGGCGGAAGCTCTGTAAAGGTTCTCAAGGTTGAAGAGGCAGCTAAAGAAGATGTGATAAATGCAAATGCTGTTGCATTTGGGTGTCCTTCAATGGGTGCTGAAGTTTTGGAAGAAGAATCTATGGAGCCTTTTATAGAATCAATCAGTGATATAGACTATACTGATAAACCGGTTGCATTATTTGGTTCATATGACTGGGGAGACGGTGAATGGATGCGGGATTGGGAAAGCAGAATGAAGGGATATGGTGCGGCACTGGTAGATGAAGGATTAATAGTTAATCTTACACCCGGAGACGAAGAAATAAGCTTGTGTAAAAAACTGGGCAAAAAACTGGATGATGCCTGAGAACTAATAAATGTAACGTCATATTGCTATAGAATATGGCGTTACATTTTCTTAATGAATGGACTGATTAATGTTTTCGTATACTCAAAAAATCTTCTCAATGTTAAAAACGGGAAAGCTCAAAAAAACATTTCAAATCTTGAAAAACATGCAAAAATGTAATAGAATGGGGAATAACAATGCTTCCTTGAAAGTGGCCGGAGTATTTGGAATGTCTAAAAACAAGGCATATGAATTGTGCCGCAGTGTAAGCATGGAATAAGTACCAGCTCAAAAAAACTATAATATTTTAGTAAAAGCTTGGCTTTATATGGAGATGCTATGCAGATTAATTTGAAAACCGGTGAAAAAATTGACGACCTTCAGCTTAAGGCATTAAAAATAATACAGAATGAGAATGATTTCAAATTTGGAATAGATGCGGTTTTACTTTCGCATTTCACAAAAACGAAGAGAAGTGATGAAATAGTCGACCTTGGTACGGGAACAGGGATAATACCAATACTTATATCAGGTAAAAAGAGGTTTTACCGCATTACCGGCCTGGAGCTGCAGGAGCATATGGCGGATATGGCAATGAGAAGTGTAAAGCTTAATGGTTTGGAGCATAAAATTGAAATTATCAAGGGAAATATTAAAAGCTGCGAGGAGATTTTCAAAGGCAAGAAATTTGATGTTGCAGTAACAAATCCTCCCTATATTAGCAAAAGTTCAGGCTTAACCGGTATAGTAAAAAACAAAGCGATCTCAAGGCATGAAATAGAATGCACCCTGGAGGATGTAGTTAAAGCAGCAAGCACGCTCTTAAAAGACTTTGGAAGTATTTATATGGTTCATAGGCCCGACAGGCTTGTGGATATAATATATTATATGAGAGAATACGGATTGGAGCCCAAAATAATAAGGTATGTCCACCCCAGGGAGGGAAAAGCCCCCAACCTGGTTCTGATTAAGGGCATAAAAGGTGCGAATGCCGGCTTGATTACCGAAGAGCCTTTATGTGTATACAAGGAAGACGGAAGCTATACCGATGAAATATTGGTGATATACAATATAGGGAACAGAGGATAAAGCTTGATAACCTGTTGTTTTATAGGAATGGAGTGGTAATGGTTGGAATATGGAATATTATACCTGGTTTCAACACCAATAGGAAACCTTGAAGATATAACGTTCAGAGCTTTGAATACTTTAAAATCGGCAGATCTTATTGCTGCTGAAGATACAAGGCATACCCTTAAGCTTCTCAATCATTTTAATATTAAAAAGCAATTGACCAGCTATTATGAGCATAATAAGGAGGAAAAGGGTAAATTTTTAATAAAAAGCCTTTTAGAAGGCAAGAATATAGCAGTTGTGACCGATGCCGGAACTCCCGGCATATCCGACCCGGGAGAGGAGCTGGTAAAAGGCTGTATCAAAGAGGGGATAAAAGTGTGCCCTATTCCCGGAGCGGCTGCATTAATAGCGGCTGTAACAGTATCAGGACTGCCGGCAGGCAGATTTGTTTTTGAAGGCTTTCTTCCGAAAAGAAAAAAGGAAAAGAAAGCAAGACTTCATGAGTTGAAAAAAGAAGACAGAACAATTGTCTTTTATGAGTCTCCCCATAAATTGAGAGAAACACTTAAAGTGGTGCTGGATGTATTGGGAAATAGGAAAATAGTGCTTGCCAGAGAATTAACCAAAAAATTTGAAGAAATTATCAGGGTGACTGTTAAAGAAGCAGTTATGCTTTATGATGAAAATCCTCCCCGGGGTGAATATGTACTGGTGCTTGAGGGCTGCGGCAAGGAAGAAGACCTAAAGGAAGATAACAATGGCTATGAAGGTTTGAGTGCGGCTCATCACGTAGAGCTTCTTATCAAGCAGGGATTAAATAAAAAGGATGCAATCAGGGAAGCCGCAAAAAAACGGGGATTGCCTAAAAGGGATGTTTATGCGCAAGTCCATAAAAATTAGTATTTTTCATGTAATAATATAGAAAAAGCTCTTTATTTTTATCAAAATTTGTTGTAAAATAGAATATATTAAAGAAAAAAATGGCATGTGTTATATTTATTGAAATGTATGGAGTTTTATATGCAAACCAAACATGAAAACAATATTATATATATTGAAAAAGGCAGTATAACCGTAGAATCATGTATTATTTTGCCATTGGTTTTCCTTGTTGTTATATCTCTTATTTATATGTCCCTGCTTCTTTACGAGAGGGTTGTACTGCAATGTGCTTTAAACAACGGCATAAAGCAGGGAAAAACCATTATGGAAAATACCGGGGCTGGCCATAACCTTTATTGGAGGCTTTACGACAAGGACAGGGATGCAAAAATTGAAGCAATACGGCAAGCAACCTTTGATTATCTTTATAACAACAGTATTCTTAGGGGGACGTCAGACAAAAGTGTGGATATCGGCATAAGCAATTATCTATTATACAAAAAAATAAATATTTGCATTGAGAGCAGCTATTACCTACCGGCAGGCGGGTTACTGGGAAAGCTTGGCTTGAAGGAATATTTCAAAATGCAGGCAGAAGGCACTGCATTGATAAAGGAGCCTGTTGAATTTATCAGAAATACGGATTTTGCACTGGAGGCATATAACCGGGTAAAGGAGTCTTATCCCTATTTGGAGAAGGTGGATAAGAAAATGCAGGATATTTTTGAAGGTATTTTAAACAGGATAAATAGTATATTTTACTAGTGGATTCCTAGTGATCAGGGGGGGAAAAATGGAGCCAGGAAGTGAGAAGGGGCAGACTACAGTAGTTTTGGCCATAGTCTCTATGGCTGTACTGATGCTTTGTGCCGTACTGGTTGATGCGGCGAGGATCAAATCCGGTAAAGATATAGCTGTTGCGGCTGTTAAGTCTTCCGCTATCTCGGTACTGTCTTCATATAATACGCCTGTTAAGGAAAATTACGGCTTGTTTGCGCTTTCTCCAAGAAAGCTGTCAACGATGGAGCAAGCCCTTGAAAATTATATATCTTCATCCCTCAACCCCCATAATGGGTTAAATGTCAAAGGGGCGTTGAGGCTGTATGATTTTAAGGTAGAAAGAATAGAAATAGAACCGTTATATGGTCTTGCAGATAGTGAAGCCGTAAGAAAACAAATCCTTGAATACATGAAATACAGGGCTCCCGGTGAAATAGCGGTAGAATTTATCCGGAAATTAGAATTGATTAAAAACAGCTCGGATATTTCAAAAGCCTATGGGGAAAAAATCAAGATAGACGCGCTTATGGGGGATTTTGATATACTTATAAATGATTTAAAAAAAAGTATACATGGATATGGGGACATTAAAAAAAGCTTTGTCAACGGATATAATGCCAACGGAGGCCGAAAAAAGACAATCCGGGCTGTTGCAGGATACATAATTGACAGAAGGAATGCAATAAGCTCATTGGATCAAATATCATCCGAAATATACGCAGCAAAAAAGAAAATAAGTGGTTTGAAAAGCAGAAAAGACAAGCTTGGGCAAAACATAAAAGAACTTTCCGAAAAGCTTGATTTAATCAAAAGTGAAGATTATACACCTGAGGAAGGTGTGGCGGAAAGTCCGGTTATTGAATTACTGAAAAAAAGTATTGCTAAAGAAGAATCGGAGCTGGAAGATGTTAAACTAAAAATAGCAGGTTGCAAAAGTGAGCTTGAAGGCTTAGAAGATGAGGCATCAGCATTAAAAGGTGATGAGACCAAGCTTAATAAGCTTCTGGAAAGTGCATGGAAAAGGCTTTACAGGATAGATACCCTGCCATATTTAAATTTAAATAATGAAGCACTAAATAAAATAAGCAGGATTATGGACATAAGCAAAGAGGCGGCAGAAGATGTAAGCTATATTAAAAGCTTTATAAAGGATAAGCTTGCAAATAACGACGGACAGGTGCTGGCATTTAAAAAAAGCATTGGCAAGGACCTGTCAAATGTAGAAAATTTTATTTCGGAAAGCGGAAAACTGGGTAAAATTATAAAACAGCTTGAAAAGAATGTCCGGGTAATAGAAAGACAATTGTCTATAATAGAAGAGCTTGACGGCAGCATCAAAAAATTTCATAATATTCCAGGAACCTATAATGAAATTATCGATAGGCTTTCTTCAAATCAGGAGGATTATTCAAACGGTGTAAAGCTTGAATATGAAAATATAGGAGGAAATCAAGAAAGCGGGAACGACAAAAGAAAAACCATTGTGGGACAGGTAAAGGATATGTTTGAAAAGCCTTTTCTATTTTACAATGATTTTGAAAAAGCGGGTATTGATATCTCCAAGCTTCCTTCCGTTAGTGGTGGAAATATGGATGAAACCGGGGTATCACCCGGCAGTAATATCCATGAAGATATTGAATTTGATGAAAAAAACAGGGGAAATTTTTCAATCAAGGCAATGGATTTGTTAGCCGGTTTCACAAATTACCTTGGTGAGGGCATTGAGGATTTCAGAGACGAAATATATATTAACGAATATATTCTAAACCGGTTCAAGAATACAAGCAACAGCAGCAATATTACCGCTTTTAAAACCTTTTTTGACAGTGAAGTCGAATATATACTGCATGGTAAGTCCTCAGAAAAGGCCAATTGTTTATTGACCCGGGGTGAACTGCTCCTGGCAAGATTCGGTTTAAACAGCATACATGTATATACCGATCCCAAAAAGAAGGCCCATGCCGCAGGGATTGCCGCTGCCGTTGCCGGGTGGTGGACAGGCGGGGCAGGTGTTCCCATAATTTCCAATCTTATAATCTGTTCGTGGGCGATGGGTGAGTCGGTAGTGGATGTGAGGCTCCTTCTCAAAGGCAATGAGGTTCCTGTTTACAAGCTTCCGGGAGATTGGAAGCTGGAAATAGGATTAAAAGAATTAAAGGGTGCTGCAAAATCCAATATTGCATTTACTTATGAAGATTACCTGAGACTGTTTTTACTAATGGTTGGCACAAATAACAAAATAGGCAGAATTAAAGACTTGATTCAGATTAACCTTAATCAAAACGGAGTGAATGGAAAACTCTTTGAATACAATACTTTGTTCAGGATCAAAGCAGATATATCCGTCAATTACCTTTTTGCCGGTACAAAGCTGCTGCCTGGAATTGAAAATGACATGGGAAGGGCTGTGTATGAAATAGAGATAATAGAAGGATATTGAAACCTGGGAGGTATGTTTTTTGGGCAGGCGCCAAAAGGGAGCTGTTACCGTTGAGGCTGCTATTGCTTTGCCGGTATTTATTTGCGTTGTTGTTTCAATAATATTTTTCATCAAGGTTGTATATGTATATAACATGATGCAATTTGCACTGGATGAATCAGCAGGCCAGTTGTCTACATATGCTTATCTTGTACATGCTTTAAGGGTTAAGGAAAAGACAGAAAAGGCTTTTACCAATAATGAACCGGAAATGGAATCCAAAGTTTTGTCCTTAACAGAAATAATTAGCGGTTTTAACGGAGATAAAGCTTCAACGGACACAGGCTTTAAGGAAAGCATTTTACGATTAGTTGGCACTGACGGGAAAAATGTATATGAGATTTTAAAAAGAGAAGCTGCTATCCCCATTGTCAGGAGGGCAATTGAAAATAATATTGAAACCTCATTATATTCTGCGGATACTCGTCTTAAAGCTTTGAGTGTAAAAAATGGGATGGGCGGACTGGATTTTTCCCATTCGTCTTTTTTTGAAAACAACGGAAATGATATAGATATAATAGTCATATATACAATAAAATTACCCCTTCCCATTAAAATTTTCTCTGAATTTAAAATTGTCCAAAGGTCGTTCAAAAGTGCCTGGCTTGGAGGAGATGGAGAAGGCAGCCTGAAAGCAGACATCTGGTCGCTGAATAATTTGAGCAGGGGAAGGAAGGTGCATGAAATTTTTGGAGCTAATCTGCCTTTTCAGTTTCCCGGGATATCAAGCTTCAGGTCAGGTACGGCTACCTTGATCCGAAGCCTGGATTTTACATCAAAAACCTATAAAAATACCGATAACCTTAAAAGCAAACTGTATGAATATATTGACAGCTTGGCCTCTTACAAAGGACAGTCCAGTCCCTGGGGGAAAGAAAGGATTGTAATCAATAAGGACGAAATCATAAATAGGGAGCTTTTGCTCATAATTCCGGAAAATGAGTGGGGTCCTGAAAGTGAGGCAGCCTTTAATGATTGTTTAAATTATGCTTTCCAAAAAAAAGTTGTTATAAGGATAATAAAATATGGGAATATAAAATAAAAGAATAATACGGGGTTGTTTATTGTGGATAGAAGTGAAATAGTTATGATACTTAATAATATTGGTATGCTTTTGGAGCTGAAAGGGGAAAATTTTTTTAAATCAAAAGCATATTATGATGCTGCCCGCAGGATAGAAGTGATGGAGGAAAACCTTGAAGAGCTTGTAAGAGATGATAAGCTTAAAGACATAAAGGGCTTTGGAAAGGCTCTCACTCAAAAAATAACGGAGCTTGTTAAAACCGGCAGGCTTGATTATTATAACAGGCTTAAGGCTTCGTTTCCGGAAGGATTGTTTGAGCTTCTGAAAATACAGGGACTTGGCCCTAAAAGGATTAGTACGCTTTATAATAAATTGGGTATTTGCAATATAGAACAGTTAAAGCAGGCATGTAACGAAGGCAAGCTTCTGGAATTGGCCGGTTTCGGCAGAAAAACGCAAGCAGCTGTTATTAAGTCCATAGATGACCTTGACAAGTATTCAAACAGGTATTTATATTATCAGGCAAGTGAAATATCGGATTTAATTATCAAACTGCTGGATGAAAATGAATATGTTATAAGGTGTAGCATTGCAGGCAGCCTGAGACGAAAAAAGGAGATTATAAAAGATATTGACATTATTGCATCCAGTGAAAAGCCGGATGATGTAATGGGCTTTTTCACGTCTCTTCCAATGGTAACAAATATAATTAACAGAGGCGAAACCAAAACAAGTGTAATAATGGATGAAAAAATCCAGGTGGATTTAAGAGTGGTTGGCGATAAGGAATATCCCTATGCCCTGCATCATTTTACGGGAAGCAAGGAGCACAATACCGCCATGAGGCATATGGCCAAGGATAAGGGATTAAAAATGAATGAATATGGAATATTTGACCTGGATAGTGGTGAATCGGCAGACTGCCGGAATGAAGAGGAAATATTCGGACTTTTTGATATGGAGTACATACCGCCTGAGCTAAGGGAGAACAATGGCGAGATTAAAGACGCACTTGAAAGAGCACTTCCGGTACTGGTATGTGATAAGGATATTAAAGGAGTTGTCCATGTCCATACCCGGTACAGCGATGGCAAAAACAGTATAAAAGAGATGGCTCGGGCTTGCATGGGCCTCGGTTATAAATATCTGGGAATATCGGACCACAGCGAAAATGCTTTTTATGCAGGAGGCCTTAAAAGAGATCAGATAAAAAGGCAGCATGAGGAAATTGACCAGCTCAATGAAAGCTCTAGTGATTTCATGATACTTAAAGGTATTGAGCTTGATATATTGCCGGACGGGAATGTGGATTATGACGAAGAGGTGCTTTCCTGGTTTGATTTTACAATAGCATCGGTTCATTCGTCGTTTAATATGGATATGGGTAAAATGACGGACAGGATTATAAAGGCATTGAAGAATGAATTTGTAACAATACTCGGACATCCCTCGGGAAGACTGCTTATGTCCAGGGACCCATACAGGGTGGATATGGATGAAATAATAGCGGCGGCTTCTGAAGAGAGGGTAATACTTGAAATCAATGCAAATCCTTATAGGCTTGATCTTGATTGGAGATACTGCAAAAAAGCAAAGGAGCTGGGCTGCAAATTTGCCATATGCTCCGACGCCCACAGCATTGATGAGATTTACAACATACCCTTTGGAGTAAATACGGCCAGGAAGGGATGGCTGACAAAGGAAGATATCATTAATACCGGTTCATACAAGAGTTTGAAAAAAGAGTTTATTTAGGGTCATGCTCCGGATTTTCAGGGTTCATTATTTTTAAAGCAGCTTGTACGTACAGGTATCATATGGTATAATAAAATGTACGTACTGCAAAAGCAATATTTCAAAAATTAAAGATATGGTATCTTGGAGAAGCGGTGAAAATCATAGCGAACAGTAAACCTAAATACCAGGCATTAAAGGAATACCTTACCGGTATTATAAGGCAGGAAACAATGAAGCCCGGTGAAAGGATTCTATCTGAAAATGAACTGGCATATAAATTTGAGATCAGCAGGCATACCGTCAGGCAAGCTGTAGGTGAGTTGGTAAGCGAGGGCTGGCTTTACCGTATAAAAGGCAAAGGAACCTTTGTGGATAGAAGGCCGGACAGAAATCCTCCCGGTACAAAAAATGTAGGTGTAATGACAACTTACTTAAACGACTATATATTTCCTTCAATTATCAGGGGAATAGACAACGTTATGAATGAACACGGGTATAATATAATGCTGGCGTGTACATATAACAGGCATGAAAAGGAAAGGAGCTGCCTTAACGGGTTTTTGAAAAAGCCTCTTGACGGCCTTATTGTAGAAGCCACTAAAAGTGCCCTTCCCAATCCCAATCTTGATCTCTACAGGGAAATAAGCGCAAAGGGCATACCTGTACTTTTCATACATGGCTTTTATAACGACCTTAATTATTCATACATAGTGGAAGATGATGTCAAGGCCGGTTATATGGCAGCAATGCACCTTATTGACATGGGACATAAAAATATTGGCGGTATTTTCAAGGTTGATGATATACAGGGACACAACCGTTTCAAAGGCTATCAAAATGCACTTAAGAGCAGGGGCCTTGACTTTAGTGATAATAATGTGGTGTGGTTTGATACCGGTGATATGGAAGCAGGGCCGGATATTGATAATCACGACGGAATCAAAGAAATGCTGGATTTGTGCACAGGCTTGCTTTGTTACAATGACCAGTTGTCTATAAGGATAATTGACAATTTGCGAAGCAGAAATTTAAAAATACCGGAAAACAAGTCACTTGTGAGCTTTGACGATTCTGAAATTGCTGTTGCGTCTTATGTCAAGCTTACAACAGTTGCCCACCCTAAAGAGAAATTAGGACGTAAAGCTGCAAATTCAATGCTGGATATGATAAATGGCGAGAAAAAGTTTTATGGAGTAAAAATGAAACCGCATCTGGTTATACGAAGCAGTACTTATAAACCGTGCATTTAAAGAATTTTCCCAAACCGGAGCAGGATGAAAGCAAGGACTTTTGCAATGCGGTTTTTAGATTGAGTGTTAAGCCGGGGACTGATCGCAATATTTAAGAGGAGGTTTTGTAAATGGAGAAAAAGTATGTTGTTGGTGTAGATTACGGAACCCAGTCGGGCAGGGCCGTGATTGTGGAAGCAGACACGGGAAAAGAGCTCGCAACATCCGTAAAGGAATATTCCCATGGAGTAATGGATGAATATTTGCCTGATGGAAAGACAAAGCTTGAACCGGACTGGGCATTGGAGCACCCGCAGGACTATTTGGAGGTTTTAG
The DNA here is from genome assembly GCA_028280575.1 of Clostridia bacterium. Lineage (GTDB taxonomy): Bacteria > Bacillota > Clostridia > Acetivibrionales > STF1-152 > JANQLN01. The sequence continues at coordinate 20,625 of JANQLN010000039.1, forward strand.
CCCAAACCATACCCGGAGTCTTGAAGAAAGCAGGTGTACAGGCGGAGGATGTTATAGGAATAGGCATAGATTTTACGGCCTGTACCATGCTGCCTGTAGATAAGTGTGGAACGCCTTTGTGTTTCTATGATGAATATAAAGACAATCCTCATGCATATGTAAAGCTGTGGAAGCACCATGCCGCACAGGATGAGGCAAATAAATTGAATGAAATAGCTTGCGAAAGAAAGGAAGAATTTCTTAACCTGTATGGCGGAAAAATATCTTCCGAATGGCTGGTGCCGAAAATATGGCAGATACTGGACGAAGCACCTGTTATTTATGAAAAGGCCTTTAAGTTTATGGAAGCTGCCGACTGGGTTGTCTTAAAGCTTACCGGACAGGAGAGAAGAAACAGCTGTACTGCCGGGTATAAGGCTATATGGAATAAGAAAATGGGTTACCCGTCCAAAGAGTTTTTCAAAGCACTGGATTCCAGGCTGGAAAATGTTGTTGAAGACAAGCTGAGTACCGATATTTATCCCATCGGCTCTAAAGCCGGGGAATTGACTGCAGAAGCGGCAGAGCTTACGGGGCTTAATCCTGGGACGGCTGTGGCTGTCGCAAATGTTGATGCCCACGTTGCCGTACCCTCTGTGGGAATAGTGGAGCCAGGGAAAATGCTTATGATAATAGGGACTTCCACATGCCATATGCTGCTGGGGGAGGAAGAAAAAATTGTTCCCGGTATGTGCGGAGTTGTTGAGGATGGAATAATACCTGGTTTCCAGGGGTATGAAGCAGGACAGTCCTGTGTTGGGGACCACTTTGAATGGTTTGTAAAGAATTGTGTTCCTGCCGGGTACGTGAGAGAAGCAAAAGAAAAAGGTGTCGATATACACAGTATGCTTACCGAAAAGGCAGGAAAGCTTGCAGCGGGTGAAAGCGGATTGGTTGCCCTGGACTGGTGGAACGGCAACAGGTCGGTACTGGTGGATGTAGACCTTACGGGTGTCATTGTAGGATGCACCCTTCTTACGAAGCCTGAAGAAATTTACAGGGCTTTGATAGAGGCTACTGCTTACGGCACCAGGATGATAATAGATACATTTGAAGAGAACGGAGTGGCAATAAATGAGCTCTATGCTGCGGGAGGAATAGCGGAAAAGAATGAGTTAATGATGCAGATATATGCTGATGTTACCGGAAAGGAAATAAGGATATCCGCGTCCCCGCAGGCACCTGCATTGGGCTCGGCAATGTTTGGAGCAGTTGCTGCGGGCAGTGAAAAGGGCGGTTATGACAGTATTGTAGATGCGGCTGAGGTTATGGCTAAAATAAAGGATATTGTATATAAGCCAAATCCTGAAAACGTAAAAGCTTATGACAGGCTTTATGCCGAATACAAGCTGCTCCACGACTATTTTGGACGTGGAGAAAATAATGTAATGAAGAGGCTTAAAAAAATAAAAAAGGAAGCAAAAAAGAATGGTTAATAAATTGGAAAGATTGAAAAGGGATGTATGGAAGGCTAATTTAAAACTGCCAGAATACGGACTTGTGACATTCACATGGGGTAATGTAAGCGGAATAGACCGTGAAAAGGGACTGGTTGTTATTAAACCAAGCGGTGTGCCCTATAACGGGCTGAAGCTGGAACACATGGTAGTGACGGATCTTTTGGGAAATAAGGTAGAAGGTGAGCTGAAGCCTTCGTCGGACACACCTACCCATCTTGCCCTGTATAATGCCTTTAAAGACATCGGCGGAGTTGTCCATACCCATTCCCCGTGGGCGACAGGGTTTGCACAGGCAGGCAGCTCCGTACCTGCATTAGGCACAACTCATGCCGACTATTTTTACGGTGATATACCATGTACCCGGAGGATGACTGAAAATGAAATAAAGGGGGATTATGAAAAGGAAACGGGTAATGTGATTGTAGAGGCATTTAAGGGCATTGATCCAATGGATATTCCCGGAGTACTGGTAAATATGCACGGTCCTTTCACATGGGGAAAGGATGCCGGTGATGCGGTGCACAACTCGGTGGTACTTGAAGAAATTTCAAAAATAGCTTTAAGAACAATTATGATTAATCCGCAGATTAATTCCATGGATAAAACCCTTTTGGACAAACATTTTTTAAGAAAGCATGGAAGCTGCGCATATTATGGTCAGCAGAACCAATTATCAGATAAACGGGGGTAATAATATGATTAGTATTAAAAAATATGAATTCTGGTTTGTTACCGGCAGCCAGCATCTATATGGAGAAGAAACCCTGAATAAGGCTGCAGGGCATTCAAGGGAAATATCCGGCTTTTTAAGCAATAGTTCAAGCCTGGCCTGCAAGGTGGTATTTAAGCCTGTTCTTACAAACCCGGACGAAATAAGAAGGCTTTGCATGGATGCCAATGCTGATAACGCATGTGCAGGACTTATAACCTGGATGCACACCTTTTCACCTGCGAAGATGTGGATAGGGGGATTATCACAGCTTGAAAAACCGTTGCTGCACCTTCATACCCAGTACAACAGGGATATTCCCTGGGACAGCATTGACATGGACTTTATGAATCTTAACCAGTCTGCCCACGGTGACCGCGAATATGGCTTTATTGGGGCCAGGATGAGGTTGCCGCGCAAGATAGTTGCCGGCTACTGGAAGGACGAGGAGGTTTTAAGGAGAATTGACGCCTGGATGAGAGCATCATGCGCCAGGCTGGAAGCGGCTGGTCTCAAGATAGCCCGTTTTGGGGACAATATGAGAGAGGTTGCCGTAACGGAAGGAGACAAGGTACAGGCACAGATTAAATTTGGATGGTCGGTAAACGGCTATGGAATTGGAGACCTGGCTGATTACATCAATGAAGTGCCGGCCTCATGCATTGACGAATTAATGGATGAATATTCCCAATTGTATGTTATGGACGGCGAATGCTTGAAAGATGGTCCTTCCCGCGATGCGGTACTCGAGCAGGCAAGGATTGAGCTTGGGATGAAAGCATTTCTCGAGGAAGGGGGATTTGGAGTCTTTACTACAACATTTGAAGATTTACATGGGATAAAACAATTGCCGGGCCTTGCAGTGCAGCGCTTAATGGAAGCGGGGTACGGGTTTGGCGGTGAAGGAGACTGGAAAACAGCAGCATTGGTACGCCTGATGAAAATTATGGCATCAGGGCTTAACGGAGGTACATCGTTTATGGAAGATTACACTTACCATATGGAACCGGGAAATGAGCTGGTGCTTGGAGCGCATATGCTTGAGGTGTGCCCTACAATTGCTGCCCGGAAGCCGAGGATAGAGGTCCATCCTCTTTCAATAGGAGGAAAGGGCGACCCTGCACGTATTGTATTTGACGGTAAAAGCGGTGCGGCAATCTGTGCATCATTAATTGATATGGGCGGGCGTTTCCGTCTCATTATAAACCAGGTGGAAGCTGTGGGAATGGAAAAGGCAATGCCGAAACTGCCGGTTGCCAGAGTTCTATGGAAACCCCTGCCTTCACTCAAAGATTCGGCAGAGTGCTGGATTAGGGCGGGAGGAGCACATCATACCTGTTTTTCATATGATGTTAAAGCAGAGCATCTTGTGGATTTTGCACAGATGTCGGAAATAGAGTGTGTCATAATTGATGAGAATACTAACCCTTTGGAGTTTAGTAACCGGCTTAGATGGAATGATATGGTATGGCAGTGACAATATAATTAACATATGACATTATAATTTTAACAATAGCATAACCATTTATTAAAATTTCTTTTCTATAATGGACGGGTGTTAAAAATAAATTGGAGAAGGAGTTTTTTAAATGAAAAAGGCTTACGGAAAATTGAGTATAATTGCTTTAATAGCAATTATAATGATTACGGCTTTAGTCCCGGCTTCTGTTACGGCGGAAGAAAAATCAATACCTAAATATGTTTTTTACTTTATCGGAGACGGATTGGGTGCGGCGCAAAGACAGGCGGCCGAATTTTATTTAAGTGAAACCGGTGAAGATTCCGGTGCAAATCTTGTTATGAATAAGTTCCCTGTAGTTGGAATAAATACAACTTATTCTGCAAACACCTTAATAACGGACTCAGCCGCAGCCGGTACGGCTCTTGCAACCGGTTACAAAACTAATTCGGGAATGATTTCGGTACTTCCCGACGGAAAGGAAGTAAAAACCCTTATAGAATGTGCTGAAGATGCAGGTATGGCTACAGGTATCGTAACAACAACCAGGCTTACCCATGCGACACCGGCAACATTTGCATCCCATAACCTGTCAAGAAATAATGAAAATGAAATAGCGGCGGATTATTTAGACAGCGGGGTTGAATTTTTTGCAGGCGGAGGAGTAAGGAATTTTCTTCCTGCCGATTGGAAGGACAGCCAGTTGGATGCTGTAGGCAAAGCAATTAAGTCAAAAAGGTCCGATGATAGAAATCTTATTGCAGAATTTATCGGGAAGGGATATAAAACATTTTACGGATGGAAGGGCGGAGAGAATTTCATTAATTTCAGCCCAACCGGTCAAAAAAAGGTATTCGCAGCATTTACATATACACATATCCCTTACGAGATTGACAGGATTAACAATGAATATACTGTTCCGAGCCTTTCCCAGATGACGCAAAAGGGTATAGATGTGCTTTCCAAATATGACAATGGATTTTTCATGATGATAGAAGGCGGAAGGATAGACCATGCATGTCATAATAACGATGTAATGGGTACTATATATGATACATTGGCATTTGACGAAGCAGTGAAAACCGCATATGATTTTTATCTTGAGCATCCGGACGAAACATTGATTGTAGTGGTTGGAGACCATGAAACAGGCGGAATGGGATTGGGATTTGCAAATCAATACTTCATGAAAATGAAAGAGCTTGAAGGAGTGAAGGTTTCAATAGAAGACGTTTTAAAGCATGTGTATGATGGAGACAGAGATGCTTACTATGAATACATTAGTGAAAATCTCAGCCTGGAAGACCTCACCGAATGGGAAAAGTCTAAAATCGAATATTCGATGGATATGAAGGACGCAGGTAAATCTATTGTCGAATTCGGTTCTTATGACCCGCTGGCAATACAGACAGCCCAGATTGTTTCAGGCAGGGCACAAATAATGTGGACTTCAAACGGCCATACGGGCACTTTGATACCCATGTGTGCAATAGGAGTTTGTGCGGAGCAGTTCGGCGGCTACAAGGATAATACTGAAATAGGTATGGCTATGGCTGACGTAATGGGATTTGAACTGACTAAATAAAACCCTGGAAGCCTGCTGTTCCTTTAATATATGATACAGCCAAACAGCAAATTATATGTTGTTTGGCTGTGTTTGTTAAGGAGAGGTTTAAACACATGAAAAAACAAAAAATTGCATCTTTTATAGTATTTTTAGCTTTAAGCATTGCCATGACGGGTATGCTGTTTACAGATACGAAAGAGAAAACAGGAGAAACACCTGTTGAGGTAAGGGCATTGGTACTTGAGGTTAACAATGATAATGTTTATCAGCAGGGCGTAGCCAGAATCGGGGCACAAAAGCTGAAAATAAAAATACTTAAAGGGCAGTTCAAGGGAAATATAGTTAATGCGGAAAATGCCTTTCTTGGACAGCTTGAAATTGATAATGCCTATGAAGTAAATGATAAAATAATTGCAGCAATTAACGTAAAGGACGGAGAGCTTGTCTCTGCCAAAGCTATAGATTTATACAGGCAAGGTGATGAATTTTTGCTTTTCGCTATTTTTGTGGTGCTGTTATTGGTATTTGCCGGCTTGACGGGGTTAAAAGCCATATTTTCGTTTATTGCAAGCCTCATTGTCCTATGGAAATTATTGATCCCCGGGCTCCTTGACGGCAAAAGCCCGCTGCTTCTTGCTTCACTTGTAATTGTTGTGCTTTCCGCAGTAATTATATTTTCTGTGGGAGGATTTACAAAAAAGGCCCTTTCCGCTTTTTTAGGTACAATATGCGGTTTGCTGATAACCATAGTCCTGACTGTTATATTCGGTAACAGGCTGGGGCTTCTCGGAATGACGCAGCCTTTTGCCCAGGCATTGTTTTTTTCGGGAAATATGGAATTGAACATGATGCATATTTTGTACGGCTCAATAATTATAGGTGCATCAGGAGCTGCAATGGACATATCCATGGATGTTTCGGCATCCATGCAGGAAGTCAAGCTCAAAAAGCAGGATATTTCCTTCAAGGAGCTTATAAAATCGGGATTTAATGTAGGAAAAGCGGTTATAGGAACCATGACAACTACTTTGCTGCTCGCTTATACAGGGGGATACCTTACTCTGCTGATGCTTTTTTACAGCAAGGAATCCTCTTTTGTACGCATGATGAATCTTAAAATTGTTGCGGCTGAAGTTATGAGAACCCTTATTGGAAGCATAGGCCTTGTAATGGTCGCCCCCATAACAGCTTTTTTTGCTGCCCTGCTTTTGACCGGCAAAAATAATAAAAGCGGCAAAAAGGACGGAGACCTGACTTTATAATTTGATTTTCATTGCCCTTATGGAATTCAATACCGCAATGAATGTAACACCTACGTCTGCAAATACCGCTTCCCACATTGTGGCTTCCCCCATCGCGCCCAGGGCCAGGATTATGCCCTTTATGCCCAGTGAAAAAATAATGTTCTGCCACACAACGGACCTGGTTTTTCCGGCAATCTTTATTGCGTCGGCCAGCTTTGAAGGCTCGTCCGTCATCAATACTATGTCCGCCGCTTCAATTGCCGCGTCGGAGCCCAGGCCTCCCATTGCAATACCTATATCGGCGCGCGCCAGCACAGGAGCATCATTTATCCCGTCTCCTACAAATACCACTTTACCTTTTGAAGCGGATTTATCCATAATTTGCTCAAGCTTCTCCACCTTTTGGTCGGGAAGCAATTCCGAGTAAACTCTCCCTATGCCAAGCTCAGAGGCGGTAGTATCGGCAGCAGAGCTGCTGTCACCGGTTAAGATAGCTGTTTTACGTATTCCTGAATTTTCAAGCTTTTTTATTGCATCACGGGCATCTTCCTTTAATTCGTCGGTTACAATTATGTGTCCCGCATATTGGCCGTCTACAGCAACATAAATAATGGTTCCCATGGAATTAGCCACGGGAAATGCTATCCCTTCCCCGGACAGCAGCCTTGAATTTCCCACTACTAGCCTATGTTCGTGTATATCAGCTTTTATGCCGTAGCCGGGAAGCTCCTCATATCCGGAAATATAGGATTGGTCGGGGATTTTTCCATACTCCTTCAAAATGGATAAAGCTATGGGGTGATTGGAAAAGCTTTCCGCATAAGCGGCAAATTCTATCACCTGCTCATTTGTATAATTACGTCCGCATTTGATTTCAGCTACTTTCAGCACACCTTTTGTCAGTGTTCCTGTTTTATCGAATACAACGGTGTCTACTTTATTGAGAGCTTCAAGAAAATTGCCTCCTTTTACCAGTATTCCGTTGCGGGAGGCACCGCCTATTCCTCCAAAGAAGCTCAAAGGTATTGATACGACCAATGCACAAGGACAGGATACTACAAGAAACACCAGTGCCCTGTGCACCCAGATACTCCAATTGCCGTCAAAAAGTGAAGGGATTATTGCCATGGCAGCGGCTGAAAATACTACAAAAGGTGTATAATAACGGGCAAATTTGGATATGAAATTTTCAGTTGCGGACTTTCTGCTGGAAGCATTCTGCACCATATTTAATATCCTGGCAACTGTTGAATCATGGTATTCCCTTATTGCTTTAACCGTTAAAAGGCCATTCATATTAATAAAGCCCGATAATATGATATCTCCTCCGGTTATATCACGGGGTGCGGATTCGCCTGTTATTGCGGAGGTATCCGCACTGGAGCTGCCCGATATGATCTCTGAGTCCACCGGAACCTTTTCTCCGGGTTTTATAACCAGAATATCATTTACCCTTACATTTTCGGGAGGAATTTTGGCAAATCCGTCCTCCGTCTTTATAACAGCATAGCCGGGGCTAAGGTCCATCAATGAGCTTATGGACTTTTTTGACCTGTTAATTGCCATATCTTCAAAAAAGCCGCCTATTCTATAAAAAATCATAACTGCCGCCCCTTCGGGAGATTCTCCTATGGCAAACGCGCCTATTGTAGCTATGCCCATGAGGAAATTTTCATCAAATATCTTGCCTTTCAGTATGTTTTTGCCTGCCGACAATAAAACCCGGCTTCCCGCTATAATCCAGGAGGAAAGGCTTAAAAGCAAAACTGCCGTTTTAGAAAGGTTTGGTAATGAAATTGACAGTATGAATAAAACAATGGCAGATGCTATTATGCCAATAGAATAAATACGTTTCTTACCTGTTTCTTCTTTTCTGATATTACAGCTTGTTTTGTTATCCTTATTGATTATGCTGATATTTGAGGCACAGCATTCACAGCCTGCTTCTTCAATATTTTTTTCAAAGTTATCCATAAAAAACCCCTTTTTTACTCATTAATATGCATAAGACCCTGCTTGAAAATTAATTCCACATGCTCGTCATCAAGGGAGTAAAATGTGGATTTTCCATTTTTCCTGTATTTTACAAGCCTTGCCTGCTTCAATACCCGAAGCTGGTGAGAAATGGCAGATTGTGTCATGCCCAGCAATAGGGCAATGTCGCATACACACATTTCAAAATCGGATATTGCGTATAATATTTTCACCCTTGTAGAATCCCCAAACACCTTGAACAAATCTGCAAGCTCATATAGCTTGCTTTCTTCAGGCATTAGCTTTCGCGCCTTTTCAACAGCTTCCTCATGTATAATATTACAATCACAGCTACTCAATTGATTAACCACCTTTCACAAATGAATGAACATATGAACAAATATTCATATATAATATAATATGCTCATAACATTAATTTGTCAAGGATTTATTTACGGATTTATTTATAAATATGGGTGTCCAATTTGTTACAAGTATATTACAAATACAAATAATGTTTGATTTTTCCTCTCTATGTGAGTATACTGTATCTACTGGTGTTTAAATTTTTATGATAAGGAGGCCTCATGATGATAAAGAATTTAATCTTGTTAATCGGCAAGACAAAGAACCCATTAAATCGTAATAGTATATTAGCGGCCTCTGCTTTTCGTAGCATAGCATAGATTATGTTATAAAAAGCCACAGGCTGTTGGAAGCCTGTGGCTTTTTTGCATCTTTTATTTCTTTCAAAAAACTAAAGCAATAAAAGTCAGGGCGCAGCATACTTGTGGGATATTTATGCCTTTGGCAAAGAGAAACTTAAAGCCCATGGGAGGGACAAATAATGAATTCAAAATTTAAACTTTCAATGCAGTTAATGAAAGGGAATTGGCTGCTGTATGCCGGCGCGGTAGTTAGCGTAATGGCTGCCGGTATTTTCGCAATGGTTTGCCCCCTGGTAATCAGGGCAACTATTGATTCGGTTATTGGGAATAAAGAGCTGGATGTACCGGGATGGCTCGGGTCAATAATTGAAAGCTGGGGAGGGACGGGTGTACTGGCAAAAAATCTTTGGATATGCTCTTTAGCCTTGCTGGCTCTAACATTGCTCCAGGGTATATTTTCATTTGCAAGGGGTAAATGGGCCGCACAGGCATCTGAAGAAATTTCCAGGCGTCTCCGTGACAAGTTGTATGAGAAGTTTCAAAAGCTTCCATATGATTACCATGTAAAAGCAAAAACAGGTGATTTGATCCAGAGGTCAACATCTGATGTTGAAACCATAAGGCGTTTCCTTTCATTTCAGCTTGTAGAGGTGGGAAACACTGTTTTTATGGTGATAGTGGTGTTTATTATAATGATGTCACTGAATATTAAAATGGCACTGCTTTCGGTAGTAGTATTGCCCGTATTGTTTACTTTTTCAATAGTGTTTTTTAAAAAGATAAAAGACCAGTTCAAGCTTTGTGAAGAATCTGAGGGTAAGCTGTCAACAGTGCTCCAGGAAAACCTGACGGGTATAAGGGTTGTAAAGGCGTTTGGAAGAGAAGCCTTTGAATATGAAAAGTTTGACAAAAAAAATGACGAATATACTGAAAATGTAAGGGGTATTATCAATTATTTTGCACTTTATTGGTCAAGTTCCGACCTTATGTCTCTTTCCCAGACAGGTATTGTTACCGTAGCCGGTATTTACGCAACTATTTCAGGGCAAATCACCCTGGGTACATTTTTTGTATTTCTGGCTTACGTTGGAATGCTGCTGTGGCCTGTAAGACAGCTTGGAAGAATACTGACCGATATGGGTAAAATGGTGGTTGCCATGGACAGGATAAATGAAATCCTGGAGAAAGAACAGGAAAATATGAATGAAAAGGGAAAAAGACCCATAATAAAAGGAAATATCGAGTTCCATAAGGTATGTTTTGGTTATGAGGGCGATGAAAATGTTATAAAGGATGTTTCCTTTAAAGTTAAAAGCGGTCAGACAGTTGCCATACTGGGGCCCACCGGTTCAGGCAAATCTACACTCATGCACCTTTTGCAAAGATTGTATGATTACAGGAAAGGCTCAATAATTGTTGATGGGGTGGAGCTTAAAGAAATAGAAAAAAACTGGCTGAGAAAGCATATCGGCATTGTACTTCAGGAACCATTCCTGTTTTCCAGGACCATCAAGGAAAATATCTGCCTTGCCAAGCTTGATGTCAGGGAGGAAGAAATGTTTGAAGCTGCAAGGACCGCAGCCGTGCATGATGTTGTGAATGAGTTTGACAAAGGCTATGAGACAATTGTAGGTGAGAGGGGAGTTACCCTGTCCGGAGGACAGAAGCAAAGAGTCGCAATGGCAAGAAGCTTGATCAGGAGCTGCCCCATAGTGATATTTGATGATTCTCTGAGTGCGGTGGATACGGAAACGGACGCATTAATAAGAAAGGCAATCAGGGAAAGCAATAAGAAGGTTACCACATTTATTATATCTCACAGGATAACTACCCTTTCACAGGCTGACGCGGTAGTTGTGCTAAAGGATGGAATGATAGAGCAATATGGCAGCCATAGTGAGCTTATAAGCCAGGAGGGCTTGTATAAAAAGCTGTGGAACCTGGCAAAGGGCAGTGAAAAAGCTGTGTAATTCAAGTAATTTGTATCATTTTTTAGTAAGGAACATATTAGAGGTGTACCATACACCTATGACCGGGGAGGTTGATTAAAATGCAGCATTTGGAAGAACAGGAATATACAAAGCAGTTTGATTTTGAATTGTGGAAAAACCTGTTCAGGTATACAAAACCTTATAAAAAATATTTAATAAGATTGATTTTTATCATGGTTGGAGTGGCTGGAATAGATGCCATATTTCCTCTTATGGGCAAGTTTGCGGTGGATAATTTTATTGTGGCCGGAGACATGAGCAAAATGGGGATTTACATAGCAGTTTTCAGTATTCTGGTAGTAGTGCAGGCTTTTAACGTATGGATGCTTATAACAACAGCCGGAAAGATAGAAGTAGGAGTATGCTACGATATAAGGAAAAATGCGTTTAGGCGTATTCAGGAATTATCTCTTTCATATTTTGACCGCACACCTGTGGGATGGATGATGGCACGTATGACATCCGACACGCAAAGGCTCGGGCAGATAATAGCATGGGGCTCGGTGGATTCCATATGGGGTATAGCTATGATGGTAATTATGATGAGTATAATGCTTATACTAAATTGGAAGCTTGCTTTAACGGCATTAGTTGTAATGCCCGCATTAATAGTTACCGGCATATATTTTCAAAAGCGTATATTAAAAGCATTCAGGGATATTAGAAAAACAAACTCAAAAATTACGGCATCCTTTAATGAGGGAATAACAGGTGCAAGAACTTCAAAGACTCTTGTGAGGGAAGGACGGAATATAATAGAGTTTAATGAGATAACGGACAAAATGTACCATAAATCCGTAAAAGCCGCTATTTTTTCTTCCCTTTATATGCCCATAGTCCTTTTGCTGGGAAGCATAGGCACAGGATTGGTTTTGTGGAAAGGCGGAAATAATGTTATTAACGGTGTGATGGGATATGGAACATTAGTAGCTTTTATAAATTATGTATTAAGGTTTTTTGAACCTGTCAGGGAGCTTGCCAGGATTTTTGCCGACCTGCAGTATGCCCAGGCATCGGGTGAACGTATATTGTCCCTTATTGATAAGGAGCCCGACATAAAGGATAAAAAAGAGATCATACAAAAGTTCGGCGACTTTTTTAATCCTGTAAAAAAGGATTGGCCCGGAGTAGAAGGAGATATTTTATTTGAGAATGTTTCATTTAGATATAAAAAGGGAGAAGAAGTTCTCAAAAATTTTAACCTGCATGTAAAAAAAGGCCAGAACATTGCACTTGTGGGAGCTACCGGCTCCGGAAAAAGCACTATTGTGAACCTGGTGTGCAGATTTTATGAACCCGTTGAAGGCAGGATTCTGATTGACGGTACGGACTACAGGGAAAGGTCACAGCTTTGGCTCCATTCGAATCTTGGATATGTCCTGCAAACTCCCCACCTTTTCAGCGGTACAATTATGGAAAATATTAAATATGGCAGGCTGGATGCTGGCGACGAAGATGTTATCAAAGCGTCGAAGCTTGTCAATGCCCATGATTTCATTGTTAAGCTTGATAAGGCTTACGAGGCTGAAGTGGGTGAGGGAGGGGCAAGGCTTTCAATGGGACAAAAACAGCTGGTTTCTTTTGCACGGGCGATTATTGCCGACCCGGCAATATTTGTTCTGGACGAAGCTACATCCTCCATAGATTCCGAAACCGAACAGGTTATACAATCAGCAGTTGAAAAGGTATTGGAAGGGAGAACAAGCTTTATAATTGCCCATAGGCTTTCTACCATAAGGAACGCGGACAGGATTTTGGTAATTGACAAGGGAACAGTAATAGAGGAAGGAACCCACCAAGAGCTTTTAAAGCTAAGAGGCCGCTACTATAATCTTTATAATAATCAGTTCCTGGATGAACAGGAGATTAAGACAATCAATATGGATACGGAATTGAGCCTGTAAGCATTACGGGTTGGACCGTAGCAGAGAAAAAAAGATATAACTATAAAAATGAAAAAATCATTGGTCAAAATATGCATTCCTGGGAGTTCTGTCACGGGCTCCTAGGAGTATAAGTAGTATGAAGCAGTTTTTTTGACATTTCACTTAAAGGATGTCCTAAAAACTCTTCATATAGCTTCTTTACGTCGGGATTGTCATGGGACTGCCGTAATTGACTGTGCAGGTCTATATTGTGGAGTGCGTCGGTTCTGTTGTGCCTGTAGTCAAGAGATATTCTTTTATGGTCGCGGCCTCCCAGTATCGGCTGTCCTCCGCCTCCTACACATCCGCCCGGACATCCCATGATTTCTATATAGTCAAAATGCTCACCCTCAAGAACCTTGTCAAGTATGATTCTTGCATTACCCGTTCCATGAGCAATGGCAATTCTTAAATTTTTTTCACCCAGATTGACTGTTCCCACCTTTACTCCGCTGCGCCCGTAGATTTCTTCAAAATCAATAAGTCCCATTTCCGCATTTTTTTTATTGATAATTGCATATGCACTTCTTACCGCTGCCTCAATTACTCCGCCGGTTGCTCCAAAAATAGCGCCTGCGCCTGAAGATACGCCGAAAGGCATATCAAAGGGCTCGTCGTCAAGATTCCTGAATTTTATGCCCGCCTGCCGTATCATTCGCCCCAGCTCTCTGGTTGTTATTACGTAATCCACATCCCTGTAGCCATACCAGCCCATTTCAGGGCGGGAGGCTTCAAATTTCTTTGCCGTACAAGGCATAACTGCTACGGTTACAATATCCCTTTCCTTAAGCCCCTCTTTTTTGGCATAATAGGTTTTAATCAATGCTCCGAACATTTCATGAGGGGATTTACAGCTTGAGAGATTATTAAGCAGCTGGGGATAAAAATGTTCGGCAAATTTGACCCATGCGGGACAGCATGAGGAGAGGAGGGGAAGACGCCCGTTTCCATTAAGCCTTTCAATGAGCTCATATGCTTCCTCCATTATGGTAATATCGGCGGAAATGTCGGTAGGAAATACCCTGTCGAAGCCAAGCCTTCTCAAAGCACAAGCAAGCTTGCCCGTAACAATTGTGCCCGTTTCCATACCGAATATTTCACCCAGGGTAACCTGTATGGAAGGAGCTGTCTGGACAACCACATATTTGTCCTCTTTCTTAAGTGATTCCCATACTTCCCATAGATTTTCCTTTTCGCTTAAGGACGCCGTAGGGCATGCTATTACACATTGCCCGCATGTTATGCAGTTGGTTTCGCCCAGATCCTTTAAAAATGCGGGAGAAACAAGTGTGTCGGCACCACGGTTCAGGCTGGAATATACATGTATCTCCTGTATCTTGCTGCAAATAGCCTCACACCTGTGGCACTTGATGCATTTATTATAATCCCGGACAATAAAAGAATTATTTTGTTGGAGTGGTATGCTTTTTGTCTCACCCGTTGCACTTAAATCCCGTATGCCGAGATTGTCGGCTATATTCTGAAGCTCACAGTTGATGTTGCGTATACAGGTAGTACATTCCCGGTGGTGCTCTGAAAGGAGCAGCTCCACAACTCTCCTTCTTGATTTCAGCACCCTGGGAGAGTGGCTCTTGATTTTTATGGGCTTTGTTATTGGATATACGCAGGATGCCTGCAGGGCACCTACTCCTTCAATTTCGACAATACACACCCTGCAGGCACCTATTTCGTTTATTTCCTTTAAGTAGCAAAGACTTGGTATTTCTATACCTGCCTTTAATGCAGCTTCTAGAATGCTGGTGTTTTTTTCAACCTCAACTTCAATTCCATCTATGGTTACTTTTACTAATTCAGACATGGTTATCTCCTTTTATTTCAGCTTACAATCTGCAATTACTTTCAAACTGTTTCAACTGTTACACCATCTTTCATACTGCATACTCCGGCAGGGCATCTTTTTTCCCTGATATGGGCTATGTACTCGTCCCTGAAATATCTAACCGTACTCAATACAGGATTTGGTGCCGTTTGGCCCAGGCCGCATAATGAGGACTCTTTTATGTCCTCACCAAGCTCCATGAGTTCGTCCAGGTCTTCTTCCTGTCCTTCACCGCCTGTTATTCTCCTTAAAATTTCAAGCATCCTCAATGTGCCGACTCTGCATGGTGTACATTTTCCGCAGGATTCATCCTGTGAGAATTCTATATAAAATTTTGACACGTCAACCATACAGCTTGTTTCGTCCAGTACAATCATACCGCCTGATCCCATCATTGACCCTATACTGCTTAATGATTCATAATCTATCGGGGTATCAAGATAGTAATCCGGGATACAGCCGCCTGACGGTCCGCCGGTTTGCACGGCTTTCAGCTTTTTTCCCCCGGGTATTCCGCCGCCTATATCATATATGATTGCTTTAAGCTTTGTGCCCATAGGCACTTCAATAAGGCCTGTGTTATTGATCTGTCCGGCCAGAGCAAATACCTTTGTCCCTTTGCTTCTTTCAGTTCCTGTTGATGAATACCAGCCGGGGCCATTTTGAATTATTATTGCTATATTGGCAAGTGTTTCAACATTATTTACAAGTGTTGGCCTGTCCATTAGCCCTGATACGGCAGGGAAGGGAGGCCTTGGCCTTGGCTCTCCCCGTTTGCCCATTGTGGACCTGATGAGAGCGGTTTCTTCTCCGCAAACAAATGCACCGGCGCCCAGCCTTAAGCTGATACTAAAGTTAAAGCCCGTGCCAAGAATGTCACTGCCAAGCAATCCATAGCCCCGGGCCTGTTCAATTGCCTTTTCAAGCCTGTCCACCGCTATTGGATACTCTGCTCTTACATATATGAATCCCCTGTCTGCTCCAATGGCATAACCTGCTATTGACATTGCCTCTATTATGCTGTGGGGGTCGCCTTCCAGTATGCTCCTGTCCATAAAGGCACCGGGGTCGCCTTCGTCTGCATTACATATTACAAACTTCTCGTCAGAATCCGCCTGTGACGCATATTTCCATTTGAGACCCGTAGAAAAACCGCCGCCGCCGCGGCCCCTTAAGCCTGAGTCAGCTATCATCTCTATTACCTTTTGTGGATTGAGCTCGGTAAGTGCCTTGTAAAGGGGGAAATAACCGTTTATGCCTATATATTCTTCAATGCTTTCAGGGTCTATTACTCCGCAGTTTCTCAATGCGATTCTCTGCTGCTTTTTGAAAAACGGGATGCTGTCAATAGCCTCTTTAACCTGTTTTGTTCCGGGGGACTTGTATAAAAGCCTTTCAACCTTTTTACCCTCCGCAAGGTGCTCATCTACTATGTCCTTTACATCCTTTATTCCCACCTGGCAGTAGAATGTTTTTTCAGGGTATATTACAACTATGGGGCCAAGCTTGCAAAATCCAAAGCACCCTGTACTGTATATACATGCCTTTTCGCTTATTCCCCTGTGTTCTAACATTTTAATAAACACGTCTTTTATCTTTTCGCTGCCAGATGATACACATCCTGTTCCCATACATATTAGAACATCATGCTTTTTTATGGCATTATTAACTTTAAGCCGGTTGTCAATTTTGTCCTGCATTTTATTTTTGAGGTTAATTAAGTCATCTATATTATTAATTTTCATTGTAATGCTCCTGTTTTCATCCGGCTGCTGCCTGTATTTTCCTTACTGCGGTATTTTTGAATCAGCAAAGGTATATCGTCCGGGGACAGCCTTCCGTGTACATTATCTCCTATAGTTATAACAGGTGCCAGACCGCAGGCACCTACACAACGGGTAGCAAGCAGTGTAAACAAACCGTCGCCGGATGTTTCTCCTTCGTCGGCCCCAAGCTCTTCTTTAAGCCTGTCTAAAATTTTATTTGCCCCCTTGACGTAACATGCCGTACCCATGCAGACACTTATCCTGTATTTCCCTTTTGGTTTTGTCGAAAAGAGAGAATAAAAGGTTACGACGCCATTAATTTCACTAACCGGTATATGAAGCCTGCCCGCTATATAGGTTTGAACATCTTCCGACAGGTACCCGTAAATGTCCTGCACTTTTTGAAGTATCCTGATCAAGCTGCCCGGTTCCGTATATTTTTCGATTATTTCATCAATTTCCGCAATACTTGAGCTTCCCATGATTTTCACCTCTCATAATGCTTGGAATTATGACTTTAAATATATATGAAACGACTTTAATCCTTGTATTATGGTCTTTGAAATACACAAAGGGTTTTAGTGGATTCCAAAAATCATAATGCTTAGAATTATGACGTTACATATATGAAACGACTTTAATTCTTGCATTATGGTCTTTGAAATACACAAAGGTTTTAGTGGATTTCAAAAATCATAATGCTTAGAATTATGACGTTACATATAGCATATATTCAAAACCTGAAATTATACATTTTTATGGTCTGTTTTATTGATTTAAAAAAATAATACTAAAGAGATGGAAATGAATGAAAAATTTTCATAATATTTTTTATTTGATTATGATGTTTCGGGATTTAAGCTTTTTATCCATGTATTCACCCAGGAACATGCTGATAACGGCTGCACATGGTACTCCAAGCAGCATACCTATTACTCCGAACAGGCCTCCGCCTACAAGTATTCCTACTATTATCCAAAAAGGCTTGAGGCCTACCGAATCACCGAGAATTTTCGGGCCCAGTATCCAACCGTCAAATTGCTGCAATAATAACAGGAACACTAAAACCCAAAAAGCTTTTGTAGGGTCATAAAATAATGTTAGGATGACACCCGGCACAGCTCCGAAGATCGGTCCGAAATACGGGATCATATTTGTTACACCTACAAGCAGGCTGATAAGCAGAGCATACCTTACATCCAGCAAAAGAAGTCCAATAAAGCACATAATTCCTATTATCAGGGAATCCAGGGCTTTTCCGATCAGAAATCGTGAAAATTTTTGATTTACTTTGCGTGCAACATCAACAACAATTTCTGCAGTCTCCTTTCTAAAGACTGTAAAAGTGAATTTCTTAACACTTTTTATCAGGTAATCCTTATCTTTAAGAAGATATATTGATATCATGGAACCTACTATAAATTTTATTATTGCAGAAGTAAGGTTTACCATGTTTTTTATGATTTCAGTTGAAAGCTCAATAAATTGATTTGTTCTTTCCGTTATATTGCTTATAAGGCTAACAAAGAAATTTTCAATGTCTATTTCATCAATGAAATCGGAGCTCGTGACAAAATCATTCAGCCAGTCCCTGGTGGAAATCAGGTATTTTGGTATGGTTTCAAGCAATTCACGGACATTCTTGACTATAACATTGGGTATGATTATCATTGTAAAGAATATTATTACTCCGATAAAAACAATGTATACAACAAGCATGCTTATAAGCCTGTTTGCTTTTAATTTGTCCTCAAGAAATGTTACGCCCGGGTTCAGCAGGTATGCAATTGCGAAACCCCAGGTTATGTAGCTTATAATTGAAAGAAAAAACTTTATGCCTTCCACAAAGGATTCTACGTTATTTACCAGCCTGTACAATATAAAAGCAATAAATAACATAGGAATCCAATCCAGATGAGGAATTTTTCTTTTTAGCATAAGTTCTCCCTTCCTAAAATACTGTATTAAGTAGATTATACCATATGATGTACTGCTTATAAAATTAGTTATATTTACTAAAAAAAGCAGGTCCTATTGGTGAACCTGCTTTTAAAGCTTTTTATACTGCCGGATTACATGTATTGAATTCGTCAATCACCAGTTCGTTAATAGCGTTTATATACGCAATGGCACTGGATTTGATTATGTCAACGTCAACTGCCCGGGAAGCATATATTTTTCCATTGTACTCAAGTTTTACCGTTGCCCTGCCAAGTGCTTCTTTTCCTGCGGAAACACTTTTTACTTTGTATTCCTTAAGTTTTGCATCAAGGCCTGTTGCTTTTCCTATTGCAGTATACAGCGCATCAATCGGACCGTCTCCAATTGCTATGGATTTAAGCACATTTCCCGATCTTAAAAGCTCTACGCATGCCGTTGGTACTATGTCATTGCTTATCACCTGTATGGATTTGATTTCATACAGTTCAATATTATGCTCCGGCTTTGTTTCACCAGGTGTGCTTTTATCGAAATGCTTTTTGAGGATGTAGTAAAGATCCGAATTGTATACCTCCTTCCTCTTATCTGCAAACTCAAGAAAACTATCAAAAAGCTTTGTAAATTCAGGCTCTTGAAAGTCTCTAAAGCCTAGTTTGTCCAGTGCGTTTTTAAAAGCGTGCTTGCCTGACCTTGCGGTTAAAACCATGTCCATACTCTCTACGCCAACATCTTCGGGCCGGATAATTTCATATGCTTTTCTTGCTTTTAAAAGTCCGTCCTGGTGTATGCCGGAGGAATGGGCAAACGCATTATCTCCTGTTATTGCTTTGTTAACCTGGACATCCAGTCCCATTACACTGCTTACGAGCTCTGATGTCCTTTTTATCTCTCTGGTGTTAATATTTGTGTCTGCCATGTAGTAGCCAGGCCTTACCTTAAGCCCCATTACAATTTCTTCCAGGGCAGCATTGCCGGCTCTTTCACCGATGCCGTTCATTGTACATTCCACCTTGCCGGCTCCGTTTTTTACTGCGGCCAGTGTATTGGGAGTAGCAAGCCCCATATCATTATGGCAGTGGACACTTAGTATTACATTATCGTCAAGGTTTTTAAGGCGGTAGTTTATTTTTCCTATCAATTCTCCAAACTCTTCAGGAACCGCATAACCCACCGTATCAGGAACATTAATCATTGTAGCGCCTGCTTTTACAACAGCTTCAATAGTTTTCCACAAGTACTCAAAATCACTTCTGGAGGCATCTTCCGTAGAGTACTGTACGTCAGGCAAAAGGGATTTTGCATATTTTACCGCATCAATGCCCATTTGCAGCACAGCATCCTCCGATTTGCGAAGCTTATCCTTCACGTGAATTGATGAAGTTCCTAAAACAATATGAATTAAAGGCCTTGAAGCATTTTTTATGCTCTCATATACAGCGTCAATATCTGTTTTTACAGCCCTTGCCAGCGCCGTAATCACAGGCCCGTCTCCAAGCTCTTTTGAAATTTCTTGTACCGCCTGGAAATCACCCGGAGAAGATGCAGAAAACCCTGCCTCTATTATGTCCACATTCAGCCTTTTAAGCTGTCTGGCTATTTCCAGCTTTTCACCCAGATTAAGCTTTGCTCCGGGAACCTGTTCACCATCCCTTAAAGTTGTGTCCAATACAATAATTTTCCTTTTCATTTTAAAAAACCTCCTGTAATATTAATTGAGGTTTTTGCCATCAAAAAACCCCGTCTCGTATATGAGACGGGGGTTAATCCGCGGTACCACTCAATTTGGTTTCCTTCCTTAAAGAAACCCGCTTTTTTAAACGGCAATCACCATCTATCCTGTTAACGGTGGAATTCCGGCTTATCCTAGAAGTGCCGGGGGGCACTAATTCAGACAGCAACTCCTGGGTGAGTTCAAATTATGAAAATTATCGGATTGCACCAGCCTCCGACTCTCTTATAAATTTCCAGTGGTTTTACTATTCCCAATCACAGCTTTTATATTATTATATTAAATAATACAGCAAATAGTACCAAATGTCAAATTCAAGCGGCTTTGTGAAAAGCCCGTACTTTTCTTTAACTTTTTTCACTTTTTAAGCTTATATTAAATAAAATGTCCTGTTACTTAAATATTGTCTCCCTGTCAAATTTATTGTCTCTTTTTTTAGAAAAGACTAAAAACTATAATAGTTATATCAAGAATTTTCAAAAAAACGGGGGTGTTTATATAGAATGGCTTTATTTGTCTCAAGCGACGCTAAAAAGAGAATTTTTAAGTACAAACAGTTATATTCTATAATGCTTATACCTTTAGTGCATGTTTTTTTATTCAGGATACTACCTATTTTTGGTATTGCAATTTCCTTTCAAGAATTTAGAATATCTAAAGGGATTTTTGGAAGTCGATGGATTGGCCTGGATAATTTTTTCAAGCTGTTTAATTCAAATTATTTTGGCGATATCTTTTCAAATACATTGATATTGAACTTATTAAATTTGCTTATTGGTTTTCCTTTTCCTGTTATATTTGCTCTATTTTTAAACGAAGTAAAAAAGAAGTATTTCAAAAAGAGTGTTCAGATGGTTGCATACGCACCGCATTTTATCTCTACAGTTGTCATTGTGGGTATTATATTTCAGTTGCTTGACCCTACGGTGGGTTTTCTTAAGTTTATTGTTGGTAAGGAGGCGGCAGCCGATATTAATTTGATAGGAGACCCAAAAGCCTTTAGGCCTATATTTATTACATCTGGAATATGGCAGCATCTAGGATGGAGTTCAGTCATATATTCAGCAGCCTTAGCCGGTGTTGATCCTACATTATATGATTCAGCCGCCGTAGATGGAGCCGGAAAATTACATAAAATATGGCATATTGATTTACCCAGCATAATGCCGATTATTACCATAAGCTTGATTCTAGCTATGGGACGTGTAATGAATTCAGATTTTGAAAAGGTGTATTTGCTTCAAAACAATATGAATATAGGCACATCTGAAGTTATATCTACATTTGTATACAAGCGGGGGCTTATACATGCAGATTTTGGATTTTCTTCTGCGGTTGGGTTTTTTAATTCAATAATAAATTTTGTTTTAATACTGACCACAAACTATACTTCGAAGAAATTATCCGGAGAGAGTATGTTTTAAGGAGGACAATAGATGCGTAAAGTATATAAAACAGGTGATGTGATTATAAATATGGTAATATATTCTTCTCTCGTTATTTTAATGCTGCTTATTTTAGTACCGTCAATACATGTAGTAGCAGCTTCATTTTCAAGTGCAAAGGTTCTTATACAGGGCAAGGTAACATTTTTGCCTGTTGATTTTACTCTGGTTTCCTATAAGGCAATAATGAACCATCCTGCATTGCTTCTATCATATGCAAATTCTGCTTTTTATTCGGTTTTTGGGACACTTGTAAGTGTTGCTCTTGTTATAATGCTTGCATATCCTCTATCAAGGCCCGGCCTTCCCGGTGGAAAAGGTATAATGAAGGTATTATTTTTTACAATGCTGTTCAATGGAGGCTTGATACCTACATATCTTGTGTGCAGCTGGCTGGGTATGCCTAATGATAGGTTTAAATTCCTTTTGCTGCCGCATGCACTGGGTATATTTTACGTAATAATTTCAAGGACATTCTTCAAAACAATTATTTCTCAGGAGCTTTATGATTCTGCCGAAATAGATGGAGCCACCAGCTTAAGAACACTTGTGTCCATAGTTTTACCTCTTTCCAAGTCACTTATAGCTGTTCTTTCGCTATGGCATGTTGTCGGCAACTGGAACACTTATTTTCCAGCTTTAATATATTTAAATGACCGAAGCCTTCAGCCATTGCAGATAATACTAAGAGAAATACTGGTAATGAACCAGTTTGATGCAAATATGACAGATGTATCTGATATTATTGAGCTTGAAAACATAATGATGACCTTAAAATATGCTTCAATAGTGGTAGCCAGCCTTCCGCTTTTGATAGCTTATCCATTTGCACAAAAACATTTTGTAAAGGGGGTAATGATTGGTTCCATCAAGGGATAGTAAAAAGTAGTTTGCTAAAGGGGGTGGATGCATTATGTCATTAGTGATACTATAAAATTATAAGTCATAAAAAATATCCGGGTCACAGGTAAAAAATATTATATAGGTTTTTATACAGCCTGTATAGAATACACAGGGAGGAAGAAGAAAATGAAAAAATTTTTATCAATAATTTTATCCATTTGTATGATTATAATAATGCTGAGCGGATGTGGAAAAAATTCCAAGGCTGAGGATGAACAAACAAATCCTAAAGAGAAAAAGGTACAGCTTAATGTAACTGTAAAGCAGCATCCACTGGTAAAGGATTTTAACACAAATAAGTTTACGTTATGGTTAGAGAAGCAGTTGAATGTTGATCTTAATGTGACTCCTGTCCAGAATAGTTCATGGAATGATAAGATAGGAATTATGATGTCTACGGGTGATTATCCCGAAATTATTATTGGAAGAGAATTTCCCAATGTTATATTGTACGGTATGCAGGAAAACCTGCTTTTGCCGCTTAATGATTTAATTGACGAGCATGCGGCCAATATTAAAAAGGCCGACAAAGAAATCCCCGGGCTGATAAATTCTATGAAGCAGGCTGACGGAAATATATATTCAATAAACGGCGTTCAGGAGAACTTCCATGCTACATATCCTAAAAAAATGTGGTATTATGCTCCGTTCTTAGAAAAAATAGGTGTTGAACCTCCTGCAACAATAGAAGAATTTTATGATGTACTAAGAAGAATAAAGAAGGAGGACCCAAATGAAAATAATGAATCGGATGAGATTCCTTTAATGTGTTATGAAGAGGATGATGGACTTGCCTATATTTGCAATTCATTTCTTTACACCCAATTAAGTCCTATAGAAGGAGTCAGCTACTATTTAGAAAATGATAAGATTGAAACTCCGGTTAATAAAGCACAAATGAGAGAAGCAATAAGCTTTGTCAGCAAGCTTTACAAAGAGGGTCTTTTGTATAGCAATTCATTTAACCAAAAGCGCCAGCAGGCCAAGGCTTTGACAGAAAGCTCGGAAGAGCCTATTGTAGGATTTGTTCCTGCATTATTTTCGGGCGAGTTTACTACCATCGGTGAAGAAAAGTACAGGGATTTCAAACCTCTTCCCCCAGTGAAGGGGGCAAATGGAGTCCAATATTCAAATACTGTAAAGATTGTATCAATGCAGGACTGCTTTGTTATTACAGATAGATTACCTGAAGAAAAGAGAGAGCATGCAATTAAGCTTGCGGATATTTTCTTTACACATGAAGCTACTCTCAGGAGCAAATGGGGGAGGTTAGGAACTGACTGGGAATGGGCAAAAGACGGTGAAGTAGGAATTGACGGCAATAAGGCAGTATTTAAAAGCCATACCGGTTGGAACCCCAAATTATTTGGTAATGAGAATGTATCATGGATAAACTTCCATTTGTATTATGAACCGGCAAGATTAAGGCTGACCTTGGCCAGTGATCCAGATGTAGATATTTATTCGGCAAAAGGTCTGGAAAAATATTTGTATCAGACAACAAAAAATATGTATGAGAAATATGGGGCAGCAGAAAAATTTCTCCCTCCCCTTAAGCTAACTGCCGACGAAGCAGACGAGGAAGCACAATATACCACTGACTTAGATAAATTTGTTTCAGAATCAGTTGTAAAATTTATTACAGGAGAAACTGATATAAATAATGATAATGATTGGCAGAAGTATATTGATGGGATTGACAGGCTGAAGCTTGAAAAACTTCTAAAAATCAACCAGGCAGCTTATGACAGGATATATAAATAAGTAATAGGAACAATTTGCGCCTTAATCAGTTTTAAATATGGAACATGCTAAATTTAGTGTGTTCCATTAAAAAAATTACAACATAAGCAAAATGCCCCAAGTAAAATTATCCGCTTTAAAGTAATAGCCTTGTTTGCTATAATGATAATAAAAGTCTCGGTTGGTATTGGCGAATTAGTACTATTTTACAATATTGAGGCTTTTATTTCATTAATTGCTTTTGAATGTTGTTTTTTATTAGAATTTATTAATGTTTATTGTTTATTTGTTTTTTAGGGAGAGTGGGTATATGAAATCTACTAAAAACAAGAAAAATTATGTTTGGGAATATTTTCTTATTACTTATCTTATACTGCTTGTTGTTCCAATAGCTTCAAATATTTTGCTTCATAGTATGCTGGTAGATATTTTAGAAAAGAATATTAAAAAGTCAAGTATCTTTGCTTTGGAAAACAGTATGGATGAGGTTGACGGATTGATTGATGAAATTGAAAGATGGGTGTTAAGGCTTTCTAACGATAGGGAAGTAAACTCTTTTATAAAGCTTAGTCCTTATGAAAACCCGCAAAAAGAGTCAATTCTGTTAAAAAACATAGTGCAGAAGTTAATAAATGTAAAGACTTATACGGATGGAGTTATAGAAGTATTTGTAAATTCCAGTAAAAATAATATGGTATTATCCTCAACCTGTATATACACCAATCCAAAGGAAATGTACATGAACTTCAATTTTATTATTAAGAATACTGATTTTGATAGCTGGAGTGATGTGTTTTTACACAATAAGCAATCAAAACAATTCATCCCCTTTGATAATGTACAAATAAATGAAAAGGAGTACTCAACTGTTTTTTATATAAAATCATTACCCTTTAATTTTTCTAAAAACCGGCTGGGTGTTATTTTTGTAGCTATTGATAGAGAAATATTCAAGAAAAAATTTAACGTTCTTGATATGGCAAGCTCGGGAGCAGCATGTATATATGATAAAGATGGAAATATTATTTATAGCAACAATCCAAAAGCCTTTAAAAGTCTCAAGCTTCAAAATACCGGGTTAATAAATTTACCGGACGAAATTCTTCTTGACGGTAAGAAAATGATAAAGGTTGCCAGAAGGTCCGAAGCTTCAGGTCTTACATATATGGCTCTGATCCCTAAAAAGCATATTTTGGACCAGTTAGCCTCTATTAAGAAGTATATTTTATTGGTTATTCTATCCTCTGTATTAATAAGCATAATATTTGCTTTTTTAATATCATACAAAAATTCTAAGCCAATACAGGATATTATTAGGTTAATAAAGCCTGCTCCCAGCATAAAGGAGCCTATCATAGGCTATAATAGGATTTTATATAGATTAAGAGGAAATATTCATAGCATTTTGGAAAGCAATATACAAATAAAAGAAAAGATTTTAGAGCAAAAGCCAATAATAAAGACTGCATTTTTAAGAAATCTTTTGAATGGTGATTTTACCGACAGGAATAATTTTTTATCACTTTTAAGCAATACCGATATAAAAATTGATGGTGTCCGGCATGTGGCCGCTATTTTAAGGGTCCAGGATGACAACATATATTCCAAAGAGCTTTCTAATGAAATAAACACAATAAAAGTATTAATTGAAGAGGGCGTATCAATATTGAATAACGACGGTGACTTTGGAAGTATACATTGCTATGATCCCGGTAAAAATTTGTTTGTAATGATTCTTTCCTTTGATGTTAAGCCATATGGTCTGAATGAAAGCAGTGATAAAGAAAAGAAAATATATAGAAATACCGAGGCTTTTAAAGTAGTAATTGATTATTTTCTGAAAAGGCTGTATTTTTTCATTCATAATCAGATAGGCTTAAAGGTATTTATTGCCGTAGGTGATGTATATGATGATATTTATGAAATAAGTAATTCATACTATCAAGCTAAGCAGGTAATAGACAATACTATTTATTCAGGCAATGATATGATAGTGTGGCACAGGGATATGCCTGTTTCGCAAACCAGCTATTATTATCCTATAGATGCAGAAGTAAGACTTATGAATGTGGTAAAGGCCGGAGATATTAAAGAAGTTGAAAAGCAGCTAAAGCTATTGTTTGTCCAAAATTATATAAAAAGACAGCTGCCCATGTCTGTCATGGTGAATTTTTTTGTAGCGCTTACCGTAACCCTTTCCAGGTTAACGGATAAAACAGATATTGATTTAACCAGTACAAGTCTATTAAAAATTATTGAAAAGGAAGGGGCTTCTGAAAGGATATTTAATAAGCTTGTGGACAAATTTAAACAAGCTGCCCGGAGCCATATCTATAGAAAAAATAGTGAGGACGAAAAATTCAAGCAAAGGCTGGTAGCTTATCTAAAAGCAAATTACTTCAATTCCCAAATATCACTTAATGCTGTTGCCAAGGAATTTGGAGTTTCAGAGATGTATCTTTACCATTATTTCAAAGAAAAGATTGGGGAAACCTTTGCAGTATCATTGGAAAAGCTCAGAATAAAGAATGCAAAAAATTTATTGAAAAATAGTGAGGATACAATTTCAAGAATAACAGAAATGACAGGCTATACAAACATAAGGTCCTTTAGAAGAGCCTTTAAAAGAGTGACAGGTAATACTCCGAATGAGTATAGAAGCCTAAAGGAGCAGTTATAATCAGAAGATGAAACCAGGTGTGCCGAAAATAGACGGTGCTTATGATAAAATGTATATGAAACTTATAAGCAATAATTTTCCGTTAAGGCTTTTACCGGTAAAAACTGCTGGATGTCCAAAATGGCATCATGGATTGAGCTTGAGTTTAAAGAAAAAGTTGAAACCAAACGACTTTAATTCTTGCATTATGACATTACATATAGTACTCTGTCAACTAAAATTTAGTATATATGAAAAATCACCTTTTGATAAGCCTTAAAAACTATGTATGCCTTTTACCGGTCCTTATGCTCAAGCAAACTCTTGATAAAATTATGAAGAATTATGAAGTTTATTTTTATGATATTGATTTGTTACAGGCTATCTGTTATATTTATCAATGGCAAACTTTAATTGATAATGAGAATTATTATCAATAAGCTTAGCTAGTAAATTTAGTTTAGAGGGAGAAAAAACATGCAAAAGAATATTAAAAAAATATTATCTGTTTTATTCGTTGTAATAATGATTACAGCCGTGGCTAGCTGCTCCAAACCAGAGCAAACCGGCACTAATACTGATCCAAGTTCAGAAACAGAGAAGGTCAACGCCAATTCTGATTCACAACAAAAGGCATCGGAGGTAAAGGATGAATTAATAATTTGTATGGGAACAAGGCCGCCAGGAGAATTTGATCCAAGAAAGAGATGGGGGCTATACAGTCAGTCTCAAATTCTTCATGATACATTACTTACAAGAAATTCTGAACTTGAGATTATAGGAGATTTTGCAAAATCCTATAAAGTAAGTGATGATGCTCTTATATGGACTTTTAATTTAAGAGATGACTATAAGTTTTCTAACGGAGAACCTGTTACAGCTGACGATGTAAAATTCTCTTATGAAATGCTAAAGAAAGATGGAAAGCATTGGGATTTAACATTCCTGGATAAGATTGAAATTAAAGACCCACAGACAATACTTTTCCATTTAACTGAACCAAGATCTACTTTTGTTGCACAATTAACAGAAATTGTTATTTTACCTAAAAGCCACTATGATGATAATTACTCTGAAAACCCTATCGGTTCAGGCCCATACAAGCTGGTACAATGGGATAAGGGCCAACAGGCTATATTTGAAGTAAATCCTTATTATGCAGGTAAAAAGCCTCATTTTAAAAAGTTCACATTGTTGTTTTTAGATGAAAATGCTGCTCTTGCTGCAGCTAAAAATGGCACCGTAGACATGATCTATATGTTACCTGAATTTGCCGATGAAAAAATACCAGGCTGGAAGCTAGTTTCTTATGAGAGTAATGATGTTCGGGGAATTTCTCTTCCAACACAAAAAAGTGGTTATGGAACTACACCAGAAGGATATGATATCGGTAACGATATTACATCTGATATAGCCATTAGACAGGCTCTATATATTGGGCTGGATAGGCAGGCTATTCTGGATACAGTTCTTAATGGTCATGGAAAAAAAGCCTATTCTTTAGTGGATAAGATGCCATGGTGGAATGAAGAAATTGTTGTTGAAGATAATCAGGTGGAAAAAGCCATTACTATACTTGAAGAAGCTGGTTGGAAGGACACTGGCAGGGACGGTATAAGAGAAAAAAATGGTTTAAAAGCAGAATTTAACCTATATCATGCATCCGCAGACGTTATCCGAACAAATACTTCCATTGTCGTATCAGAACAGGCCAAAAAACTTGGGATAAATATTAATTTGATAGGAAGCAATTGGGATGAAATAAAGACAAAGATGCATTCAAATGCAGTATTATTTGCTGGGGGCAGGCATCATCCTCATCAATACTATTATATGCACCATCCTGATTTAGCAGGTATTGCATATTGTAACATTGTATACATGGATAACCCAACAGTAACAGGTTATTTAAATAAAGCTATGTATGCTTCGACTCAAGAGGAAGCAAATAAATATTGGAAACTTTC
>JANQLN010000012.1 GCA_028280575.1 Clostridia bacterium
AAAGATTTCTTAGAATATGATAATAATTTTGGCTTACAGGAAAAAGATACAAAGCTTGGAGAAGGAGTATTATGGGATTAACTCTTATGTTGGTAAAAATAGTTACAAAAAGACATAAATAGTATGGTTGATATTCCTGACAAAAAAGGTATGAAACTAGAAAACAAGCTCTTATTTTAAGAGCCTTTTACCCGATTTTGTACTGGGTTTAAATCTTACCAAAGTGGTATAGAAATCCATTAAAATATTTGTAATGCATCTCAGCATTTGCGTTTAAATTTTACCAGAGTGGTATTGAAACAGGGTATATTGTGCAAATTGATTCCCTTGCTCTGGTTTAAATCTTACCAGAAATGGTATTGAAATAGTGCTGCAAATATCAAATGCTTCTACTTCAATTTACTTTCCAGAGTATTGAAAATATCACCAAGATTTTTAAAGCCTGTAGCTTCGTCCATGGTGAATTCAATGCCATAGGTTTCCTCCAGCTTGTCAATGACTGCCCAATGATTGAGGGAATCCCATTCAGGTATGCTTGATGCGGTGGAATCTTCCTTTAATCTGTTTGTACTGATTTTTAATACTTCCGATATTGTTTCAAGAAACTTTTTATCCATACATAATCTCCCATTTTGTTAGATTTATATCCACTTACAAATTCTTCACACCAAAATTGCTCCACAATTTTAAAATCTCTCTCCCCCGTTTACCACAATATTCGTACCATTTAAAAAGGCAGAATTTTCTGAAATAAGAAATTCAACAACAGATGCGGCATCAGCTGTTGTTGTAAGCCTTTTCAAAGGGTGGTTATGCTCTAGATATTCAAAATATTTTTTAGGCATGTGACCTGTCATGTCTGTTTTCATTATTCCGGGTGAAATCATATTAACCCTAATACCATATTTTGATAATTCTGCGGCACAAGCTTTGGATAAACCCATCAAAGCATATTTGGAGGTAATATAATGGGATATTTTGGATGGGGGAGCATTAATAACGTAATCAGATAAAATATTAATTATTTTACCGTTTTTATATTCTTTCATTATAGATGCAGCTTCCCTGGAAAATAAATAAGCACCCATTAAATTCACATCAAGTATTTCTTGAAAATCCTCCCACCGGGTGTTGATAAAATCGCATGGCCTGAATGAAGGACAGGCATTGTTTATAAGCACATCCAGTTTATTGTTTTTTAATAATATTGTCTCAATTGTTTTTTTTACAGCTCCATCGTCTTTCTGGTCACATTTGACCGCATTTACATTAGCATGTTCAAAAGCCAGTTTTTCTGCCTTTTCCCTGGATTTTAAATAAGTAAGATATATACAATGATTTTTATTTTGTGCCAGCTTTTTTACAATTTCAGCACCGAGCCCCCTGCTTCCTCCGGTTACCAGTATTATTTTACCGTCATTTGATTGCAACTTTAAACTCTCCCTTCAAAACCCTGGCGCCATTTTGATTTATTACCTTGAATTTAATATTCAAAATATTTAGCTCCAGAGCATTTTGATCATTTTTGCCTGTGATTCTAAAATGGAATGCCAAAGTATCTTTTATCCTTACAGGATATAAAAAATCGGCTGTTTGGGATATTATAACCGAGCCTTCTCCAGGAAATTCCATCCCAATTACAGAGGCCAAAAGGGATAAGATGAGATTACCATGTACTATTCTGGACTTAAGGCCATGGCTTATACAATATTCATCATCCATATGTACTTTATTAAAGTCACCCGTAAGATTTGCAAATTGCAAAAGCATATTTTCGGTTATGGTTTTCTCTATATAATATATAGCTCCGGTTTCATAATAATCAAATCCAGACATGGAAAAAATCCCCTTTACTAAAGTATTTTGCATATGTAAGCAAATTACTTTTAATATTACTGCAGCAAAATACCTTTAAATACCTGTCAAAATTAAAGTTTTTGCTACACTAGCACCTTGAGTCATCTAAAAGTATTGTTTTGCAACGGTCTGATTTTCGCAATACTTCGTTGTCGTCAATCGGAATACGGAAAGTATTCCTCAATCCTCCGCCTCGTCTTGCAAAAATCATCCTCGCCGCAAATCCAATATTTTAAATGACGCAAGGTACTAGTTTATTTGAACATAATCGTACTTATTATCAAAAAGACCCCGCTAAATCCCAATATTCCAAAAATGATGATCCACGACAATGGTCTGCCGAAGTTCAGTGTCCAGCCAATACCAAACCGCTTTTCTATAAATAGTGACGGGTCATCCGGATTATAATAAAATACTCCCCATTTCCAGTGATTATCGTCATCCCTTACAATTGTCTTTTTTTTGGAAGCACCGGAGTCATTGATACCGACAACCTTTACTCTGCTTCCGCTTTGCCCCGTAGTTACTGCAATAATAACTGTGGCCGCAGCAATAACTACCGTAAAAGCTATTGAACCTATAACAACAGGCAAATATGATACAACTCCTAAAATTGAAAGCTGGGTGCCTGCAAATATCAATAACAGAATCAATCCTAGAATAACCACATATGCAGACCAGCGTTTTCTGAATATTATATTCTGGCTGAGAGTTTTTTCGCGGTTTGCAGGATCAATTTGCTGTTTCGATTTGGCGATGGAATAATAAACAAATATAAAAAGAAATGTTATAAACATCTGTGTTACAGGCATGTAAAGTATTAGCCCGTATGTTTTGTCAGCATATCTTACCACCTCTCCTGCAGCATTATATTGCATCGGTATCTGGTCGGGCAGGGAATCAAACAGTATCAAACTTATTGTAACAGTTGCAGCCATAATCAAAATATATGAAATAAACCATAATGGGCTTAACATCATGTTTTTCTTTCTGAAATCCGTATTAACGGTTACAAGCTGCCGGACATTTTCTCCCCATTTATTTTCAGATTTGAGCTTTTTCATATTTTTATGTGCCCATAGATATACAAAGCCGACAACAAAAATATTGACAAACATCATTATTCCAAGCAGTAATGCTTCAGTACCGCTGCTCAAATCAGAAAAATAGACCATGCAGGCAAGGCCAAGCATAAACAAAAAGCCGGTAAGCAAAACCAGGTTCCTGTATTTTTTACGTATGAGTGCTACATTTTCGTCGGAATAAGCATTTTCCGGTATGGATATTCCAAAGCTTACAGTCTTCCTGCTTATATATGGGAATACTGCAAATGAACCGGTCAGCGCAAGAAAGCTTGTCAGCATTGTAATCAATAAAATTAATTTATCCATTATTATCACCCTCCTTCACATTGCCGTATTCTTCATATATTCTTTCACAAATATTCAGAAAATCTTCCCTTGCAACACCCCTGCAAAGCGATTCTGCAATGATTGGCCTCAAAGCCTCGTTTACATTGGTATAATATTCATCATTAGCCCTGTAGGAATCCGGGGGATTTACAACTGCGCCCTTTTGCCTGTGGACCTGGACGAAGCCTTCCTGTTTCAGCAGATTATATGCCTTATTAACCGTATGAAGGTTTATGCCAAGGTCTGCCGCAAACTGCCTTACAGATGGCAATGAATCATTAGTCCTGACACTGCCTGTAACTATCCCTTCAATTATCTGATTTCGAATCTGTGAATAAATAGGTATTTCAGAATTCAAATCAATTGTCATCCACAATAATCTCACCGCCAATAAAATTTATGTTACATCAATAATATATGTTATATATATAATATAACAGATATTATTGATCCAGTCAACAAAAAAACAATTTGAGCATTCCTCATTTTTTAAAAGTAGGTATAAATTTAAGCGTATAATGAAACATTTATCAGTCCAATCATTAAGAAAATGTAAGTGTCTAGAACCTTGAAAAAGGCTACCCGGCATATTCAGCATCCGTAGTTCAGATGCCGGCTCTGCAATAACTATCGCTGCGCGAAGCTTTCAGTAGGTATGATATTTTGCTAAAGCAAAAATCATCATCCCTGCCGCAAATTACACCTTTTTCAAGAACAATTTGTTTTGTAATAGATTCCTTTTAAAATAGTTCAGTTATTACGAAATCAAATACCTTGATTCATAAGTCGTTCATAAAGTAATACGACTTATATATACACTAACGTTTTCTAAATTCATTCCCAATGATAACTGTTCCATTATACACATAAATCTTCTCAATGTAAAAATGGGGAAAATCAAATTAAATATATATTGACTTTTCTTTTTTTTTCTTTTAAAATAACTGTAAAGCATTTTAGCTTTACAGAAGGTGAATGAATGGAAAAGCTTCATGAAATAAGCTTGATGTTGGATTTTTACGGGCTGCTTATAACAAAAAGGCAGTATGAAATAATAGATATGCATTATAACGGTGATTATTCCCTTGGAGAAATATCAAAGTACCTGGGCATAAGCAGACAGGGTGTTTATGATAATATCAAAAAAGGGAAGGCTTTGCTTGAAAGGTATGAAGAAAAACTTAATTTGGTAAAAAAGTATAATGAACAAAAGACAATTAAGAATGTATTACTTAACGAAATAAATCTGGCTGAAAAAATATGTGATAATATTAAGCTGATGAAAATATTGGAAAGTATCAAATCCGGAGTGGACAAATTGGGAGAATAAAGTGGAGGTATTGAATGGCGGTATTTGAAGGGTTGTCGGAAAAACTTCAACAGACGATAAAAAAAATGCGCGGCAAGGGCAGGGTAACTGAAAAAGATGTAAAGCAGATGATGCGTGAAATAAAACTTGCACTGCTTGAGGCCGATGTTAACTATAAGGTTGTTAAGGATTTTGTGAAAAGCATATCTGAAAGGGCGGTAGGACAGGAGGTTTTTGAAAGCCTTACACCAGGCCAGCAGGTAATTAAAATAGTTAATGAGGAGCTTGTAAATCTAATGGGTAAAGCTCCCAGCAAATCTACATTTTCTTCAAAGCCCCCTACGGTGTATCTTATGGTAGGCCTTCAGGGCTCAGGTAAAACAACCACTTCCGGAAAGCTTGCAAATCTTTTAAGGAAGCAGGGTAAAAAGCCCCTTTTAGCTGCGTGTGACGTATACAGGCCTGCTGCTGTCAAACAGCTTCAAATAGTTGGAAAACAGCTTGACATACCCGTATTCACCTTAGATAACGGCAAAAATCCTGTTGATATTGCAAAAGCGGCCTTTGAACATGCAAGGGAAAATATGAATGATTTGTTGATAATAGATACTGCAGGACGGTTACATGTTGATGAGGAGTTAATGGAGGAGCTTAAGAATATAAAAAAGAAAGTAATGCCGCATGAAATCCTGCTTGTTGTAGATTCGATGACGGGCCAGGATGCTGTTAATGTTGCAGAATCCTTCAATAAAAAACTGGGGATTGACGGTATTGTGCTTACCAAGCTGGATGGTGATACCAGGGGAGGAGCCGCACTTTCCGTAAAGTCTGTAACAGGCAAACCCATAAAATATGCGGCAATGGGTGAAAAACTCAGTGATATAGAGCCCTTTTATCCCGACAGGATGGCTTCAAGAATCCTGGGTATGGGAGATGTGTTAAGTCTAATTGAAAAAGCCCAGGAAAATTTTAATGAAAAGAAAGCTCTGGAATTGGAACAAAAAATGCGGAAGCAGCAGTTGACCTTGGAGGACTTTCTCGAACAAATGCAGGAGCTCAAGAGAATGGGGCCAATTAACGAAATCATGGGCATGATGCCGGGAATGAATAATAAAATGCTGAAAAATGTGGACGTTGATGAAAAGAAAATGGGGCAAATGGAAGCTATAATAAAGTCAATGACCAGGGAGGAAAGAAATAATCCGCAAGTTATCAACTCAAGCAGAAAAAAACGTATTGCAGGTGGCAGCGGAACCACAATACAGCAGATAAACAGGCTTTTAAATGATTTTGCCCAAATGAAAAAGATGATGAAGAACTTAACCGATATGACTAAAGCGGGAAAGAGGGGAAGAGGAGGACTGGGAGGATTTAAGCTGCCCTTTTGAAAAATGAAATTCTATTAATAAAATATACGGCTTTATTGAAGGGAGGTGGATGAAATGGCGGTAAAGATAAGGTTAAAAAGAATAGGTAAAAAGAAGAAACCTTTTTACAGGGTTGTTGTTGCTGATTCAAGGTTTCCGAGAGACGGCAGGTTTATAGAAGAGATTGGCTACTACAATCCTCTTAAAGACCCGGCAGAGATTGAGCTTGACATGGAAAAAGTTAATAATTGGATAAAAAACGGTGCTCAACCCACTGATACGGTCAAGTTTATAATAAAAAAATACGAAAAGGACGGACAGGATGTTGAAGCAGTTGTAAATCTTAAGGAAGAGTAGGGGCATTTAGCTTTAAACATCTAATACTTAAACGGGAGGAATACTTATATATGAAAGAGCTTCTCGAAACAATTGCAAAATCTCTTGTTGATTACCCCGATGAAGTGTCGGTAAATGAGGTAGAAGGTGAAAAATCCATTATACTGGAATTACATGTAGCTACAGATGATATGGGTAAGGTTATTGGCAAACAGGGGAGAATAGCCAAGGCTATCAGGACGGTTATAAAAGCTGCGGCAGTGAAAGATAACAAGAGGGTAGTGGTTGAAATAATCCAGTAAAAAAAGGCGTAAAACGCCTTTTTTTATTCTTAAGGAGAGTAAAGGAAAAAGTGTATGAATATCTTCAAGTTGGAAAAATAGCAAATGCTCACGGTCTCAAAGGTGAACTGAAAGTTATTCCATTGACAGACCATATTGAAAGATTTTTAGAGCTTGAATTTGTTTACATAAAGATTGACAGCAGGTATATAAAATACCCTGTAGATAATGTACGATTTAATAAAAACAGCGTTATACTTAAGCTCAAAGGAATAGACAGCCGTGGGGAAGCAGAAAATTATAAGGGCATGTTTTTGGAGATTGACAGGACAAACGCAGTGAAATTACCAAAGGATTCTTATTTTATTTGTGATATTACAGGATGCATTGTCATAGATGAAAATGGAAGTTTGCTGGGAAAGGTAGTTGAAGTTTTGCAGTTAGGGAGCAATGACGTATATGTTGTCAAAAACCATGAAGGCAGGGAAGTATTGATACCTGCGCTAAAAAGTGTAGTAAAGGATTTATCTGTTGAAAACAAAACAATCAATGTCATTTTGCCGGAGGGATTAATAGAGAATGAGATATGATGTTTTGACACTGTTTCCCCAAATGATTGATCATGTGCTGAACGGGAGTATTATTGGAAGGGCCCGGGAAAATGGATTGATACAAGTAAACTGCATCAATATAAGAGATTTTAGCCAAAACAAGCATGGAAAAACGGATGATTATCCTTATGGCGGAGGAGCAGGGATGGTAATGACAGCCCAGCCCATATTTGACTGCTATGAATCGGCGGTTAAAGGTCTGGATTATAAACCGGTATTTATATACACAAGTCCACAGGGTAAGGTTTTGGATCAAAAAACCGTTGTCAGGCTGTCAAGACAAAAGCATCTCATTATCTTATGCGGCCATTATGAAGGTGTGGATGAAAGGGTTATTGAAGGACTGGTAGATGAAGAAATATCCATAGGAGATTATGTGCTTACAGGCGGAGAAATACCTGCAATGGTATTAATTGATGCCATAAGCAGAATGATTCCAGGTGTACTGTCAGACAAGCAGGCATTTATGGAAGAGTCCCATTTTAACGGAATGTTGGAATATCCCCAGTATACAAGGCCTTCTGAATATAACGGAAAAAAGGTTCCTGAAATACTTCTTTCAGGGCACCATGAAAATATTGAAGCCTGGAGGCATAGGCAGGCCCTTGTGAGAACATATATGAAAAGGCCTGATATGTTTGAAAAGCTTAACCTGGATAAAAGCTTGAAAGAAGAAATAATAAATAATCCGGATATTCCATCTAAAAAATAACTACAACCTTAAATTACGGATTGGATTTTAAGTATGCTTCCTTATCAAGAGTAATTGCAGCTATAATTCCTATATTATCGGCTGCTGCATCCTTCATATAAATATATCCGTCCTTGTCCACAATTCTTACCATACTTGAATTGTTAAAGTATGGAGTTTTAAGCCAGTAAGGACTGTCTTTTTTAATACTGATGCCGTCCCTGTAGGCCCGGCAGATAATTTTGATGTCCGGAAGATAAACCAAATCACTGCAAATGCCGTAATATGCTTTGTCATAACCCCTGTCTGCAAGCTCAGGCACATGAGAGAAGTAGAATTCGCAAACTCCTCCGGCTTTAAGGGATAAGTATTCATTTGAAAGCAGCACTTTATTATTTGCTTTTTTAATAACTGATTTTTCTTTTTTACTAAAACATTTAATAAAATCAGAATTAAGCCATCTTCTTATGCAGCTTTCCATCCATAGATTGCTGCCGTATTTCAAATGGTTGTTTTTATTTGGGGTTATATCATTACAAAATGCGCCATACCCGACTATATTGTTGGAAACAATTTTTATTTCTTCATTATTAATATCCGTTACCCTCCATAATATGTCCCTGCCATTTTGCCTGCCAAACTCAATGAGACTTCCCCTTTCCATTTTTGCCGTATGCTTTATATTTTCGTTTAAAAATACCTGCCGGAAATTAAAAGCCAAAAAGAAAGCCGGCAGTAATGCGGCTCCCAATGTAAATAAAAAAATATGTTTCCGGAGGTTTGCCCTTTTACCTTCAATTACTTTAAATATACTTCCAATCATTATTGAAAAAATGGAAAGTGTTAATATATCCATCAATTTTATAAACAGGAACATATGCTTTGCAAGATCTCCCTCCCCATTCGTTATAATAGGAATAAAAAGAGCTGCTATTGTACCGGCCGACACTATTATTGTTATATAAATTGCTTTTAATGAGAAATACGGCGATTTTTGCCTTAGTGTTATTGCCCTGTAAAACATTACTATTGAAAAAAGCATAATTAAGGACAGGTTCCATACCAGGGAACCATAGGGCAATTTTTTTCTTAGTCTTCCCCATAATTCAAATTTCCTGTTAAAAGTAATCCTGGGTTTACCATGCCCATAATTTGATAAGTATACAGGTCTTACAATACTGCTGCTTAAAGCTGATATTTTAAGTTTATCAATTAAATGCCCGGTATGCCTGATGTAGAACAATAGTATATCAATTTTGGAAACTGCATTAAAATCATTCTTGAATTTAATTGAGTTCCTCGTTTCTTTTCCTGTATTTGAATAATAATTTGTATCGGCCAGTTCCGATGTGTATCCAGGCAAACCGAGCTCATAAACATATTTTTTTGCGTCATGTTCCTCCGCATTCCTTAATATTCCAAAAAATACCGAGTTATAAGTTGTCTGTCTATCCATCCAGCCCGGAACAAGTGTTAAAAGAAAAAGCAATATGCCTATAGTAATACCTCCGGCTGCAAGTACACATATCCTGTTATTTTTATGTTTGAGCATAAATAATCCGGCTAAAACAGCAAAAAGCGCAAGAGGGATATTGGCAAATTTTGACCAGGCAAATAATATGAGATTTATAAAAAATAATATAATATATATATTTGATTGTTTTTTTCCGGTCAGGATTTTAAGACCAAAGGCAGCTAGGAATATAACTGCTATGATTTGCACCGCTTCACCATAAAAAGAGTTGAAATACGTTAAATAACCTGCATCACAAGCAACTGCTATTATTGCACCTTTTATAATAATTTCTCCAACTATATTCATTTTTATAGAGGTAAACAGGATAAACAAGGCGATACAATAAAGCAGGCAATATATAAGCCCTAGAAATTCTATCCTGAATAAATGTATATCCCCGTCTCTAAAAATATTATATAAAACATTCATTATTATCCCATACTTGACAAACAAATGCTGGATTGAAGGATACAAATTTACACTGCCGGAGAGCAGAAAAATGCCGGTTGTTTTTTCCCGTGGCGTATTGCCTGTGAGATCAATATAAAACCTGTCTATGAATACAAATCTTTGTGTATCTACAGGGTCAGTAAATTTAAGGTTATTTGCTATCATAACCCTTTCATAATCGCCATTGTCCGATAATCCTGCCGTCCCGCCCAGGAAAAGGACGTAAGCCGTTAGTGCCAGAAATAGAAAAACAAACAATATATCAATAAAATATTTTTTTATATATGTATATATTTTCATCTTATCACCCACAATAGTAGTAGTATTTATATACAATATGAATTCGCAAAATGTGTAAAAAATAAACTGGGAATTTAATGTATTCAAAAAAAGCAAAAAATGTTTACTTTAAATTACCTATATGGTATAATATCAATCGTGTTTTTTTGATTACGGATGGTCCGCTGTTTTTATGACATGAACATCTTTGGAGAGAGGAGGATAATAATTTATGGATATTATTTCAGTGTTGGAAAAGGAACAGCTTAGATCTGATTTACCAAATCTTGAAATTGGCGATTATGTAAAGATCCACCTTAAGGTTAAAGAAGGTAACAGGGAAAGGATCCAGGTCTTTGAGGGTAGTGTAATAGGCAAACAGGGCTCAGGGCTTAGTGAGACATTTACAGTTAGAAGGTTATCCTATGGAGTAGGTGTTGAGAGAACATTGCCTGTTCATTCGCCGAAAATAAGAAAGATTGATGTGGTAAGAAAAGGCAAGGTCCGCAGGGCCAAGCTCTATTACTTGAGGGACAGGGTAGGCAAGGCGGCAAGGGTAAAAACAAAACTGCCTGTAAAGACAGTTAAAAAGGAATATAAAGAACCTGTGGGAGCTGGAGAAACAGGAGCAGATAATAGCAAAGAGTAAATAAAAAAAGGAACATAAAATGTTCCTTTTTTTACAGAGGCATATTTAAATAATCATAAGAAAAGTGATATGTATGGATAAGAAAAATAAACCGAAAAGTTTCATAAAAGAGGTATTGCAGTGGATGGAAGCCATATTGATAGCCGTTGTAATTGCACTGCTTATAAGAACATATCTTTTTGAGCCTGTAATTGTTCACGGCAGCTCTATGGAAGGAACTCTATCCACGGGAGAGAGGCTTATTATTTACAAGCTTGGATACCGTTTTGACCGCCCCCAGCGCGGTGATATAATTGTTTTAAAGCATGGTGAGATAGTAGGGTATGGTTCATCTGCACTTAATAAGCTTCCCTTGATAGGCTCTCTTATACCTTTAAGAAATGAAATTGATTATATAAAGAGAGTTATTGCACTTCCAGGTGAAGAAATTGATATAAAATATGGCAAGGTATATATTAATGGTAAGGAACTGGATGAATCATATTCAAAAGGAATAACATATGAAAAGAGCATGAAGCTTCCCTTGACAGTACCCAAAGGCAGTGTATTTGTGCTTGGAGACAATAGGGAAAACAGTAGAGACAGCAGGGAAACAAACGTTGGGTTCATTGAATTTGATAAAGTCAAAGGTAAGGCTGTTTTAAGAATATGGCCAATTAAACGCATGGGCATGATAGAATACTAAAGGTGGAGATAAATTTGGACATACATTGGTATCCTGGCCATATGGCAAAAACCAGAAAGCTGCTTATTGAAAATATAAAGCTTATTGACGTTGTAATAGAAATTTTGGATGCCAGAATACCTTTCAGCAGCAAGAATCCCGACTTTGAAAATCTAGCCGGAAACAAGCCCGGGATTATCGCCTTAAACAAATCAGACCTTGCGGACCCCAATATGACAAAACCATGGCTAAAATGGTATAAAAATAAAGGGCATGAATGCATTGAGGTAAACTCTATTTCCGGCAAAGGTTTTAATGAAGTGAAAAAGTCAATAAAAAAGCTAGTAGCCGATAAAATGTCCAGGTATAGAGAAAAAGGCATAGTAAACAAATCAATACGGACCATGGTAGTTGGAATACCAAATGTTGGAAAATCCTCTTTCATAAACAAGCTGGCCGGCAGAAGCAGTGCCAAAACCGGTGATAAGCCAGGTGTAACCCGTGGCAAGCAGTGGATAAAAATCCAAAAAGATATTGATCTTCTGGACACACCGGGTATGCTCTGGCCCAAAATAAAAAATAAGGAATCAGGACTCAATCTTGCATACACGGGAGCAGTAAAAGATGAAGTTTATGATACAATAGAAGCGGCAGCTTTGTTTTTAACTAAAATAAAAGACAGATATCCAGAGCTTTTAAACAAAAGATACAAGGTCATTATGCCGGATGCTCAAAATGGTATGGAGCTGCTGGAAATTACAGCACGGAAAAGGGGCTGCCTCCTGCCAGGGGGAGAAGTTGATTTTACAAGAATATCATCAATTGTATTAGATGAATTTAGAAGCGGCAGGATTGGAGCTATAACTCTTGAGTCGCCGCAGGAGGTAAAAAATGAATAATGTTGCTACAAAGGATGAAGTAATAGAGAGAATTAAAATGATGAGTCCTGAGGATGCTCTGGGATTTTTATATAATTTTCAAAAAAAGAATGATAAAAAGTATATAAAAATACTTATTGACAAATACATTAAGCTTAAGAGAAAAAAAGATAGTGAAAGAACAAGATTTCTTGAAATGTCTTCATATGAAAAAAAAGCAAGAGAAGACGGGTATAAATACATAGCCGGCGTGGATGAAGCCGGCAGAGGTCCCCTGGCAGGTCCTGTGGTAGCAGCTTGCGTAATTCTGCCTGAAGATATATTTATAGAAGGATTAAATGACTCAAAGCAGCTTTCCCTGAGCAAAAGAGAATATTTGTTTGATATCATCAGGAAAAAAGCCGTATCATGGGGAGTGGGAATTATTGATCAAACTATTATCGACAGGGTCAATATACTGAATGCGACAAAGATGGCGGTAAAACAGGCAGTAAAGTCAACGGATGTAGAGCCTGGTTTGTTATTGCTGGATGCACTCAGGATAAGTGACATTGATATAGAGCAGGTATCGATTATAAAAGGGGACTGTAAAAGCATATCCATTGCAGCCGCATCAGTTATGGCAAAGGTTACCAGGGACAGAATACTTGTTGAGATAGATTCCATATATCCCCAGTATGGTTTTAAAAAGCATAAGGGATATGGAACCAGGGACCATATGGATGCTATAAAGAAATATGGTATTTGTCCGATACATAGAATGAGCTTTACTAAAATGCTTCTTTAAAAAAAAGAAGGTGAATTCATGGATATTGGGCAAATCAACTCAAAAGCACCTATATTGCCTGGAAATCTTACACTTAAGACTTTTAAAGCCGGAGAAACTTTTATTGCAAAAATAATTGATATGTCTTCGGAAATTCTGCAGCTTAGAACAAGTGACGGTTCAATACTCAATGCAGTTTGTGAGAATAAAATGAACTTCATATTAGGTGAAAGCGTAAAGCTTTT
Source organism: Clostridia bacterium (assembly GCA_028280575.1). GTDB lineage: Bacteria > Bacillota > Clostridia > Acetivibrionales > STF1-152 > JANQLN01. The sequence continues at coordinate 13,312 of JANQLN010000012.1, forward strand.
TATAAGTGATGTCAAGGATAACAAGCTCATTGTAAGGGTTTTAGGCAAAAACCATAAGCACTCGGAAGAAGAGATAAAAAGCCAGTTGGCCAATATGGGTATAAAGGCAGCCGGAACAAATCAAAAAATTGCACAGGCTCTGAATGAATTTGGCCTTGATATAACCCCGGAAAATATTGAAGTTATAAAAAATGCCATCGCAGCATCCGATAATTCGTTAAGTCCTAAAATTGCTGCATTTATGCTGTCAAAGTCAATACCTTTTACAAGTGACAATAATGATGCAATACAGTTAGCAGTAAACAACGATCTCAATATATTGTCTGCAATGAAGGAAATTCAAACAGCAATAGATAACCTGAATGATTTACAGCTGTTAAACCAGATTCAAAACAAACTTTCTGAATATTCCAATATATCAAGCCTGGTTAATAATATGCCGGATATGGAAGACTTGCCTGTTTCAACGAGAAATGATTTATTGAAAAGCCTCCCTCTTTTTATAGCCGACAATAAGGAAGAATACGGTACGGAAAATGTAGTAAAATTCCTGGACGCAAGCATAACAGGCTTTGATAAATTACCTTTTGGTACCCGGCAGAACTTGCTTTCAGTTATTATGGAATTATTCCATATTGCAAAAACAGAGACAAATACTAAGGAGAATATTCAAGCTCCAAAAGAATTTATTAAGGATTTTTTTGTAAGAGCTTTTTTAAAGCTCGATGATAAAGGATTAATGACTGAAAATAGGGATAAGCTTTCATCCTATGTCATAAAAGATGGAATTGAAATAATCAGAACGGTTTCAGGCTCTAATATAAATATTCTGAATGAAGGATTTTCACCGGTTATTGAAACTGCATTTAATAATATATCCTTTTTATCTGAAATGGGAAAATTTTGTTCATATTGCCAGATTCCCTTTTTTTATAATGATAATGAAAATATGGGGGAGCTGTATATTATGAAAAGAAAGGGAAATAAGAGTGCTATAAATGCAGATAATGTAGCTTTTCTGGTTGCTATCGACACCAATAATATGGGAAGGGTCGAAGCGCTTGTAGAGGTGAAAAACAAAATAATCACAATAGCTATGAGACTTGAATCAAATGAAAAAATTGATTTTTCAAAAAAATACTATAAAGAGCTTTTTGAGAAATTCCAAGCATTGGGATACAGTCTTGCAGGTATCAAGTACAAGCTGTTAAATGAAAAAACCACAGCTATAAATGCCGATAAAATAATTAGCAGGGAAAGTCATTTTAATTACAGGAAAATTGATTTCAGGGTTTGAGGTATGGGGGTTTTTGTGAACAGGAAAAGCGATGGTAAAATTAAAGAAGCAGCAGCGCTTAAATATGAACCTGGCGAAGATGCTGCTCCTAAAATAGTAGCTGCCGGAAAAGGTGAAGCTGCTCAAAGCATTTTAAATAAAGCAAAGGAAAGTGATGTTCCGGTACATAAGGATAAAAACCTTGCACACATTTTAAGCAGTATGGGGATTGGTGAGCAAATTCCACAGGAGCTTTATGAAGTAGTAGCTGAAATATTGGTTTTTATAAGTAAAATGGACACAGATTATGATGCAGAGGTTTAATTTATGGGATTAAATAAAAGGGCATTAGGCAGCTTTGGAGAAGATGAAGCGGTTAAATTCCTGGAAAAAAACGGGTTCACAATACTGGACCGGAATTTCAGGTTCAGCAGAATGGGTGAAATTGATATCATTGCCCGGGAAAAGGGATATATGTGTTTTATTGAAGTAAAGGGAAGAACAGGTATGGATTTTGGAAGTCCCATAGAAGCCGTAAATTACAAAAAACAGCTTAAAATCAGGAAAATGGCTCATATTTACCTGAGCAAGAAAAGAATGTATGATATGCCGGTCAGATTCGATATAGCTGAAGTTTATTTTAACAGTAATAAATCGGGCATCAAGAAAATAAATCTTATAAGAAATGCATTTTAGGAGGAACAATGATGATAATCGTTGATGCACATTGTGATACAATAACCAGAATAATTGAAACAAATGAAAATCTATACAGTAATAAATGTCATATTGACATAAAAAGGATGAAGTCCGAAGGAAAGTTTGTCCAGTTCTTTGCTGCTTTCATTAAGCCGGTTCACACGCAGGCATATTCCATGAGATGGGCAATCAAGTGCTTTGACAGGCTGTTCCAGGAAATTAAAAAAAATAATGATGACATGATGTTGTGTTGTAATTACATTGATATAGATAAAGCTTTAGAATCCAATAGAATAGCTGCAATACTGTCAATAGAAGATGGAATAGCCCTGCAGGGAGAGTTATCGGCACTGAGATGCTTTTATGATTTGGGAGCAAGGAGCATATGCCTTACATGGAATAACAGGAATGAGATAGCAGACGGATGCCGTGTAGAATCAGGCGGCGGCCTTACAAGATTTGGAAGGGATGTTATCAGGGAGATGAATAAGCTTGGAATGCTGATTGATGTGTCCCACCTGTCGGAAAAAGGTTTCTGGGATGTGATGGAAGAAAGCAGTTCACCCATTATAGCTTCACATTCAAATGCACAAAAAATATGCCACCATGTAAGAAATTTGAATAATGAACAATTAAATTGCATAAGGGAAAACAATGGGGCAATAGGCATCAATTTTTGCCCCGATTTTCTTAATGATGGCACAAGCGCCGGGGTAAGCGATATAATAAGGCATATTGAATATATAATATCCGTTACAGGAATTGATCATGTCGGTCTGGGAGCAGATTTAGACGGGATAGACGAGACTCCGAACGGTATTTCAGGAGTGCAGGATATTAACAAAATATTCAATGAGCTTTTTAAACTCAATTACAGCCAGGAGGATGTTGAAAAGATTGCAGGAAAGAACTTTTTAAGAGTTATAAAAGATGTTCTCTAGATGAAAAGTATAAAACCCTGGACAAGGGCAAATTAAAAGAGCTCACAGTGATCTTCGCTCCAGCCGATACAAATCCCTGCGTACCTGCATATAATCTTTCGACTATATACAAGCATTACGAAACCTGCACCAACCTTTGCTCGACCGCTGGAAATACCTTAGAAGCCCGATATGATCTTTCGACCACATCAAACCTCCAGAAACAAACTTTACTAGTGTGACTTCATTGTCCAATGGTATTGCTTCAATGCAATACTTCACTAGGTTGACTGTCAGCCAAACCGGCTTCAAGCAAGTTTGAAACCTGCGGAACCTCCAGCAATCTTAACTCGAACCTTATACATCCCTTTCGACCATAATGCAATATAAAATATTAAATACTGCATTACAGCCTTACAGAACATATAAAGCTCTTCTCGCCGACAAATAACAAGCCGTAAACTACAAAAGAAAATTAATTCTCCTGTCATTGGAAGACCTGTTATTTATCTTTGACCGAATACTGCAGAGCTTTATATAATCAACCCTACAGCACTCTTGGCTCGACCACTGCGAACCCTCGCGATAATTATTTTAACCCGTAGCCAGTTTTATATGTATGTATTTTTTAGGAAAAATTCGTTTTTTCTAAGAACAGATATATAAAAAAATGATGATTATATTGTAAAACATATTGATAAATAATAAAATAGACAAGTAGCAATTAAAGAAACAGCAGGGGATGATGATATGATTGAAATAATGGAAATGAAAGAGGAAGATGTATTTTATGCTATTGAAAATGGGGAATTCCCAGATAATGTTCTTCTTAATTCCGGCCGGGTTGTAATAATAATGACACAGGATTGGTGTCCACAGTGGATTCATATGGCAAAATGGCTTTATGATTTGGATGCAGATGAAGAAATAAGCATATTTGAAATTGTATATAATACAAAAAATTACTTCAGGGACTTCATGAAATTTAAAGAAAGTGTTTTTAATAATTATTCAGTTCCTTATCTGCGCTTCTATAAAAATGGAAAACTAACAAATGAAACGAATTATATCAGTGAAAAAAAATTCAAGTCACTATTAGGAGCATAATATGTATGAAGGTTTTCTAAACAAATCTTGCAAAAAAAATATAATTATATTAGAATACCTTTAGGGAGGATTGCGCAAAATGTCTAAATATAAAGAAATGAGCAAGATTGCATTGGAAGATAAGCTTAATACACTAAAAAACAAATATGAAGAATTCAAGGCAATGAACTTGCAGCTTAATATGGCAAGAGGAAGACCTTGTTATGAGCAGCTGGATTTATCCGGGGGCATTAATGATTGCAAAATCCAGTATAAAACAGAAGCTGGAACAGATTGCAGAAATTATGGCGGAGTAGACGGACTGCCGCAAAGCAAAGAGCTTTTTGCAAAAATACTTGATATGGATCCTTCTGAAATAATAGTTGGAGGAAATTCCAGTCTTAATATGATGCATGATAGCATTACCCGTGCACTTCTTTTGGGAGTATATGGCGGAGAAAAGCCATGGGTACAGCAGGGAAAAATAAAGTTTATTTGTCCTAGCCCCGGATATGACAGGCATTTTGCAATATGTGAGCTGTTTGGAATAGAAATGATAACTGTTGATATGAAAGAGGACGGCCCTGATATGGAAGCGGTTGAGAATCTTTTGGCTAATGATGAATTAATAAAAGGAATGTGGTGTGTACCCCAGTACAGCAATCCGGACGGAGTTACCTATTCCGGCCAGGTTGTCGACAGATTGGCAGGTATGAAGGTCAAAGCCGGAGATTTCAGGATTTTCTGGGACAATGCATACTGCGTCCACCATTTATATGCAGATAAGAAGGAAAAGGTAAAAAACATTCTCAGGGCATGTGAAGCTACAGGTAATCCTGACAGGGTATTCATATTCACATCCACATCAAAGGTCACATTTGCCGGAGCGGGCATATCCTGTATAGCTGCCAGTATGAATAATATTGAGCTAATCAAGAGGCAAATATCCAAACAGACAATTGGTCCTGATAAGATGAACCAGCTAAGACATGTGGACTTTCTTGAGAATCCTGAAAAAATTGATAAACTGATGGAAAAGCATGCAAAAATAATAAGACCCAAGTTTGAAGCTGTCCAGGATATACTCAACAGGGAAATAGGTGATAGGGGCATAGCTAAATGGAGCAATCCCAAAGGAGGATATTTCGTAAGCTTCTTTGCCATGAAAGGTTGCGCAAAAAGAATCGGAGTTCTTGCAAATGAAGCAGGATTGACTTTAACTCCGGTTGGTGCTACATATCCATATGGCAGTGACCCTGATGACAGCAATATAAGGATTGCGCCTACTTTTCCTCCTCTGGAGGATTTGAAAAAAGCCATGGAGCTATTTGCTTTATGCGTTCAGATTGCAGCAATTGAAAAATTGTTATCTAATAAATAAAAAATCTGATATGAAAAGGAGTATCTTATGAAAAATACATATGAAAGCCCGTTTGTTTCCAGGTATGCCGGCAAGGAGATGCTGGAAATTTTTTCTCCCGATATGAAATTCAAGACATGGAGAAAGCTCTGGATAGCTCTTGCAGAAGCCGAAAAGGAGCTGGGGCTTGATATATCACAGGGGCAAATAGATGAGCTTAAAAGTTTTTGTGAAGATATTAATTATGAAGTAGCAGAGCAAAAGGAAAAAGAGCTCAGGCATGATGTGATGGCGCATGTTCATGCATATGGAGAGCAATGTCCAAATGCCAGGGGCATTATACATTTAGGAGCAACCTCATGCTATGTGGGAGATAATACCGATATAATTATAATAAGGAAAGCTTTAAACCTAGTAAGAAAAAAGGTAATTACAACAATAAAGAAACTATCCGAATTTGCAAAAGAATATAAGAGCCTACCAACACTGGGCTTTACACATTTTCAGCCGGCCCAGCCGGTAACTGTGGGGAAAAGGGCCTGCCTCTGGATTCATGAGCTTGTTATGGATATTGAAGAACTTGATTTTGTACTATCAAATTTGAAAATGCTGGGTAACAAAGGCACTACAGGTTCACAAGCCAGCTTTTTGAATCTTTTTGACGGAGATCATGAAAAAGTAAAGAGACTTGATAAGATAATATCAGAAAAAATGGGCTTTGAAGATGTTTATCCGGTATCGGGCCAGACATATTCCAGGAAACTGGACAGCAGGGTATTGAATGCCTTAAGCCAGTTAGCGCAAAGTGCATACAAGTTTAGTAATGACATAAGGCTTTTGCAGAGCATGAAAGAAATTGAAGAGCCTTTCGGTAGCAAACAGATTGGTTCTTCAGCCATGGCGTACAAAAGAAATCCAATGAGGTGCGAAAGAATTTCTGCTCTTGCAAGATATGTAATAGTAGATGCACTTAATCCTGCCATAACCTCATCGACCCAATGGTTTGAAAGAACGCTTGATGATTCTGCGAATAAAAGAATAAGCGTCTCAGAGGCTTTTCTTGCAGTAGATTCAATTTTCAACATATACATCAATGTTGCCGATGGTCTTGTTGTTTATCCAAAGGTAATTGAAAAAAGGCTGATGAGTGAGCTTCCCTTTATGGCAACAGAAAATATAATGATGGAAGCTGTAAAACGCGGAGGGGACAGGCAGGAGCTTCATGAGCGAATACGGGTGCATTCAATGGAAGCAGCAAAAAAAATCAAGGTTGAGGGCAAGGATAATGATCTGATTAACAGAATCTCAGAAGACAGCATGTTTGGGATGAGCTTTGATGAGCTTCAAAAAGTATTGAAACCGGAAAACTATGTTGGAAGATGTCCTGAGCAGGTGGACGAGTTCATCAATGAATACGTTTCTCCGCTTCTTAAAAATGAAGAACAGGAAGAGAGCAGCATAGAATTAAAAGTCTGAATATAAAAGCAATTTTGCGCTGTACCAGTTTCAAGTAAGGAGTATACTAAATGCTGTATATGCCTATTATTCATACTACTAAATTTAGTATTCTCCATTTTAAAAGTTATAGCAACGCAATTTGCTCATAAAAATTACTGTTGAAATTGATATTATTATGTAGTAAAATATGTAACGTTGTAATAACATAATTATGTGATTATAAATATTTTCATGTTATGGGGGGATTCGTTTTGATTAACAAATACAGTAATATACCTTTATATTCACAGTTGAAGCAGCTGATTCTAGAGAAAATTGAAAATGATGAGTATCAGGAAAACTCAAAAATTCCTTCAGAACAAGAATTTTGCGAAATTTATGATATAAGCAGACCTACGGTAAGACAGGCTATAAATGAGCTTACAAGCAGTGGTGCAATATACAAATTGAAAGGCAAGGGTACCTTCGTTTCAAAAGCGAAAAACAGGATAGATATAAAAGACTATTCAGGTTTTTCTGATTCACTTTTGGACAGTGAAATACCGGGAGAAAAAGAGATTATTGGTATCAGCATTACATCAAATAAAAAGCTTAAAAAACTGAATGAGATTTTTGGCATTGCTCCTTCACCGTCTGTGGAAAACGAATTTGCTGTCATACAATATATTACAAAAAGGGATGGTGAAGTATTTTCGCTTAATGTTTCATACATTCCTATTTATCTTTTTCCGGACATAGTTGATGATGTGAAAAATAAAAAGCCTTCATATGACATTTTGAAAGGAAAGTATCCATTGCTTCCATCAAAGACCAAAAGCATCATGGAGGTATTGTATACGGACCAAAATGACGCAAGGTATCTGCAAATACAAGCAGGCCAGCCTTTTATAAAAATTGAAAGCACCATATATTCCAAAAGCAGCCAGACAATAGAATACAGTATTTCAAAATATCGTGCCGATAAATGCAGGCTGACATTCGAAAACTCCAAATAAGAGTGAATTAGTATATCCTTATTCCCCATATTTTTTGGCCCCGGGTGCCTATTACAATCATATTTTCATATACGGCAGGAGATGCTTCTATATTGGCTTCCAGGCCAATTTTATGCAGTTCATTTCCTGTGGTACCTTCAAATAATCTCATATACCCTCCTGAATCACAAACGATCAGGTATGATTTGCCCTCTTTTGTATATACAGCAGTTGGAGAGCTCCATGAATAAAAATCAAAATCAACTGCCCAGGTTTCTTCTCCTGATTGAGTATCGATAGAAATAAGCTTACTGCCGTTGTTGTTCTTTCCGGTTTTAGCTATATTGAATATAACTTGTCCTTCTATATCATATTTGCCGAGAACAGGCGAAGCCAGTGCTCCGCCGTTTGTTTCATAATCGTAGTAGCAGGGTATTTTTCTCTCCCATGCAAGCTCTCCGCTTAATGCATTGATTTTTCTAATATATGAATAGCCACCTTTTCCCTGATGGTCAACTTGACAGGCAGTATAAAGGTAAGCTTCATTATCTGCTGTTTTTTCCAGTACCATTGTACTGTCCGTATCATCGGTTACGGAGCGAATCCACAAAGGCTTCAATGTGTTTAGGTCAATACATTGAAGCAATCCGCCATTATCAGCAAAATAAATATAGTTTTTAAAGCCGAGTGGGGAGTTTTCTATTCCTATCCTTTTGCCAAATGGGGATTCATACCTGTATTTAATGATTTCCGGTGTTATGGCAAGCGTTCCCTGGCTTTTATTCAAATCTGCATTTAGCTTTACAGTATACAATATTCCATTTTCCCCACACTGCAAAAGCGTATCGGTTTGGCTGTGAATAAGAGAACTGGAATCAAATGCACCCCAGCGTCTGTATGCATCCTTGTCATATCCGTCAATAAAAAGAAGCATTTTTTGATCAATAAGGTTGAATATCCTAAAACCCATTGAACCTATTTTTCCCCCGTTGCTCCTGATTCCCTGGCCGGTATATAGAAGCGGGTAGCCTCTTGGGTCAACAGAAATACTTCCCTTTAGCGGAAATCCGATATTTATTGGTTTTCGTGTTTGCTTGCCGTCATCCAGGTCAAGAAAGTGTATTTTTCCATCAAGAGCACCATATATAATTTCTTTAAGATCATCCTTCCCTTTTTTTTCAGGATTAATATTCATCATTTTTTTTATATCCGGATTCCAGCTTACAATTGAAGGCTGGCCGCTCCAGCCAACTCCTGTCCAGTTGATTCCAGAAGAATCGGTAATATATCCTATTGGCACGAACCATTCCTTTACCAGCTTTTCTTCCGTTATATCAGCAAAACCATATGACGCACCGTCTCTGTAATTATTGCCCCTGAAAGTAGTTATACCTTCTAGTGTGCTGTATTGGGTAGATGATTCAAAAATTATTTCTCTTGATATATTTTCATTTTTTTCTTCGGATGTTAAAATTTCATAGCTGAATTTTTCGAATTTGGAAGGCAGGCATTCGTCAACCACATCCGGCATTATAACGGCATTCATTTTCTCATTGTTACTTTTAATTTCCGGGCCTTCGGCAGCTTCATTTATTTGGCTGGCGGGCAATGTCTGGTTGCTGTTAAGATTTTCATTGTTTATTTTCTCAAACTGCCGGCTGTTATTATTATAAATATTTTCATTAGCAGCGTCCTGCTTCATTTCACTTTTGACATGGCCGACGAAATAGGCTGTCAATGAAACGGCAATAACCCCCAATATAATGACCGGCATGTAAAAGCAGCTCATTTTTTTGTTTTTGAAAACAGTAACTTTTTTCATATATAAACCTTTAATTTCCTTTATAATATTCAACAATAAAAAGAATTATAACACAAAAAACCAGAATTATAAAGAATCAAATATTAAGAGCAAATTGCTTATGTTATGATTTTACATTGCTTTAACTTAACAGACCACTAGATTTGATAATTCTTAAAATGTCGTGTATAATATTGATTGAAATGTTATAAGATTTATTTACTTGCAGAGTCAAAAAAACCTGGCGCTTCAAAAAGAATTGAAAAAACAGGCAAGCTGCCCAAAAAAAGAACAGTAAAGAAAAAAATGTTTTATATTAATGGGGTATTATTTATGTTTTATATTAAATTTATAGTAATATTTCTTATTGCCATGTCTGGTTTTTCAGGATGTGAAGGATTCGGCAGCATAGAAAGCAAATCAAGCAGTTACAACAGCAATTACAGCAACAACTATAGTTATAATAATTACAATGAAAACTACAATTATAATTACAACTATAATTTTGAATATGGATTTATTATTGACCGGTCAAGAAGATATGTTATAGGTATGGCAATGGCTGATACGGATTCTCCCTATCATAGTTCATTAATAAGCTATGCTAAAGAAGAGGCAGATAAGCACAATATAGAATTGCTTATTGCTGATGGAAAATGGGATGTTCAAACACAAACCGACCAGATAGGCGACTTTATTAAACAAAGGGTAGACGCTGTGATCCTTTTGCCTGTAGATTCAAAATCAATGGCTGCGGCAGCTAGAACTATAAAAGAAGCAAACATTCCTTTAGTCAACTTAAATAACAGGCTGGATGACATTGTCAGCGACCTTGTAGATTCCTATGTAGGTGTAAATAGTACTGAACAGGCAGAGCTTGCTGCTGAACTTATGATAGAAGCTCTGGGAAAAAAAGGAGGCAATGTGGCCGTAATTGAAGGCATGCCTAATAATGATGCCGTATCCTCAAGAACTAAAGGATTTGTCGAAAAAATTTCCCAGGTGAATAATATTGAGGTTATTGCAATTAAGAGCTCTATAACAGATAATAAAAAAGCCTGCTATGTTATAAGAGAGCTTTTAAATGAATTTCCTCAAATTAACGGCATATATGCTCATGACGACAATATGGTCATTGATTGTATAAATGCCGCAAAGGAATTGAATAAAGCTGCTGTGATTAAATTTGTAGGTGGTGGAGGAAGTAAGGATGCATACGGTTTTATTAAAAAAGGAGAGCTGTATGGAACTGTTGCCCAATCACCCGGCTGGGAGGGAATTCAAGCAATAAAGTGTGCGGTAGATATTTTACATGGCAAAAAAGTAAAGGTATGGTACAGAGATCCTCTGTTCAAGGTAACTAAAGAGAATGTAGAAAATTTTAAGGGACTTTGGTGAAAAATATGTTAAATAGACTATATACTACACTTTTAAATTCAATTAATAATATTAAAATCAGAAATAAAATCCTAATTTTCGTTTGCACATCAATCATCTTTTTTGTTATTATAATAAGCTATTTTACCTTTATAAAAGTAGAGACAATCGTAAATAAGGAGTCAGGGGATTCAATGATGGCAATCCTTGCACAGATTAACAATAATATTGACTATAACATTAAAAAATTTGAAGTTTCCATTAATTCATTTTATTCAGGCGGAAAGATAAAATCGTTAATTATTACCAATCCCAATATGTTTGGAGATAAGCTGTCCTATTTAAGAGAAATAAAACAGCAGATTTTCACATTTAAAAGTATAAATGACAGCGTAACTGACCTGAGAATATTTACTTTTAATGAAGATTATATATGGAACGACACATCAATTTATGATATAAATGAAATACGTGATTATCAATGGTTTGAACCACTTATGGCAAATAAGGAGTCAGATCATTTTTACTGGACTAATGCAGGAGACGCTACATGGAACAAATTCAGCTATATTTCTACAATATATTGTTATAAAGCGGTATTTAACGATGTCAACTATAAACCGCTGGCAGTACTGAGAATTGATATTGCTTCGGAAAATGTCTTTGAAGCAATTAATTCAGTAAAATTCGGCAAATATGGTACGGTTTTTGTTGCTAAGGAAAATGGGAATCTGATTTTTTTTAATAAAAACAGTAAAATCAATTTAGGGAATTTTAAATCAAAAATAGCTAAAGTTGCCGCTCACGAAGAAATAGAAGGGTCCTTTATTGCAGATGTTGACGGTGTAAACGAATTTCTGGTATATAGTAAAAGAAACAAGCTGGGATGGTATATAATTGGTTCCATACCACAAAGCGAGCTTAAAGAAAAAGCCGACAGCATAAGGAATTTTATAATAGTATTGTCCTCAGTGGTCTGTATTTTCGCCCTTATAGTTGCTTTTTTACTCTCATCATTGCTGACAAGAAGGATGACGACAATGTCTAAAGCAATATACAAGTTTGGAATGGGAAACTTTGATGTAGATGTAGGTGTTTATGGAAATGATGAAATAGGCCAGGTGGCGTACCAGTTTAAAAATATGATGAAAAGAATGAAGGAATTGGTTGTTGAGGTTGAGGAACAGCACAAGCGTGAGAAGGAGCTGCTCAATGAAAAGTATGAGCTTGAAATATTAAAAAAGGAAGCCGAACTATGTGCTTTGCAAAACCAGGTTAACCCCCACTTTTTATATAATACCCTTGAGATGATAAAAGGCCTGCTTTTTTCAGAGGACCCTAACAGGAATATTATAAATGCAACTCAGGCACTCTCAGATACATTTAAATATAATCTGAATAGCGGATATGTTGTTAAAGTAAGGGATGAAATTGAACATGTAGAAAATTATTTAACTATTCAAAACATGAGGTTTGATAAAACCATCCGTTTAATTGTGGCCGTGGACGAAAGCGGGCTTAACTGCAATATAGTGAGGTTTACTTTTGAGCCTATCATAGAAAATGCTATAAAACATGGGTTCAGCAAGACAAAATCTGATTACCAAATATGCATATCCTCCAAGGTCATTAAGGACAAATTAGTCATATTAATTGAAGATAATGGGATAGGAATAGATAAGGACAGGCTGGTCCAAATAAAAGATTTGCTTTTAAAAGATGAATACAGTTTTAAATCAAAGATAAACGGAGGGCTTGGAATATATAACGTTAATGAAAGGATAAAAAGACATTTTGGAAATGATTATGGCATTGATATAACAAGTGTCAGAAATAAAGGTACGATTGTATTGCTGTATCTTCCAATCAGCTTATAAGTGTATTGCTACTTTTAATTAGGAGTGTAAGGGTATGTATAGTGTTTTAATAGTGGATGACGAAAAATATGTCCGGCTATGGATAAAGAATTGTATAAACTGGTCCGAATACGGATTTGAAATAACCGGTGAGGCGGCAAACGGGTTGGAAGCATTGCAGAAGATTAAAGAAACCAAGCCAAGGCTGGTAATTTCGGATATGGATATGCCTGAATTTGACGGAGCAGAGCTTATTGAGAACGCAAACAGGATTTATCCCGACACACTATTCATTATTCTTAGCGGTTACAAAGAATTTGAATATATGCGAAGCGCTGTCAAAAATAATGCTGTAGATTATTTGCTAAAGCCTGTGAAAGCTGAAGAAATAGTTTCCGTACTTAAGGTAGTAACAAATAAACTTGAAATTATGGACAAAAAGAAGGAGGAGAGCCGAAAGATAAAAATTATTACCAGGGAAAATTTTGACCTCCATAAAGAAAAGCTTTTTTCAAGCTTGTTAAACGGGCAAATTGCCAATTCACAGGAAGTATATGATAAGCTTGGGAAGTTTGATATTCAAATTGCCGGGGAGTTTTTCAGCGTCATATCATTAAATATAGATGAAGATGATAAAAATGGACAGGAAAAAAACAATGCGGGTAAAGACATGTGTGTATTTTCAATTATTAATATTTTAGAAGAGTCTTTTTCCAGGGCCGGTATTCAAAGCTATTTTATAAATAAAAAGGGTGAGGTAATCGGTATATTAAATTTTGATGGCCAAGGGGAAGATTTCCCTCAATTGATTGTAAGCATATGTAAGCATGCACTGAATAAAATAATAAAGCTGCTTAATATTAATGTATCTATAGGTGTAGGAAGTATTGTAAACGATATTATGTGTATAGAAGCATCTTATAAAGAAGCTGAAAAATCTTTGGAATTGAGGCTTTTATATGGAAGTAATAATGTATTGACATTTTTAAGCACCCCTGAAAATTTCAACGTTGAAATACTGGATTTCTTTGATGATAACCGCTTTATGAATTCAATGGCGTCTTTAAACTACGATGACTGCAAAATAATTATTACTAAAACTTTTGACCGGATAAAAAAATTTGATATGGCGGGTATTGACACAATCAAAATGATATACTACCGTTTGATTTCAATTATTTTAAAAGTCATTTACGATAAGGGTATCGTACCTTCATTTATGGATATGGAGGAAATGGAAATGTTTACTGCCATTAGGAATCTTAGTTCAACGGGCTATATTAAAGAAAAGCTGCTTTATTATGTCCAGAAGGTCATTAATACGGTTTCAGCCAAGCAAAACATTGCAAATTCTGCGGTCGAAAAAGCAAAGGAGTATATTATCAAGCATTTGCATGAGGATATAAGCCTGACAAGTATATCCAAGCATGTTCATATAACTCCAAATTACTTTTGCACACTTTTTAAAGCTGAAACAAATCAAAAGCTTTTTGACTATATTACTTACCTCAGAATTGAAAAAGCAAAAGCTCTTATGAAGAATGGAAAATTAAAGACATACAAAATTGGTGAGATGGTAGGCTATAAGGAACCAAAATATTTCTGCAGGGTTTTTAAAAAAGTTACCGGACTCTCGCCTTCAAATTTCAGGAAAACTTGTTAAAACAGCTCTCAAGTATTAAATATGCTTTATACAGTCCATAATATAAGCTACCTTTTCGTAAGATATTAGGGTTTTTTTTTAAATAGTCAAGTGTTATAATTTTGTTAAAGATATTCTGAAAGCTTTTTTTATTAATAAGATCCGCATCATATAAAATATATTTAACCAAATTTAGGAGGTGTAAGCCTGTGGCATCTGAGCAAAAACCGTTCCAAATATTAGAAAAACCAGAAAGAACTGGACGCATCGAATGTTTATATCAATATATAAATTCTTTTAAACCCGGTATTTGCACCGAAAGAGCATTCTATCTTACGGAATCCTATAGAAAAAATATGCACTTGCCCGTAATGGTAAGGCGTGCAAAAGCAATTGCTGATGTACTTGATAATATGTCAATTTACATTCTTCCCCAAAGCCTTCTGGCAGGTAACCAATCCTGTAAACCAAGATGGGCACCTTTATTCCCTGAATTTGACGTGGAATGGATGGAGGAAGAAATAATCGATGGAAATCCTTTCTTTCCATCTGACAGGCCGGCTGACAAATATGAATTTGATTATAAAAAAACTGAAAAACTGAAAAATATAATCTGCTGGTGGAAAGGCCATACTCACACCGACAGGCTGATAGGACGTTTACCCATGGAGGCACTGTCAACACACAGGGATATCAAAGCCGTCGATATTGGGGCGTATTTCCAGGGGGGAGACGGGCATTACAGTCCGGACCACAAGTGGTTGTTTGAGCATGGCGTGCAGTACATTATTGATGAATGTAAAAAAAATATTGCCGATCTGGATTGGTCCGCACCTGACAGCATCCGGAAAAAAGATTTTTATGAGTCCGCCATTATAAGCTGCGAGGCAGTTGTCAGATTTGCCCAGAGGTATGCCGCTCTCGCAGAAAAACTTGCGGCAAAAAAAGAAGATAAGACCCGTTCCAGGGAACTGCTTGATATGGCCGAAATTTGCCGCAGAGTACCCCGGTACAAGGCGCGGACCTTTCATGAGGCTCTGCAGTTTATGTACTTTATACATCTATGTGTTCAAATAGAGGATAATGGAGCAGGTATTTCTATAGGCCGTTATGACCGGATTATGATTGATTTATATAAAAAAGGTCTTTCTCAGGGAAGCCTTACAAGGGAAAATGCTCTTGAATTAACAGAAAATTTTTATCTGCAAATATACACATTAAATAAAGTAAGAAGCTGGTCCGACACCGACTATTTCCGTGGTGTGCCAATGTTCCAGAATTTAACTGTCGGAGGCCAGAATCCTAAAACTAAAAGTGATTCTACCAATGAATTAAGTTATATTGCTCTTGAGGCTACTGCAAACACAAGGGTACCCCAGCCATCTTTGACAGTGAGATTCCATAGGAAAACTCCCCGGAAATTCAAGATGAAAACTGCTGAGGTTATAAGGCTTGGAATGGGGCTTCCGTCACTATTTAACGACGAAGTTTATATTCCGGCATTGATCAACCGGGGTTATGAAATAGAAGATGCCTACAACTACTGTATCATAGGCTGTGTAGAACCCGGAACATCCGGATTGTTAGGAGGAAGAACAGGAGGGGCCTGGCTTAACTTGACAAAGATTTTGGAGCTTTCTCTTTATAATGGAATTGATCCGCGTACAGGTATAGCACTCCATAAAAATAAGAATGGTAAGGATTTAACCTCGTTTAATTCATTTGATGAGGTAAAAGAAGCATACCTTGACCAGCTGGATTATTATCTAACAATGGAGGCCGTCCTTGAAAATACTATTGACCAATGCTGGGAGGAGAATTTGGATGAGCCGATGGCTGCTGTCTTCGGATGTCCTGCAACGACTATTGCCAGGGGTAAATCTCTCAAAAGCGGGGGTGCAAAATACGACTTCACAGGCCAGCAAACCATAGGTACGGCTAATATTGCCAACAGCCTTTACGCAATAAAAAAGCTCATATTCGATAATAAAATTCTCGCCGGTTCACAGCTTATGCATGCGTTAAAATCAAACTTCTCAGATTCTTTAACCGATCCGGCCGGTCCGGAAATAAAAGCAATGTGCCTCAACGTTTCAAAATACGGTAATGATATAGACGAAGTTGACGAACTTTCCAGGGATATGCTGGCATATGTTGCAAATTCACTGGTTAAATTTAAAAACACCCGATATAAAAGAGGACCTATTGGCTGTACCTTACACTGTTCAACCAGTACAGTATCCAGCAACACACCTTTTGGTAAAGTATGTGGCGCCACACCAGATGGAAGAGAAGCATGGACACCTGTAGCTGACGGGCAATCACCAATGAGAGGTACTGATAAAAAGGGACCTACTGCTGCAATATCCTCAGTGTCTAAACTAAACAATATACTGCTGTCATGCGGGTCCCTTTATAATTTAAAAGTTGTTCCTGAAGATTTGCGTTGAGAGGAGGTGGGCAGGATTTCCGGTTATAATGAAAATAAAGCATTAAACAATTGTATTCAACACTTTTCAGGACTAAAAAGGTTTGTGAGTATGATTGATCAGTACTTTGCTGCCGGCGGTTCACAAATGCAGTTTAATGTAGTCAGCAGGAAAACACTTCT
>JANQLN010000036.1 GCA_028280575.1 Clostridia bacterium
TTTTTTATTTTATAAAGTTTTTTAACTTTTTTTTAAAAAACCCTTGACAACTATTAGCTGGTCTAAATTCATTCCCAATGATAACTGTTTCATTATACACATAAATCTTTTCAATGTTAAAAATGGGGAAACTCAAAAAAGACTATTTAAAATGGTGAAACTTAAAAAAAATATAATATGAGGACAGAAGGGAATAATTTATATTATATTTGGCTGCTGCCAGGCATATAGTAATAATATATATAAAGGTGGCGATGGTAATGAAAGTATATGCAGTAAAACTATTGGCGGTTTTAAATGTTGCAGGGTATATGATTATGATTGTTGTAAATATCCTTGCTAATACCCTGCCAATAAACGGAGTTACTACGGGAGAAGTATCGAATATGTACCCCAACCTGTTTACACCGGCTTCTTTCACATTCTCTATCTGGGGGTTGATTTATATACTTCTTGCACTATTTACCGTATACCAGACAGGTGTTTTGAGCAAAGGAAAAACAAATGCACTTGCGGCAGATATTGGGTGGCTGTTTTTTATCTCTTCCCTGGCCAATACAGCATGGATTTTTATGTGGCATTATAAGTTTATTTTTCTTTCCGCAGCAGTGATGTTAATCCTTTTATTATCGTTAATAGGAATATATATTCGTTTATCCGGGAGAAAAGCAGTATCTTCTAAAGAGAAATTTTTCGCCCACTTACCTTTCAGTGTCTACCTGGGATGGATATCTGTAGCTACTATTGCCAATATTGCTGCTTTACTGGTAAGTGTAAATTGGAATGGTTTTGGTATACCGGAAGAAATCTGGACTATTTTTGTTATAATACTTGCGGCTGTACTTGGAAGTTTGTTTGTCCTTAAAAAAAAGGATATTGCCTATGGCCTTGTAATAATCTGGGCATTTATTGGAATCATTATAAAGCATCTTGACTATTATAAGGCAGAATATAAGGGAATAATAATAACCGTAATTATTGTTACGGCAATTATCGGGATAGAAATCTTAAAAACTTATAGAAAAAGGTTGAAAGCAAAAACATAAAAAATCCCCGGAGAAAATTAATAAGCATATGCAACATTTAGTATGCTCCTTGCCTAAAGCTGGCTAAGGCACAAATTGTTCAAAATGTTTTTATTTGATAATTAATTAATGTTATTATATAATCTACGTATGTGATTATTGATATAATATTTTTGAGGTATGTGATTATTGTGAAATTTACAATAGAAGAACTATGGAAAGCAATAATTGTGTTGCCAAACAAAGATAAGCAAGATTTGTATAAGAAAATACAGGAAGATGCCAATTATAATTTATACAAGTTATCACAGGAAATAAAAGAGCAAAACGAGGATAAGCCAGCATTATCATTAGCAGAAATTACCAAGGAAGTTGAAGAGGTTAGAAAGCTAAACCATATCTTATAAATCAACAAGAAAGCGCATAAGTGAACATATTGACATAGCAAAATAGTGAAAAGAAAATTTCAGGTTTACAAATTGAGTTAAATAGCTTATAATTATATAAAATATTTTGTTATAGGCAATGACCGGGACAGTAAGTGCTTTTTGAAAGTCCTAGCGAATTGGGGATGGTGTAAGCCCGATACCTGTAAAGGAGCATTGAAAATCACCCGGGAGCTTCGGGCTGAAATGCATTAAAAGTAGGCTCTGGCGGTTTTCCACCGTTATAGGGAGCACATATGCTGGTATGTTGTATCAGGTGGTTTTACGAATTTGACTTTCGTCCTGTTATTGGATGAGAGTTTTTTTATTAGGCTGAAAAGTTTTGGGATTTTTTACTCTGTTTCCGCAGGCGTCCCTTACATTGTTTATATAATGAAATGAATTGAGAGATGGTGATATTATGAAAATAGAAATAATGGATACTACACTCAGAGATGGTGAACAGACACCCGGTGTTGCATTTACCGATGTGGAAAAATTGAATGTTGCCAAAATGCTTCTTGATGAGGTTAAGGTAAACAGAATTGAGGTTGCTTCGGCAAGAGTTTCAAGCGGGGAGCTGGATTCTGTTAAGATGATTGCATCCTGGTGCAAGGGCAGGGGATATCTTGACAGGGTGGAAGTGCTTGGTTTCGTTGACGGCAACAAGTCTGTTGATTGGATAGCAGAGGCGGGTGCAAAGGTCTTAAACCTCCTTTGTAAAGGGTCATTGAGACATGTTGAGCATCAGCTTAAAAAAAAGCCGGAGGAACACATATATGATGTTGAAAAAGTGATAAAATATGCTGCCGGCAAAGGGATAAAGGTAAACCTATATCTTGAAGCCTGGTCAAATGGAATACTGGATTCTCCTGAATATGTGTATATGCTTATAGACGCTCTCAAAAATGAAGTTGGAACATTCATGCTTGCAGATACCCTGGGAATATTAAATCCTGAGCAGTCGTACGGCCTATGTGGGCAGATGATTAAGAAGTATCCCGGTGTAAGATTTGACTTCCATGCCCATAATGATTATGCTTTTTCTGTAGCCAATACTTACATGGCTGTAAAGGCTGGAATCAGGGCAGTTCATACAACGGTTAACGGCCTTGGTGAAAGAGCGGGAAATGCTCCCCTTTCAAGCGTGGTAGGAGCTTTGAATGACCACTGCCAGGATGTGGAGCTTTCAGTTGATGAAACAAAGCTCAATAAGATAAGCAGTATAGTTGAAGCTTTTTCAGGTATGAGGATTCCTTATAACATGCCCATAACAGGAGAAAATGTATTTACACAAACGTGCGGAGTCCACGCAGATGGAGATAGTAAAGCCGGATTGTACCATAACAGGCTTGCACCTGAAAGGTTTGGAAGGCTCAGAAAATATGCCCTGGGCAAAACCTCCGGAAAAGCCAGTATAGTTAAAAATCTTCAAGAACTTGGAATAGAGCTTGATAAGGAATCTATAGCTAAAATAACCCAGAGGGTAGTGGAGCTTGGAGATAAAAAGGATTCAATCACTACAGAGGATTTGCCATTTATAATTTCAGATATACTGGGAAGCAAGCTTATTAGTGAGAATATAAAAATAAAGAATTATTATATTTGCCATGCTAAGGATTTAAACCCTGTTGCAACCCTGTGCCTGCAAATAAATGACAATATCTATGAGGAAACTGCGACAGGTGACGGGCAATATGACGCATTTGTGAAAGCATTGGAAAAAATTTATAGTAAAATAGGCAAAACGCTTCCTGAGCTTGTTGACTATATAGTAACAATACCACCCGGGGGAAAAACAAGTGCCCTGGTAGAAACTGTAATCACATGGAGGGCCCAAAAGGAGTTTAAAACAAGGGCAGTGGATTCGGACCAGACAGCATCAGCGATAAAAGCAACGGTGAAAATGCTTAACATAATGGAAAATGGCAAATAGCCATGATATTTTAGGGAAGGTATATCTGCCATTTATTATTAAAGCATGATTTTTTAGAGATTTAGATTATTTTGAAGAAAAGACAAGCATTATCAATTTTATAAGAATATTTGATTGATATTCGGGTTTTACATCTGGATTTTTCAAGAGTATAATACTCTGTACAGAACATATGTTCTGAAACGGAGAAGGAGAGATATTATGAATATTGATGTAAAGCTTGGATGTTCTCTTTGCAGGCATTTTGAAATAAAAAGTGTAAGCACGCCTTTTAACTGTGCCAATCTTAGCTGCCCCAAATGTGGTGAATCAAACAGTCTTTCCATTATAAGCGTTATTCAAAACCAAAAACCAAAGGATAGCCTTCTGGATAATTTGTACAAGATCAGAGAGCTATAAATGTATTTTGATGTATTGTACTGTTTATACAAATGTATAAAGTTTTTATATACTCTTTATCAAGCCTTAACAGTAATTTAACGTAAAATTCATTATTTGTTACACTTGCTTGTATAAAATAGAATTAAAAATTATAAGGAATTGGGTTTTATGAAGCATAAAGCAGTTAACAGTAATGATGACATTGATAATGAATATACCTATATGGACATATATAACAAGATTAAGAGGGGCATTGAAGAAGGCATGTATCTTCCGGGAACAAAAATACTTGCAGAAAGTGAGCTGTCCCTTAAATATAATGTAAAAAGATTTACCGTAAGAAAAGCAATTCAGAGACTGATAGCAGACGGATTGATATTTGCAATCAGAAACAGGGGATATTATGTGAAGTTTTATGATATTGATATATGGATAAAAAAGGAATGCAGTTATACGCTGAGCATGTTAAAAAGAAAAATGAATCCTAAGGTCAAGATACTGGAAATCAAAACAGTTTCCCCGGATTCTGAACATAAAAAACTGTTTGACTTAAAAAATAATGAAATGCTTTGGGAGATATATGTTTTGAGGTATTATAGGAATGTACCATTTTTGATAGGCAGGTCCTATATTCCTTATAAAAGGGTTCCATCCTTCAATATGCATTATTTAAAAGTCAAGTCAATTCACAGGGTCTTACGCGAAGTATATGGTATTAAGCCTGAGAGAAAAAGCTCTGTCTGCAGAACAAGTATTTCCGGCAAAAGAGAATCCAGGCTGTTATCCATATTCGAAAATTCTCCACTTCTGAAAGTAACCAATATCAATGTCGACCAGGAAGATATCCCTATAGAATACAGCATTTCTACATTTCGCTCAGATATTGTACGGATCAATGTGAATCTATAAGTTTATTAATCTGATTGTAAATTTCGCTTTACATAACTCTTGAGACATTCCATTTTCCTGTATCATTTTGTTAATGTCACAACATGAGTTTTCTTTTTACAATACAATAATTTTTAAATAATACTTGAAGTTTATAATTGGTTTGTACCAAAAAATTTTTTGAGGTGGGATCTTTTATGAAAGGAAAAGTAAGATTTACTTTACTGGCAGCCATGCTCATAGCATTATCAATGGTATTTTCCGGTTGTTCAAACAAGGCTAAAGAGGCCGAAGCTGCTGGAAATGGGCAGGAGCAATGGCCTGAGACACTCGTTTTTGGATATTTACCTAATGAAGACAGTGCTGATGATAACAGAAAAAAAGGCAGAGACATTTTTATGAAAGACATGACAGAGTACATAGGAATTCCTGTTGATGTAATCATATGTGATGATTACAATGCAGTAATTGAAACAATGAGAAATGAGAAAGTACATATTGCACAGTTTGGCCCTTTTTCATACATCATTGCCAGTGAAAGAAGTAATGCACAGGCCGTATGTGTTACTGCAAAGAGCATGGAAAGTGCTTACTACAACAGCTATCTGATTACGCATGCTGATTCCGGAATAGAGAAGGTGGAAGATATACGGGGCAAAACAATGTCTTTTGTTGATCCGGCTTCCACTTCAGGCAACCTTGTACCCAGGACAATGATTGTCAACAGTCTGGGAGTCAGCCCCGAAGATATAGATGGCAATGTGTTCGCCAGTGTCCAGTTTGCAGGAAATCATCAAAATTCATTTATTGCAGCTGCAAACAGGTCGGTTGATGTATCGGCTGTGTCCAGCTCCACTTATAAGAAAAGCATAGAAAAAGGTCTGGCTGATGAGAAGGATATAAGGATATTAGTCAAGTCTGATAACATACCAAGTTCACCAATTGCAGTATATGGAGGTCTTCCTGATGATCTGAAGGAGAAAATAATTGATTTTTTCCATACATATGACAATGACGAATATTTTACCTTGAGTGGTTCAGAGGGCAAAAAGTTCATAGCTATGGAAGATTCAAAGTATGACTATATAAGAAATATTGCAAAATCAATGAATTTGTCCCCTGAAGAATTATTGAAATGAAAAGTCAACAAATAAGTCCGGCTGTAAGGCTTATATGATTTTCAATTTTCAGGCAGAAAAAAAGCAAGGAGGTCAGTATGGAATCATTATTGAGTGTCAAGGATGTTGAAAAGGTTTACGATAATGGAACCCGTGCTTTGAAAGGAGTTTCATTTGAATTGAAAGAAGGCGAATTTGCAGTTATCATAGGACGGTCCGGAGCGGGCAAATCCACTTTGCTAAGGTGCATAAACAGGTTAATCAGCCAGAGCAGAGGAAGTATTGTATTTAAAGGTATAAAAACGGAAAAGGCAAGTAAAAATGAGCTAAGGAAAATAAGAAGAGAAATAGGAATGATATTTCAGCACTACAACCTGATTGACAGGCTTACGGTAATTCAGAACGTATTACACGGCAGGTTGGGGTATATGAGCAATTTTCATGGGATTTTTGATTTGTATAACCGGTGTGACAGGCGAAATGCCTTGCGTATACTTGAAAGGGTAGGTATGGAAAAGGAAACATTGAAACGGGCAGACCAGTTAAGCGGCGGACAAAAGCAGAGAGTGGGCATATCAAGGGCCATGGCGCAAAATCCCTCATTGATGCTTGCTGACGAACCGATAGCAAGCCTGGACCCTGTTTCATCAGGAGTTGTTATGGATTCCTTGCATAATATATGCAAGGAAGATGGAATATCAGCTATTGTAAGTCTTCACCAGGTAGATTTTGCCATTAAATATGCATCAAGAATTATTGGAATCAGGGACGGGCTCATTGTATATGACGGAGATCCCAAAGATCTGACCGAATCAGCTATCAAGGAGATTTATAAAAAGAGTCCTGATGACCGGATGGAGAATAAGGATGAAAATGACGAGGAAAAAGCCATAGCTGTTTAAGGAATAAAGGAGATTTAGTTCATGCAGTTTACATATATACCTTTAAAGAAGGAAAAAAGCTTGTACACTTGGACAGGAGTGTTTCTTGTCCTGTTTACGGCAATTATCACCGGCTATGTGACACAGTTTGATATAAGGGAAGCTGTTATTGTCCTGCCTGGAATATTGGATTTCATACTTGTGGATTTTTTACCGCCGGCTCTTAAGGCAGTGCCTGATTTTATGACATCGCTGCTGGACACTTTATGTATGGCTATAATATCTACAACTACAGGTGCAGTCATCAGTATGTTTTTTGCATTGCTGTGTGCGACTCCGACTACGCCTAATTCAATAGTCAAGCTTGTTATAAGGGGATTTGCCTCTTGTTTGAGAAATATACCAGGACTTGCATGGGCAATAATATTCGTACCCGCATTCGGGATTGGTAAAACCGTCGGACTGCTTGCACTTACACTTGGCTCACTTGGAAGTATGATACGTTTTTTTACGGAGACAATTGAAGAGGTTGATCCTGGCGGGATTGAGGCTGTTCGTTCAGTGGGAGGCTCCTATTGGCAGGTATTGAAAAGCGGTGTTCTGCCGCAGTGTTTTCCTGGAATCATATCATGGGCATTATACAACCTGGAGCTTAATATCCGTGCATCAACTATCATCGGTATGGTAGGAGGGGGAGGTATAGGATTTTTCATACAGTTCAACATCAAGCTTTTCCGTTATGAATATGCAACCATGGCTATAATTGCAGTTGCAGTGCTTGTACTTTTGACGGAGTCCATATCTAAAAAAATAAGGGAGCGGATCATGTGAAAACAGATAGCAAAATCACGATAATACCTGAAAATCAGAAAGTGTTTTATATTGTATTTTTTGCAGCAGTTGCCATTCTTTATATACTGAGCATTTTTCAATTGAAGCTGAATTTGAGTGGGGGACTTAGTAACTTCCTTAAAGCTTTTGAATTTATGGGAAAAATGCTTAACATGGATTTCAGTGAGTGGAAGGACGTATTATACGGAGCCTTAGAATCAATTTCTGTAGCAGTACTGGCTACAATTATTTCAGCAGTACTGGCTTTCTTTGTGAGTTTTATGGCAGCATCAAATGTTTCGGTCAATTTTCTCACATGGTTTTGGAAAGGAATAGCTGCCGGGATAAGGGCTGTGCCAACATTGATATGGACATTGATTTTTGTAGCATACCTGGGCCTTGGCCCGTTTCCGGGTGTGCTTGGACTTTGCTTTCACAGCTTTGCATATCTTGTAAAGGCTTTTTCCCAGTCAATAGAGGAAGTCAAGGAGGGAAATATTGAAGCCTTGAAGGCAACCGGCGCAACCTGGCTCCAGATTATGGCCAGGGGAGTTGTACCACCGACAAAAACAGCTTTGATATCCTGGACTGCCTTAAGATTCGAATTTAATGTAGCAGCATCTTCTATCCTGGGTCTTGTGGGAGCGGGCGGTATCGGACATGAACTTAGCAGGGCCATGCGTTCATTTGAATTTGAGCAGGCAGGTTTCGTCGTTCTGGTAATTTTCCTCATGAGCTTTGGCATAGAAATGCTTTTTCACAAGCTGAAGCTGAACGTAGATAAAAGAAAGCTTAAAAGACAATAATTTATGGAGATGAAATAATGAATAAAAGAGAAATGTTCAAAACATTGTGTAAAAGCTCAAGAGAGGAAGTAATTGAGATTGCCGGAGCAATAAAAAAAAATCACCATGTTGTGATGGTGAAAAAGCCTTCAAAAACTTTAATAATGCTTAAAATGCAAGAACCGGTTGCCAAAGCGGAGTTTTTTCTGGGTGAGCTTTTGGCCTGTGAAGCTATGGTAAAGCTGGCTGATGCGCGGGGAATGGCAGTTACTCAAGGAGATGATTTTGAAAAAGTACTTGCCATGGCTGTAGTTGATGCGGCATACAATGCAGGGATTGATGAAATTGAATGGCTTGATTCAAGGCTTGCAGGAATGGCTGACAAAGTCAATGCAGATGAGAGGAAAGAGTTTGGAAAAAGTATGAATTCGAAGGTTCAGTTTAAGATAATGGAGGGACAATAATGCTCGGGGAAAACAGTTTTGATGAGGTACATGACTGCCAGGCAACATTCAGGCTCATGCTGCACGCAATATCCAATCCCGGTGAAATAGTATGTATAGATGAATATGCCGGGAAATTGAATGAAGAAGACGGTGTGATGCTGATGATAGCATTGACACTGCTTGACAAGGAAACAAAATTTTTTGCAGCAGGTAACAGGGAGTTTGCAAAAGCTGTGACTGAGCTGACTTACTCCCGGCATACAAATGAAAGTGCCGGATTTATTTTTATTACTAAAAAAATTCAAAACAGCGATATTGCCGGCATATTTGCCCGGGCAACTCCCGGTACGCTTGTTGAGCCCCATACCGGCAGTATTCTGCTGATATCAGTGGAAGGATTTGATAATGAAGCATCATGTGTCATGAAAGGACCGGGAATAGATGAGTCGAAAAAAGCAGGGCTTACCGAATATGCAAAGAGATGGATTATGCAAAGAAACTTAATGGGATATGAGTATCCTGCAGGTATAGATATTTTTTTTGTTACAGACTTTGGTGAAATAATGGCAATACCAAGAAAAGTAAAAATGGAAGGATGAAGAGATAAATGGCATATGTTGCTGTTACAGGCGGACAAAAAGCAATTGAAGAATCAATAAAACTTTTAAAATATTATCGTACGGATGGAGATAATGATCTTGAAATTGAGGCAATTAAGGATAAGATGAAGCTTCTAGTAGATCGTGTGATTTCTGAAGCAGGATTGTATGCTCCTACATATGCCGCACTTGCATTAAAGCAATGTGAGGGGAGCCTGGAGGAAGCAGTTTTTATTTTGAGGGCTTACAGGTCAACATTGACCAGGAATCATTATTCAAAAACGCTGAATAGTGTGAAAATGAGAATTGTAAGGAGAATAAGCGCTGCATTCAAGGAGATTCCAGGGGGACAGGTCCTTGGTCCCACATATGATTATGTGCACAGGCTTTTGGATTTTGGAATCCTGGATGAAGGAAAAAAGGAAAATAAAAAGTGGAGAAGCGATTATGAAAAGTACCAGGAGGGACATGAAGTTTATACTTTTCAAAAGGTATCGGATATTTTAAAGGATGAAGGACTCTTAGAAGAAGTAGAAGAGGACAGCAGTGATGCTTTTGATATCACACTTAACAAGCTTCCGCTCCCGGCTCCCAGAAGCGCCCGGCTGCAGACAATGACACGTGCCGATACCGGATACGTTTCAGGTCTGGCATACAGTTCATTGAGAGGCTTTGGGTCAGTGCATCCGACTGTTGGGGAGCTGAGGACCGGCTGGCTGGAGGTTGAGGTGCCATACGTCCTTGAGGAAGGACAGGATATATATGTAGGTGAAATACTTGTTACAGAGGTTGAGTCATTTGTATCTGCTTCAAGGAAAACAAAAAAGGAGCATGATGAAATAAAGGTTGGGATAGGATATGGCTGCGTTTTTGGAAGGAATGAGACCAAAGCCATTTCAATTTCAATACTGGACAGAGCCTTGAGAACTCAAGGGGATGCACCTGTCAATGATGAGGAATTTGTTCTTCTCCACGGGGATTGTCTTGAAATGAATGGATTCCTGTCACACCTGAAGCTTCCACATTATGTGACCTTTCAATCCAGGCTGGATCAGCTTAGAAAAAAGAAAGAGGGCTTATGAAATGGCAGATAATAATAAAAATCCACACTACAACTTTGCTTTTCTTGATGAAGGCTCAAAAAGAGAAATAAGAAGGTCAATTTTAAAAGCTGTAGCTATCCCGGGCTATCAGGTTCCCTTTGGGTCAAGGGAGCTGCCCATAGGCAGGGGATGGGGCACAGGAGGCTTGCAGATTACCCTTTCAATAATCGGAAAGGCTGATGTGCTGAAGGTTATAGACCAGGGAAGTGATGACAGTGTAAATGCAGTGAGCATAAGGAAGCTGGCCGTTGCTACCACAGGTATAGAAACAACTGCATATACAAATGAAGCAACGGTTATTCAATCAAGACACAGGATTCCGGAAGAGAAATTGAGGAATGACCAGATTATGGTCCTGCAGGTTCCCAATCCTGAGCCTCTGAGATATGTTACTCCAAAGGAGGCTGTAAGCAGAAAGCTCCATGCCGAAGCAGAATATTCAGGCATATGGTTAAGACTTTATGAAGGTATTGTCAAATATGGGCATACCGTTACCGGAGCAGACCATCCTGTTTCTGTTTCCGGCAGATACGTTATGAATCCCAGTCCGATTCCCAGGTTCGACAATCCCAAGCTTCACAATTCCGATTGTCTTTATTTGTTTGGAGCAGGAAGGGAGAAGAAGATTTATGCTGTCCCCCCCCATACCGACGTTGTATCCCTGGCTTATGACGACTATCCCTTTTCTATTGAGAATGTAAAAGGAAGGGTTTGTAAGCTTTGCGGAGCAACAGGTGTGTTTTTTGATGAAATATTTGACAGTGATACAAATGAGCATTTTTTCCAGTGCTCGGATTCGGGATTTTGTGAAAAACGGCGCAGGGAGGTGAACTGAAGATGGATAACATAATGCCTGTCCTGGCAGTCAGGAATATGTCGGTAAGGTTTGGTGAGAGCTGCGAATATTGCATTAAAGGCTGTGCAGTGGAAAAAGGCCGGTGTCCTTATTGCCATACTATCTGGGCACTCAACAAGGTTTCATTCAATTTATATCCGGGAGAGATCCTGGGGATAGTAGGGGAATCGGGTTCAGGCAAAAGCACACTCTTAAAAGCCTTGTATTTTGACATGGAAGTAAGCTGCGGTGAGGCTTATTTAAGTGAATACAGGGAAGGCAGAGAGAATATATTTGAAATATCAAGCCAGCAAAAGAGGTATATAAGGAACCATAAAATGGGAATGGTTTACCAGAATCCTGTCATGGGGCTTAGAATGAATTTTTCAAACAGCGCCAATGTAGCTGAAAAGCTTATTGCTGCCGGTATTAGAAATGCAGGGAATATGACTCAAAGGGCTGAGTATCTTCTCAGCCATGTAGAGGTTCCTGTCAGCAGAATAAAGGAAGAACCAAAGAATTTTTCAGGCGGAATGCAGCAAAGGGTGCAAATATCCAAAGCACTGGCCAACAATCCGCCTGTATTATTGCTTGATGAAGTTACTACAGGACTTGACTTAAGTGTCCAGGCAAGG
Source organism: Clostridia bacterium (assembly GCA_028280575.1). Lineage (GTDB taxonomy): Bacteria > Bacillota > Clostridia > Acetivibrionales > STF1-152 > JANQLN01. The sequence goes on from JANQLN010000036.1 coordinate 11,889, forward strand.
GTACTTGATTTAATTAAAAAAATCCAGCTTGAGCTTGGAATTTCAATGATTGTTGTCAGCCATGACCTTTCAGTGATAAGGATGATGTCAGACAGAACATTGGTTATGCTCGGCGGCAGGATTGTTGAAGAGGGTCTGACCGACCAGATACTTGAGGACCCGATACATGAGTTTACTCAAACACTTGTACATTCACTGCTTTGATAAGGAGATGTTTATATGGACAATGAACAATTAATAATAAATGTTAACATAATAGCCAGGGATATGGTATTGGAAAATCATGCAATAATCCTGGAAAATGACAGGATAAAAAAAATAATGCCTATGGGTCAGTTGAATAAAGTGAAAAAAACGGATTTATACAGGATGGTTCATGACGGGGAGGGAGCTTTTGTATCAGCCGGATTTATAGACATTCATTCAGACAATATAGAATCCATTGTCCAGCCTCGTCCAACAAGTGTTATGGATTTTGATATGGCTTTAACGGAGCATGAAAAACAGCTTGTTAACCAGGGAATTACCACAATGTACCATTCGCTGTCATTTCTGAAGGAGGAAGGCAGCTCCATGAGAGGGAAGGAGGCCAGAAAACCTGAAAAAATGAGAAAGCTTGCAGAGCTGATTAAAAATTTTCATGACAGGAATCATATTATACGCCATAGGTTTCACTGCAGGTATGATATCAGAAATTCTGAAGGGTATGATACATTGATGGAGTACATTGACAAGGAATACATACACCTTCTTTCGTTTAATGATCATACTCCCGGGCAGGGTCAATACAGGGACTTGGCCGCATACCGTGAAAACGTCCGCAGTTATAAGCCTGACATGGATGAAGCTCAAATTGACAAAATCATTGAAGAAAAATTGAATGCGCCGAAAATAAGCAGTGCGCAGATTGAACGGACTGCAGGTATTGCCCGTGAAAAGGGAATTCCTATTGCATCCCATGACGATGATACGGAGGAAAAAATCAATTATGTGCATTCCGAACTGAAAGCGGACATAAGTGAATTTCCTGTTGAGCTGAATGTTGCCAGAAAGGCCAAGGAAAAAGGAATGTTAACGGTAGCAGGTGCTCCTAATGTCCTGCTTGGAAGATCACATTCAGGCAACCTGTCTGCAACAGAAGCTATTCTGGATGGTTCTATTGACATACTTTGCTCCGACTATTATCCTCCGGCAATGCTTCATGCGGTATTTAAGCTGAATTTTGAACATGGTATTCCCCTGTGGGAGTGTCTTAACCTGGTAACTTTTAATCCCGCCAGGGCATTAGGGATCAGCACTGATTACGGCAGTGCGGAAGAGGGTAAAAAAGCAGATATCCTCATAATAAAAATAATAGATGGAAAACCGGCAATAACAAAAGTGTTTATTGATGGGGAGCTGGTTTCACAACTCAATTACAGGAGGGTTAAATATGCTTCAGGTAAGCGGACTGTCAAAGCAGTTTAAAATGCATATCAGGGATGGATTGGTTATTGATGGCTTTAATGATGTTTCTTTTACTGCATATAAAGGAAAGCTGCTTGCAGTAACAGGTAAAAGCGGAATAGGCAAATCTACTCTGCTGAAATGTATTTACAGGACATATAAGCCTACAGGAGGTTCGGTAATATACCTGTCAAGGGATGGGAAGAAGGTGGATCTTGCAAAAGAGGAGGATCAGACTATTATATGGCTGCGAAAATCAGAACTTGGTTATGTGTCACAGTTTCTTCATGTCATTCCAAGGGTGTCTGCACTGGATATACTGGCAGGCAGGCTTTTAACAGGAAATGCCTCACCAAAGGGAGCGAGGGAAGAAGCTGAGTATTTGCTTGACAGGGTCAGAATAAGCAAAAGCCTTTGGAATATGTATCCGTCAACCTTCAGCGGGGGCGAAAAGCAAAGACTTAATATTTTGCTTGCTATTGCGGCAAAGCCCAATTTGCTCCTGCTGGATGAACCGACAGCTTCACTTGATGCCGTATCAAAGGATATAATCATAGAGCTTATCCTGGACACAAAGAAAAAGGGTGTGACCTTGATAGGTGTTTTCCATGACAGGGATGCGATCAAGGCCCTGGCCGATACACGCTATGATATGCGGAAAAACCGTTTGGTTGCTGTTTCCTAGGAGTCCGAGGGGACTCCTGGGATGAGATTTGACGAAGGATACAATAGATAAAATAGTGGAAACAAAATGGTGGAATTGGGATAGAAAAACACTGGAAGAGAAGTTTCACGATTTCCTTGATCCTGACAGTTTTTTGAAAAATAACTGCAAACTTTAGTAAAGAAAATTAAGGCAGCAGGATAGGAATACCAGTAAAAATCAGATAAAGAGGTGCTTAATGGAAAAAGATTATTATGGGTATATAAAAAATATCAATGAATTGGTAGATGAAAAAAATATAAGGCAAGCAGTTGATTCATTAAAAACACTGGGTAAATTCCAATTATATGGTAACAAGTCATGGAAGCCATACGAATATTCAGGATACACATTAATTACGCCCACTTTTTATGATGATATTGAAAACATGGATTCTTACAGGACAATAATAAATGCAAAGAAGATTTTGAGATGTATTTCCAATCCCCTGAAGATTATTGAAGCACCTGATTCTGCTTTGCATATGACAGCTGCCCGTCTAGTCTCCGGTGATTATTTCAAGGAAAATATCCAGGATAAAAAAGAAAATGAGTTTCTTGATGCTGTCAGACAGTTTTTCTTGAAGCAGCCGGCTTTAAAAAAGCTCAAGTTTGAAATAAAGGGTATTACTGTTTTTTCCACGGGAGTCATAGCAGCAATGATTTCACCTTCATGTGAAAAGGATTATGGATATCTTCAGGATTTCAGAGACAGCGTATATAATGAAAAGTCACTTAAAAATTATGGAGTTGAAAGAAAAAGAGAATTCCAGGGGCATGTCACCATGTTTTATATTGAAAGAGAATTGTCTGCCGGTGAAAAAAAAGAGCTTGGAGATGCAGTAGCAAGTGTCAATAAAAAAATATTTGCCAATCCACCGGCATTTTACATAAAACGGACTGAGGTACGAAGGTTTGATAATTTTCTGGGATTTTACCGCAGGGATAACTGGCCGCTGTTTGAATTTATTTAATAAAGGATTTTAATTATATGGACCATGATGAAAAAAAAATGTATAATTTTGCGTATACCTTGACCCAGACAGCAGGGATAAAATTGAAGCTGGAGCGTAAGAACTCGACAATTAAAATTAAAGAAAAGACTTCACAGATGGACATTGTAACCGAGCAGGACATTCTTATTGAGAAGTATCTTGCCTGTGCAATATTGGAAAAGTACAGTGACCATAATATCCTGGCGGAGGAATGCCATAAGGATGGATGTAAAAATAAAAAGGGCTATGTGTGGATCATAGACCCTATTGACGGTACTGTCAACTACTACCGTTTTGCAAGGGATTATGCAGTTTCACTTGCTTTATACAGGGATGGCCGGCCGGTTTTCGGCCTTGTTTATGATGTCGAAAATGATATCATGTATAGTGGAAGAAGCAAGCTGGATTCAGCAGCGAATGGGCGCAAACTGGATAAGCTGCATGTAAAAAAAGAAAGCTTGAAAAAGGCAGTTGTTTCAATGAGCATAAGAACGATGAAAGAACTTAGCAGCATGGGCATGGATGTCTTTGGCATGCTGTCAGGCGTACAGGCTCACAGGTATCTGGGGTGTGCATCCTTGGAATTATGCAGGGTTGCAAATGGTGAATATGACATGTTCATTTCATCAAATGTGTATGAATGGGATATAGCGGCAGCAAGGATTTTGATAGAACAATGCGGCGGCACCATCATATCCTGTGAAAAAACAGGTAAAGCCGGAAAACTTTTTGCAGCAGCTTTTCATTCTCCAAAATTGTGGAAAGAAGCATTAAAATATTTGCCGGATGTTTGGCCATCTCATCTGTTGTAAAAACAAATCTGCCCATATTATTTTACTTCTCTTTAATGTTTAATATTTAACAAAAAGATGAATATTTCAAATACAATATCGACTGTTTTATTAAGTTTATAAAAATCAAAGAAGGTTAAAGTAAGGATCATATGCGATATTGTTTTTTAATACCTATATAAATGATAATGCACATCCGGTACTCCAGGGTATCAACAATAGTGATTTGACATCCTGCTGACAATGATAAAATAATAAGGACATATGCAAGATTGCTGTCAAATATGGGAGCCTCATTCAATACAAGTTTTTTAAGCCATATAAAGCAGGAAAAGGACCATGGGATAGACTCATTTATGGTGCTTCTTAAGGAAGAACATCATAAGCTTGAAGAGATGGAAAGATACTTTTTAAGCAGGGACTATGTACTGAACAACCTGGGTGAGGGACTCTATGGCTGGATGAAGAGGGTGGAAAAAAGTAACGGATATGTAAAAATACCAGGCAGCATGAATAAATCATATTTCCTAACTGTCTTCATAGAATCGGATATTAACAGGGACCCAACTAAAAGGAAAGCCAATGAGCTGCCTGACAGCAGCATAGTACCGGATATTGCATTATCCGTTAATTCTTCTTTCAAGCTATTTGTAAATGGCATATGCTATGGTGATATGGAGATTGACAGTGAAGGGTGTATGAATGTTAAAATTGATGATGTTGTATTGGATAAAGGCATAAACAGGTTGGCTATGCTAATATATGGCGGCGAAAAGGACATAGAACTGAATTTGCGCTTTATTAATAAATATGGAGATAATTTGGATAGCTTAAGGTACCATATGACTCTGGATTAAAACAATCATTTGATGGCATTGTGTAATATTAAAATAATAATAAATCCAATTCATAAAGTAACACATTATGTAAAGTAAACATAATATATTACTGGGCAGCTTTTGCCCAAAACAATTTTATGGAAAGGATGATTTCATGGCAGTTGATTTGTTTATAAACGAGACATGTCCCATTGCCAAGCAGAAAGACAGTGTAATTGACCTTAATGTTGTTGTAGGCAACCTTGGGACTGACCCGGCTGTTGGCGCAACGCTTGCTAAGACAGTTATAATACCTGCAGGGGTTACGGTGGAGGTAGTGGATATACCGGGTAATTCAATTGGACCTGCGGTAGGGGATGTAATTGTTGGACCTGCCGTCATAGGCTTTGTTGTTCCAGGAATCAATTTCAGTGCAGTAACTCCAGGCGGTTTTCCTGTATTCAGTTTTGATTTTGCACTTAAGCTGCTGGCTACGCCGCTTTTGACCACAACAACTGTTACCGATATTGGAAGCATTATATTTGCAGGTGATACCAATCCTGAAAATAATAATGAACTTTGCAGTATTTCCATCTTTGATTTTTAAAACAGTTCTTCAATATATCATAACTTTAATTAAAAAACCTGTTGTGTTTCAACAACAGGTTTTTATATGGGCATTCTACACTTTTTTTGATATTTTATATATCCTGACACCATTTTCAAAAAGAACCCTGAGAACCGCATAGGAAGGAATGGCAAGCAGCATTCCGATCAAACCGAAAAGTGAAGCTGCAGATAAAAGAACTATTATAACGGTAACAGGGTGTATACGCATCTGCCGTCCCATAATCTGAGGGGTGATAAGGTTGCCTTCCAGCTGCTGTACCACAATCATAACCAGTACAATTTTAAGCATCATTACATAGTCATAGGACAATCCTACCAAAAGAGCCGGTATAATTCCCAAAAAAGGACCTATAAAAGGAATAACTGCCGCAATCATTGCAAAGAAAGCGAGAATCAGGGAATACCTGATACCTATTATTAAAAATCCGATATACATCAATACGCCGATTACGGATGATACCATTGCCTGGCCAATAATATATGAAGATAGGGTTTTATCAACACCAGAAAGTATGTCTTTGCATTGCTCTTTATATTTTGAAGGGAATATTTTGGTCAGCCTTTCGGCAAACAGTGTATCATCCTTAAGAAAATAAAAGAGAATAAAGGGTATCAGGAAAAGTACTGTCAATGTACTCACAATTGCCGAAATTCCCGAAAACAGCCCCGCACCGATTGCAGGTATGGTTTTTTCAATAAAGGTAGTTGCCCTTTTAATAATTTCCTCGGATGGAATTATTTCTATATCAATATCTTCAATTATTTGCATGATGTTGTCGTAGGCTATATCAGCTATTTTGGGAATTTCTGAAATTAATTGGTTAAACTGGGTGGTTATAGCCGTGCCTGCCAGGGACACTATCAAAGCAATAAGGGATATTAACAATATAATAGCAATCAATATTGCAGCAATCTTTGGAATCTTGATTTTCTCCAAGATTTTTACAAGCGGCCTTAACAGGTAATATAAAAGGCCTGAAAAAATTAAAGGCAGTGCAAGGATTGCAATTATGTTTTTTATTGGAGCAAGCACCGGAGATGCCTTTCCCCATAGGAATATAATCAAAAGCAGCATTATTAAAATTGTTGAGTATTTGAAAAACCTGTTATTATACCACATAAAGCTCACGTCTCCTTTCATTTCAATAAAATATTTAGTTAATTGTTAAACCCCATAACCCACTAAAATTCAGCGTTTTGAGGTTGTATATCTATACAACTCCTCACTTAGTTGTGGTATAATATAGTCGATTAAACATAATACTACAAAAAAGCAAGGAGATGTAATCTAATGATTAGACCCAAACAGCTCTCACTAAATGATATTTACCCAGACTGCCTCGAATCCTTTGAAAACGACAAACCCAAATTTCTTTCTATGTTGGAAGAACACCTTGATATTCATTCCCTTATCCCTTTGAGTTTCAAAATGCATTTCACAAATCATACTGGCAGACCCCGCAAATACTCTCTAAGCGCATTTATTCTTGCTCTCATTATCCAGCGTATATTTAGCATCCAAACCGATAGACTTCTAATTGTATTCCTCACATATTCACGTCAGCTCCGAGAATTCTGTGGTTTTGATAAGGTTCCGGATGCATCAAAGTTCACACGCTTTAAACAGGATTTTAAAGATGACCTCAAAACTATGTTTGACAGCCTTGTCGACCTTACAGAACCCATCTGTCAAAACATAGATAGTAAGCTTGCGTCCATGGCTATCTTCGACACCTCCGGTATTGAAGCGTATGTTAAGGAAAACAGTCCCAGGTTCATCAACGCTTTAATTAAAAAACTGAAGGCATGGAAAGTTGCAAAAGGACTGGATGATTCTTATAATCCGTATAAAGCAGCATATGGTTTGATGCCAACTCACGCTGAAGCTGACCCTGCCATCAAGCAAATGTATATCAATGGGCACTTCTGCTATTCCTACAAATTCGGCATGATTACAAACGGTCTTGGTATTGTCCGGGATATTAATTTTTATGATGAAAACTACTACCTTGAGCATCCCCAAATTCAAGTTTCCAAGAAAGATGATTCTCCGGATGAAGATAAATCGTTAGCAGATTCTAAGGCACTTCTGCCAGCTCTAAGGGATTTCTTTAAGAAACACCCTTTGATAAAGCCATCCTTATTTCTTGGTGATTCCGCATTTGATTCCATCCATATCTACAATGAACTGCTTGGCAAAGACTCTCTTGGTTTTAAGAAAGCATTTATCCCGATTAATTCTGCACATGATTTAAAATATCCGGATTGCCCCATTAATGAAGATGGCCTACCATGCTGCCCAAACGATTCTACACTTCCAATGAAGCCCGAGACAAGTGGCTCCCATCTTCGCTGCGGTATGCCTACATTCAAGTTCGTATGTCCCAAGATGTCCTGGAAGAAATGCGAGGATGGAAATTACAGACGCCGTACTTCTTGCGAAAACCCCTGTACGGATTCTCCCTGCGGTCGCATGTTCTATGTCTATCCGGGAAAAAATCTTCGTACCTTCCCCGGAACTGTTCGTGGAACCGAAGAATGGGACGATACCTACAAAATACGCGTAAACGTCGAAAAATCCATCAACCACTTTAAAGACAGTTTCTGTATCGCAGGACGAAAAACAAGAAATGCTCTTACCTCGGAAGCTGATTTGTATTTAGCAGGCATTACTCAACTTGTTACTGTTCTTCTTTCTGATAGCATACACCAGCATAAATACATACGAAGCCTCAAACCGTTGATTTCAGCATAGCAGTATTAAAATACGTTATACAGACTTGTGCATGCTCCATCTCGTTTTTAATACGGTTTATTTCTACATGCTTTCATGCTGAATTAGGATAGTTATCCAAAGCTTTTGTTTGTCGTTATTCACTTTTCAATGTTCTCTGTTGCGTCTGCTTCCACAACTTTACTAAAACTTGGCATATATGGTTCTGCCTTTTTCAAGAGTTTCGCAATTACCTACAATAAAATATTATCACAATTTGTATAACAATGTACATGAATTTATTAATATTATACATTGTTTTTTGAATTTACCAATATATAATAGCAGATAACTATAAAAATACGGAGTGATTTATCCTGCTCATAGATGAATGCAATCTAAAAAAAAGTGTAATCAAGCTTGCACTTCCTTCCGTTTTGGAACAGATATTGTTTATGATTGTTGGTGTAGTATCAACTATTTTGGTCGGTAAAATAAGTAAGGAGGCAATTTCAGGCGTGGGTCTTGTTAACTCCCTGTTTGGATTTGTAATGGTTTTATTTATTGCATTATCGACAGGCGGAACAGTTCTTGTAGCAAGGCTGATAGGTGAGAATGAACCTGAAAACGCAAGACGTGCCATGAAGCAATCAACTGTTCTGGGCGGGCTTCTTTCAGTGGTTGTTTCCGTAATTTGTTATATACTGGCTGAAAATATTATAAATCTGTTATTTGGAAATGCCGAAGCACAGGTAAAATCATTGGCCGTTATGTATCTTAAAATTACCCTTTTTACCTACCCTTTGGCACTTATTAATATTTTAATAAGCGGATGCTTAAGGGGAGCCGGAGATACAAGAACTCCCATGATTATTGCGGTTATTGTAAATATTTTGAATATTTTACTTGGAGTAGTTTTAATTTTTGGATTTGATTATTCATTTATACACATCAAGGCTTATGGGGTGTTCGGAGCGGCTTTGGCGGTAGCAATATCCAGGGGAATAGGTGGAATACACAGCATTTTAGTACTCTTTTTTAAAAGGGGCAAAATGAAAATACGTCTAGAAGAAGGCTTCAGAATAGATTTACCCATCCTAAAAAAAATATTTAAGGTTGGCATACCGGCAGCTCTGGAGCAAATAGTCATGCAAAGCGGTTTTTTACTTATGCAGGTTATGATTTCAGGGATGGGAACCGTAGCCCTTGCAGTATTTCAAATTGGGATGTCCATAAACTCAATAAGCTTTATACCCGGATGGGGATTTGGTATTGCGGCTACTACCTTAATAGGCCAGTCGCTAGGTTCAAAAAAATATGAAACGGCGGAAAAATGCGGATGGGAAACCATTAAAATTTCAATGTTTATTATGAGTGCACTTGCTATACTAATATTCATATTTGCCCGTCAGTTGGTTGGCATATATACAAATGAGAGGGAAGTTTTGGAAATTGGAACAAAAGCAATCAGAATATTTTCATTTTCTCAGCCATTTCTTGCCATTGTCATTGTTGTTTCAGGCGGATTGAGAGGTGCAGGAGATATTTTGTTTGTGATGTTTACAAGCTTCGTGGGAATTTGGGGCCTGCGGGTATTTGTAACATATACTCTTGATGCTTTTTTGGGGATGGGTATCATGGGCGTATGGATAGCCTTTTGTGCAGATTTCTTTATTAGGTCAATAATGTATATGGTTAGGTTTAAAAAGGGTAAATGGAAGCTAATAAAGCTGTAAAGACACCAAATGAAGAAACAAAAAAATCAAAATTACTATTAAATAAGCAGCAGCACGGTAAAAGGAAAACCTGTTTTATAGTTTGCGGCTTTTATCTGCATGGGAAAATCTTCATATGCCTTTGATATAGCCTTTTTGGATTTGATGTGCTATAATTGTATTATATAAATCCGGAACACATATCAAAAATTGTACTATAATTATTAGGTTTATTTTAACCTTTTAATGTTAAAAAAATGAAATAATGATAAATAAAGTAAATTAATTAAAACATAACTTTTGCTTGCAGCATATAATATATTAAAGTATATAGGGCAAAGTTTAAAAATTGATATATCCAAACCTATTTTAAAGAAAGGGGCAATATGCATGGAACGTTTTGACATATCAAGTATCATACAAAAGGACAGGGCGGAAAAAAGAAGCAAGGGATTTGAAGGAACATTCCTTGACTATGTTGAGTTGTTGAAGCATGAACCTGAAATTGCGAGACTTTCCCATCAGAGGCTTTATAATCTTATAACAGAGCCGGGTATAGAGGTAATTAGTACAGATGAAAATCCAAGACTTAGAAGGATATATGGAAATGATACAATAAAAAAATATAATTTTTTTGCCGATGATTTTTTCGGTATTGATAAAACAATAATGAAGATAGTAAGATATTTTCACTCGGCTGCAATGGCAGGAGAAGAATCAAGGCAGGTGCTGTACCTTGTCGGGCCTGTGGGCTCCGGAAAATCCTCAATGATGGAAAAATTAAAGCAGGCGCTTGAAATGAGTCTCCCCATCTATTCCATAAAGGGATGCCCAATGAGGGAAGAACCGCTGCACCTTGTTCCAAAGCATTTAAGAGATGATTTTGAGAAAATTCTTAATGTGAAGATTGAGGGGGACCTTTGCCCGGTTTGCAGATACAGGTTGAAGAATGAGTATAACAAGGAGTTTGAAAAGTTTCCTGTTGTATCTGCAGATTTTTCCGTCAGGTCCAGGAAAGGAATTGGCGTCGTTCCCCCGGTTGATCCCAATAACCAGGACACTTCCGTGCTCACAGGCTCTGTTGATATATCAAAGATTGATTTGTATCCTGAGGACGACCCCAGGGTATTATCGTTAAACGGCGCATTTAATGCAGGGAACAGGGGCATTGTTGAATTTATTGAAGTGTTTAAAAATGAAACGGAATATCTTCATACCATGATAACGGCAACCCAGGAGAAATCCATTCCTTCACCCGGTAAGGGTTCAATGATTTATTTTGACGGGGTAATCCTGGCACACTCCAATGAAGCAGAGTGGAACAAGTTCAAATCAGACCATACCAACGAAGCTATTCTAGATAGGATTGTAAAAATAGAAATCCCATATTGCCTTGAGCTTGACGAAGAAGTAAAGATATACAATAAGATTCTTAAAAAGAGCAGGTTTAATGCCCATATTTCACCACATACCCTTAAGGTTGTCTCCATGTTTGCCATTTTGACAAGGCTTTCCCCTTCAAACAAGGTTGACCCTATGACCAAGCTTAAGATATATAATGGAGAAGAAATTGTTGAAAAAGGCATGACAAGGAAAATAGATATTGAAGAATTGAAGGATGAAGCCGAAAGAGAAGGGTTGAGTGGAATTTCCACCCGGTTTATTATGAAAGCCCTTGATATTACTTTATCAGAGTCCGAACACAATTGTATAAATCCCATATCGGTTATGGAGACACTCGTAAGGCAAATCAAGGAGCTTGCTATTAAGGATGAAGACAAAACAAGGTATTTGAATTTTGTGCAGGATTCATTGAGGAAAGAGTATAATAAAATTTTGGAAAAGGAAGTAACAAAGGCTTTTATACATGGATACAGGGAACAGGCAGAAAGCTTGTTCAACAATTATCTGGACCATTCGGAAGCTTTTGTAAACAAGACAAAGATAAAAGACATCAACACAGGTGAGGAGCTGGAACCTGATGAAAAGTTCCTAAAATCCATTGAAGAGCAGATAGGCATAACCAGTACGGCTTCCAAAGGTTTTAGAGCCGATGTTACCGCATACATGTTTTACGTGCTCAGGAACGGCGGAAGGCTTAATTATGACAGCTATGAACCTCTTAAGGAGGCCATTGACAAAAAGCTTACGCTATCGGTTAAGGAGATTAGCAGGATCATTACAAAGGCAAAGGTAAGGGATAAGGAGCAAAATGAGAAATTTGATGCTATGGTAGATGAAATGAAGAAAAACGGGTATTGTGACCACTGTTGCAATGTTATTTTGAAGTATGCGGCAAACAACCTTTGGAAAGATTAGAGGTGATAAGGTGTCAATTTTCAAAGAATTTGATGCAGGGGGCAGGGATAGGGCTGCTGAAGACAAAAGGCGCCATAAGCAGCTTGTGGAAGAATCCATTAAAAAGAATATCGGTGATATTATTGCGGAGGAAGCCATTATTGGGCAGAATAAGGATAAAAAAATCAAGATTCCTATAAAGGGAATCAAGGAATACAGGTTTGTATATGGTAAAAATACCCCGGGCACAGGTTCCGGTAATACGGGCACAAAAAGAGGGGATAAGGTTGGAGAGGATAAATCCCGGCAAGGAGGTCAGGGTCAAGAAGGAGCCGGAAACCAGGAGGGTGAGGATATTTATGAAACGGAAATTACAATTGAAGAACTTATAAAGTATCTCTTTGATGACCTTAAGCTGCCTGACATAGACCGCAAAAAATTTTCTGACTCGGAAACGGAAAAAAGCTATAGGAATTTAGGTTACAAAAGGAAAGGAATTCCCCCCAGGCTTGCGAAAAAGCGCTCTGTTGTTGAAAAGATAAAAAGAAAGCAATCATTTAAAAGAAGCCATGATGAAAACGGTAAGGATATTGAACGGGAAGAAGATGTTCAAAAAAGGTTTCCTTTCATGGAAGACGACCTCAGGTATCACAGGCTGAAAGAAACACAAAAGAAGGACTTTAATGCAGTGGTTATATGCATTATGGATGTCTCCGGTTCCATGAACCAGACAAAGAAGTATATGGCAAGAAGCTTTTATTTTTTGCTTTATCAATTTGTAAAAAATAAATATACCAACGTTGAACTGGTATTTGTGGCACATACTACAACTGCCAGGGAGGTAAGTGAAAATGATTTTTTCCACAGGGGTGAATCGGGAGGAACCTATATAAGCAGCGGATATGAAAAAGCTCTTGAAATAATTGAGCAAAGGTACAATCCGGCTAATTGGAATATATATTCCTTCCATTGCAGTGACGGGGATAACTGGATAGAGGATAACCAAAAGGCGGTAGAAAAAGCCGTGGATTTGTGTGACGTATGCAATTTGTTCGGATATGGTGAGATAATACCGGGCAATTTCACCTATAGGAGTACAATAAAATCAGAGTATGAAAAGAATATCAAAAGCAGTAATTTTGTTGCTGTAAAAATGGCGGAAAAAGCAGATATTGTTCAAGGGTTAAAAAAATTGCTTGAAAAGGAGAACCGGTAAATGTCTGATTACAGCATAAAGGAATTGGAAAAATGGGATAAGAGTATAGAAGAGATTGCAAAAAAGGAAGGACTAAGCTGCTATGAACAGGAATTTGAAATAGTAAGCTATGAGGATATGATATGCTATGAAGCTTATACCGGCATGCCTTCCCACTATCCCCATTGGAGCTTCGGGAAATCCTATGAGCGCATTAAAACCATGAATAAGTATAATTTGTCGGGCCTTCCATATGAAATGGTTATCAATTCAAATCCATGTATAGCATATTTGATGAAAGACAACAGTTTGCTTTTGCAGATACTAACCATTGCCCATGTATATGGGCACAACGACTTCTTTAAAAACAACAGGATTTTCAAAATAGGTACAAAAGCAGACAATACCATACAAATGTTTAAAAACCATGCACGCAGGGTCAGGGATTATATCCAGGACCCGGGGATCGGGTATGAAAATGTTGAGAGGATTCTCAATGCGGCCCATGCTTTAAGATTTCAGGCAGCCAGGATAGTGGAAGAGAAACACATTTGCCGCGAAGAAAAAATTCAAAGGCTGCTTGACAAATACAATAAGCCCGGCAAAAAGTATTCTTTTATTGATTACAGGGAGGAAATGGCAAAGGATATTCCAAACATTAAAAAAATTCCTATCCAGCCGGAAGAAGATATATTGATGTTTGTAGACAATTATGGGAGGCTGGATGATTGGGAAAAGGACCTTATCAACATTGTAAGGGAGGAAACACAATATTTTATTCCCCAAATTGAAACCAAAATAATGAACGAAGGTTGGGCAAGCTTCTGGCATTACAAAATACTAAACAGCCTCAATCTTAGCCAGGGTCTGCACATTGAGTTTCTTAAAAGGCACAATCAGGTTATAAGGCCGCACAAAAACAGCATTAACCCTTATTATCTTGGATTTAAGATTTTTGAGGATATAGGCAAAAAAAATGGTTTGAAAAGTATATTTGATGTAAGAGGATTGGAACGTGATGAGTCTTTTATAAGACGGTATCTGACAAAGGAGATATGCCGGGAATTAAATCTCTTCAAATATGAGAAGGAAGGGAAGGATTATGTTGTAAAAGAGGTGTCCGACGAAGAGGGCTGGAAGGAAATAAGGGACACTATTTCACTGAATGCGGGTATGGGAAGCATTCCGGTTATAAAGGTGGAGCAGCTGGTTCAACGGGACAATTCACTTATATTGAGGCACGAATATGATGGGAGAGAACTGGAAACGGGTTATGCTTCGGAAACATTGAAGCACCTGGCGGATATTTGGGACGGAAAGATTATATTGGAAACATATGTTGAAGGTAAGAAAAAGGCCATAATATGCGATGTTGACAAAAAAATATCACTGGAAAAAAGTTAATCTGACGGCTTGCATATTGGATTATTTCATTTATAATTAAAATATGAAGGTATTTTTGCAATGCCATTTTACATAAGCAATTTGCGCCTTAATCAATTTCAAGCAAGGAGCATACTAAATGTTGTATATGCTTATTATTCATACTACTACATTTAGTATGCTCCATTAAGAAAATCATAACATAAGCAAATTGCCCTACCATCCGGGTGGTTTTTTATGAAAATAGACAGGCTGCTGGCAATTACGACAATTTTGCTTAACAGGGGAACCGTAAAGGCATTTGAGCTTGCTGAAAAGTTTGA
>JANQLN010000079.1 GCA_028280575.1 Clostridia bacterium
AAAGCGTTAAATATCCAGATATTCGCCGTTTTTTTGAAGAATTTGGACAAAAAAATGAATCAAAAATATATGTACAGGAGTTCTGTCCAAGGCTCCTAGCAATTTGATCATTTTGCCAAAGGCTTGAAAAAAAGTATTGTTAATTGTATAGTATATTTATGGCAGGCTTATGCAATTAAAAGAAAACAGTTGTCAAATGGGAGGCAGGATAAGTTGAAGCGAAAAAAATATTATATTACTACCGCAATAGTATATACGTCCAAAAAACCTCATATAGGAAATACATATGAAGCTGTCCTGGCAGACAGTATTGCAAGATTTAAGAGGCTTTTAGGATATGATGTGTTCTTTCTTACAGGTACCGACGAGCATGGACAGAAGATTCAACAGGTTGCCCGGGAAAACGGAATAACACCTAAACAGCATGTTGATAAGGTGGCAGGGCAAATAAAAGACATCTGGGATATGATGAATACAAGCTATGACAAATTCATCAGAACTACCGACGGCTACCATGAAAAAGCCGTACAGAACATATTTAAAAGCTTGTATAACAAAGGAGACATTTACAAAGGCAAGTACAAGGGCCTTTATTGTACACCCTGTGAATCGTTTTTTACTGAAACCCAGCTGGTAGAAGGTAAATGTCCCGATTGTAAAAGGGAAGTCCAGAAAACGGAGGAAGAAGCCTACTTTTTTAAGTTAGGCAAGTACCAGGATAAATTAATCAAATACATTGAAGACAATCCCGGGTTCATACAGCCTGAGTCCAGAAAGAATGAAATGATGAATAACTTTCTCAAAAAAGGATTGCAGGATTTATGTGTTTCAAGGACTTCATTTGATTGGGGAGTACCTGTGACCTTTGACGGAGGACATGTTATTTATGTATGGATAGATGCGCTTAGTAACTATATAACTGCTTTGGGCTTTGACCCGGAAGGAGAATGTGGAGAATTATACAATAATAACTGGCCTGCCGATGTACACTTGATAGGCAAGGATATTCTGAGGTTTCATACGATATACTGGCCTATTATGCTAATGGCACTGGAACTGCCTCTTCCCAGGCAGGTCTTTGGTCATCCCTGGCTCCTGGTAGGCAGCGACAAGATGAGCAAATCAAAGGGGAATGTTCTATATGCGGACGATCTGGTTAAGCATTTTGGAGTGGATGCGGTCAGATACTATGTGCTGCATGAAATGCCCTTTGCCCAGGACGGCACTATAACATATGAGCTGTTGATAAGCAGAATAAACTCAGATTTGTCTAACATACTTGGAAATCTTGTAAACAGGACGTTAGCAATGATAAATAAATACTTTGACGGTATAATAATTAAGGGCAGGGAGGGGCAGCCTGTTGATGAGGAACTTAAAAGTATGGCAATGAGTACGGTTGAAAATACTGCTGAAAAAATGGAAAAATTAAAGGTTTCCGAAGCTATGGATGAAATATGGAATCTTCTTAGAAGAAGCAATAAGTATATTGATGAGACAATGCCATGGATACTTGGCAGGGACGGGTCTAAAAAAGACAGGCTTGCAGCAGTCCTGTACAACCTGGCTGAGGTAATAAGAATAGCGTCTGTGCTTTTGGGCCCTTTTATGCCTGAGACAGCTGCGAAAATCCAGCAGCAAATAAATACAAAGGATGTTGGTTGGGACAGTATACAGGATTTTGGAAAAATCCGGGAGGGAACAAAAGTCGGAGAGGCCTCTCCACTCTTTGTACGGATAGATGAAAAAAAGAAAATGGATGAAATCGGCAACGCAGAAAAAAGCAGTGCTGAAAACAAAAAGGGTAATAAAAAAATAAAGGAAACGGGAAGCTTTGAGAATATTACCATTGATGATTTTGCCAAAATAGACTTAAGAGTGGCAAAAGTGCTGGAGGCTGAAAAAATTGAAGGCACAGACAAGCTTATAAAATTCAAGCTCAAGCTTGGTGATGAAGTAAGGCAGGTGGTATCGGGAATAGCAAAATACTATAAGCCTGATGAGCTTAAAGGTATGGATGTTATACTGGTTGCCAACTTAAAACCTGTAAAGCTTAAAGGGGTCGAGTCCCAGGGAATGATACTTACAGCATCAGGCAAAAAGGACTTGGTTCTTCTAACCACCGATAAGGATACGGACAGCGGCAACAAAGTAAGCTGATTTTGAGAGTTTCCCCATTTTTTAAAACAGGTATAAATTCATTCCCAATGATAACTGTTTCATTATACACATAAATCTTCTCAATGTTAAAAATGGGGAAACTCAAATAAGCTGATAGATTTACTTATTTATGTTAATGTAGTAAAATAGAACATAGAAAATGAAAAACCGGAGTGGAGCCGCAGATGCTTATAGATACGCATGCCCATTATGATGACGGCAGGTTTAACGAAGACCGGCATGAAATAATTGAAAGAGTACACAGGGAAGGTGTTTCATATATACTGAATCCGTCTTCAAGCCTGTCTTCAGTCGCTGAAACGATTTCCCTGTCCCAAAAATACGGATATGTATATTCTGCCGTAGGCATACATCCTCACAGCATAAGTGAAGCGAATGAAAATACCATGGCAGTTATAAAAAATTTCGCTTCAAATAGCAAGGTAGCTGCAATAGGTGAAATCGGCCTTGACTATTATTATGACAACAGTCCCAGGGAGGTCCAGAAATATTGGTTTGCAAAGCAGGTCAGCCTGGCGGGAGAATTAAAGCTGCCGGTAATTATACATGACAGGGATGCTCATGAAGATGTCTTAAATATAATAAAAAAAGAACAGGCATATAAGACGGGAGGGGTTTTTCATGCATTTTCCGGCAGTGTTGAAATGGCAAGGGAGCTTGTGGAATTGGGATTTTACATTTCCGTAGGCGGTGTGGTTACATTCAAAAATGCCAAAAAAATTATTGATGTTGTAAAATATATACCGGAGGACAGGCTTCTCCTGGAAACTGATGCACCCTACCTGACTCCTGAGCCTAAAAGGGGAAAAAGAAATGATTCCGGCAACCTGATATATATTTTGGAAAAAGCAGCTGCTATAAAAGGAGTTGAAGCGGAGGAGCTGGCAAAGATAACATCTGAAAATGCTATAAGGCTCTTTGGTTTTGGAGGAGAATAATAATGAAAAAATTCTTTCTTGTACTGATTTGCGCAGTAATTATCCTGTTTTTCATCGGCTTTAACTATTTACTTTGGGATAGGGAAAACA
Organism: Clostridia bacterium; assembly: GCA_028280575.1. Taxonomy (GTDB): domain Bacteria; phylum Bacillota; class Clostridia; order Acetivibrionales; family STF1-152; genus JANQLN01. Next base: position 3,210 of record JANQLN010000079.1, read on the forward strand.
AGGCGGAGGATATTAAAACTTTAAAAAATACAAATGACAGCAATGATGTTACCATAAATTACCTTTCCAAAGAAATGAAAAGGCTGAATGATGAAAATGAAGGCTATGTGAAAGAGCTGGACCGATTGACAAAGGATATTGAGCTGCTCAATAAGAAGGTTAACGATTCGGCTATGGTGAACAGCGAATTGAAAAAGGAGCTTTCAAGCAAGGAAGAAAGTATAGGGTTTCTTAAAGATGGATACGACAATCAGGCACTTGCCGCTATTATAAACGGCTGGGTGGAAAATTTGAATGAGGGAAACTTTTTTGAAGCATATGAAATCAGATTTGGTCATGGAATCAACAGTGAAAATGGTTTGACTTTGGAGGCATTTACTTTGTTGTTCAAAGGCATTGTAAAACAAATTGCGGTAGAGTCAATTGACGAACATATGGGAGAAGATATTAAAGCAAATGGTCAAAAGGCCTTTAATGTAGTGCTTGAAGCAGTAGTGGATGAAACAGTTGAAAATACATATTTCACCAACGGCAAAAACAGCAGGATATTTGTAATGGATTTTGATAGGAGTACAAGCAATTGGGTCATTACAGACATAATGCAGCAGGATTAAACTGCTCAAAGCCATACCAATTTTGACAAATGATGAAATATGTAGTACAATAAAATGGTATACTTTTATTTTTATTGCTTATAAAAATAAAAAATTAAGTATTCGGAGGTAGGAATTATTGTATTGTGCTCTTCCGGTTGATTAGTAAAGCCTTTATGGACATGCCTTTTAAAGACTGTTCTGGGAATTTCCAAATACTAATGACAAGTTCTTAATATTAATGTGTAGTTTTTTTTGGAGGATTTTTAATGTTCAATGTAGGAGACAAGATAGTATATCCCATGCACGGAGCTGGAATAATAGAGTCTATTGAAGAAAAGGAAATATTAGGTGAAAAGCAGAGCTATTATGTTGTCAAAATGCCGATTGGTGATATGAAGGTAATGATTCCGACAAATAACGTAGGGGATATTGGTATCAGAGAAATTATCAGTACCCAGGATGTGGACAAGGTAATGGAAATTCTAAAGGAAAACGGTATAAATGTTACTAGCAATTGGAACAAAAGATATCGTGAAAACATGGTAAAGATTAAAAGCGGGGACATCTTTGAAGTTGCAGAAGTTGTCAGAACTCTAATGCTGAGAGATAGGGAAAAAGGATTGTCGACTGGAGAGAGGAAGATGCTTAACAGTGCAAGGCAGATATTAATTAGTGAACTGGTTCTTGCTAAAGGTATCAATCAGCATGATTTAGAGAGTTTGATTGATAGTTACATAAGCGTTTAACAATTTATAGCAGGGGAGACGGATAAAATGCTGAATAATATTATCAGGATATCCTTTGCAGTAGTGGGAGGCATAACCGGTTTTTCACTTACAAAAACTGTTATACTTACATATGGCTTACATACCGATGGTATAGGTTTGTTGATATATACTGTTTTTTCAGGTCTTACCGCTTTCATATTTTATTCAGCCGGTAACAGGCTGATAAAAGTTATATCCAAAAACCTTGACGGCCTGGAGAAGCTTATTCAGAGCATGACCCTTTATGAGCTTACAATCAGCAGTGTGGGACTTATTATTGGATTGATAATTGCAAATCTTATAACTATTCCAATTGTCAAGGTCAACATTATAGGAGTGCCTGTATCCATAACGGTGAATATACTTTTCGGGTTTATGGGTATATACATAGCCGCAGGTAAAAGAAATGAAACCCTGCATGATTTCTTTAAAGAAAGAGATGGGGAGAAAAAATCAATTCCCATGCCCAAAATCATAGATACAAGTGTACTTATTGACGGAAGGATAGTAGATATAATCAGAAGCGGGTTTATGGAAGGCGTAATTATTATTCCCGAATTTGTGCTGGTTGAATTAAGGCATATTGCCGATTCACAGGATTCTTTAAAAAGAAACAGGGGAAGGCGGGGCCTGGATGTTATTAACATGATCCGCAATGAACTTGGCTATCCTGTAAAAATTGACAATACCAGGCTTCCTGAGGGCGGAGAGGTTGACAGTGAGCTTCTTGGAGTTGCCAAAAAGCAAAACGGGTGTATTGTAACCACTGATTTTAATCTGAATAAAGTGGCCAGTGTCCAGAATATTCATGTTCTTAATGTAAATGAGCTTGCCAATGCGGTTAAACCAATAGCCCTGCCGGGTGAAAATCTGGAAGTACAGGTAATAAAGGATGGAAAAGAAAATGGGCAGGGAATCGGTTATATGGAAGACGGAACAATGATAGTGGTAGACGGGGGCCATACCCATATCGGGGAAAAGATAAATGTGGTTGTTACAAGCGTTTTGCAAACGGCTGCCGGTAGAATGATATTTGCAAAGCCAAAGATCCCGGTTGAAAAAGCAATTTAAATATATATGGAATATAAATAGTTTTACAAGGCTTTTAATAGTGTCAAAGCAAGATCATAACATAAGCAGAATGCTCATCAAGGAGGTTTATTTGTTTACCAGTGCTGTTATTGTTGCTGCCGGAGCAGGAAAACGTATGGGCGAGGACATTAATAAACAGTTTTTCGAGCTAAACGGTGTGCCTGTTGTTGTCAGAACATTAGAAATATTTGCAAAAAGCAGCTTTATTAATGAAATTATTCTTGTTTTAAGCAATAATGATATTCTTTATTTTAAAAACCATATTCTAGCCGGAGGTACTTTCAATAAGCTCTCATCTGTAGTTACAGGAGGCAGGACAAGGCAGATATCCGTGTTTAACGGGCTGCAAAGGGTATCCCCCGGCACCGATGTCGTACTGGTACATGATGGTGCCAGGCCATTTGTCAAGGATGATGTTCTAAAAAATTGCATTTTTGGTGCTATGGAGCTTGGAGGAGCTTGTGCTGGGATACCGGTTAAGGACACAATTAAAAAAACGGACGGCAAATTAATAAAAGAAACGCTTGACAGAAGCTGTTTGTGGGCAATACAAACCCCACAGGCTTTTAAGTACCATATCTTAATGGATGCACACAAAAAAGCCCGGGCGGAAGGATTTTCAGGGACCGATGATTCCGTACTTGTTGAAAGGACAGGAATAAGGCCCGGAATTGTTATGGGCGGTTATGACAATATTAAGATTACAACAAAGGAAGACCTTGACCTTGCCCAAATAATACTGGAGAAAAAATGAAGGGCTGCGGCTATAAGCTTTCAACTGTTACACAGGCGAAAACCTGGATGCCAATTCCTTTTCCAAACTGAGTGAGGCCCTCTCCGGTAGTTGCGGTTATTCCTATACAGCTTTCCTGCAAATCTAAGAACTCTGACAGGCTCCGGCGCATGTCGCCTATTTTGGGGCTGATTTTAGGGATAAGGCATTCAATAGATAGCGAAACATGGACTATACTTCCATTAAGATGCTTAAGTGCTTCTTCCAGGTATGCCCTACTGTCCGTTATTCCTTGGTTGTGGCACATATCGTCACTTATTTTGCCTAATATGTTAACACATGTAATGCCGCTAACCGCATTTGTTATTGCGTGGAGCACTACATCTGCATCGCTGTTACCCTTTAGAGGAGGTTCGCCTTCAAAAATTATTCCGCCCAATAAAAGCTTTTTATCCTTGTTACTATAATCAAATCTATGACTGTCCTGCCCGATTCCAAACCTGACCATGTAATTATTCCTTTCTTTTTATATTATCTCTATTATATTAAAGCAGCATATAACCATCAATAAAAAAACAAAAAAATTTCCAAAAAAATCATTATTCCATAATAAAGATTAATTTTATTGGCAATAATAGTTAAGAGGTAAAACAGCTTTAAAAAAAATGGAGGGATTTTATGAAAAATAGGATAGTTTTTTTGATAGCGCTTGTTTTGGTGTTAACGGCAGCTACGGGTTTATTTGCCGCATATGCCGGGGATAGTAAGGAATTAGCCAGTGTCAATGACGAAGCTGTACCTGTATTTGAAAAGGTGAGTTATGCCAGCGGAGTTGTCAATGCAAGCTTTCTTAACATGAGGCAGGGGCCGTCAACAGATTATACTGTTTCAAAGGTATTGAAAAAAGGACAAACCGTTAATATTATCGGAAAGATGGGTTCATGGTATGCTGCAATTGATGCGGATAGCGGCATTATCGGATGCTTGCACAGTAGTTATATCACTATGCCTGCCTCTGTTGACTTAACGTCAGAGAAGCTTCCCGACCCTGACAGGAAAGAGGAAGAAAAAGAAACTGATAAAGGTGCAGTGCTTGATGTTTCTGAAAATGAAAAGGTTCTTCTCGACTTGATCAATGAATCAAGAATAGAGGCAGGTCTTAAACCTCTTGAATTTGATCCGATACTTTTAAGGGTAGCGAGGTTAAAAGCACAGGATATGGTAGACAATAATTATTTTTCACATCAATCCAATGACTTTGGTTCACCCTGGGATATGATGAGAAAGTATGATATAGCTTTTGCTACGGCAGGTGAGAACATAGCCGGCAATAAAACCATTGAGGGAGCTTTTAATGCGTGGATCAATTCGGAAGCGCATAAAAAGAACATTTTGAATGATAAATTCAGCCATACGGGAATAGGTATAGTGGAAAGCCCGGCTTATGGTAAGATACTGGTCCAGCAATTTATCGGCAAATAAACCGGAGCTTTTGCCAGAGTGAAAGCGGGGAGTGTATACCATATGGGATGTCTTTAATTCCTGGAACATGACCTTTGAAATACAAGCATTTTGCTTATATCATAATCTTTTGGGTATTACGCATGTATTATTCCGCATGGCTTCTAATCCCCGCTTTTAAGTAAGCTTCCCGCCCTATTTCATATTTTTTTCGTAAAATATGAAATAGGGGTTTTATGTCTACACAAAGAATGCTATAATATTAATGGAGGAATTATTTTGAAATATATAATGTTACTCTATTAATATTACATATTCTTTTAGGGGGAGCAAATGTTTAAAAGGAGTACTACTTCGGTTGCAATTCTTTTGTTGTTGGTTTTGGGCCTGTCACAGGCTTTATTTGTCCGGGAAGTGCATGCATCAGATACTTTGAAAAGCGGAATGAAGGGTGAAGATGTCATGATGCTTCAGCAAGAGCTTTCCAAACTTGGATTCTTTAATGCCAGTCCAACCGGTTACTATGGTGAAATAACGCTGAGCGCGGTTAAAAATTTTCAAAAGGCTTATGGCCTCTACCCCGACGGTGTAGCCGGCAAAAATACTGTAAATCGCATCAAGGAGCTTCTTTATGATAAAATACTGGAAAAGGAAATGGAAGGCGACGAAGTTTTTATGCTGCAGGAAAGTCTTAAAAGGCTTGGTTACTTTTCTGTAAAGCCTACAGGGTATTTTGGTGATTTGACGGAAGCTGCCGTATTGAAATTCCAAAAGGCAAATGGGTTATATGCAGACGGTGTAGCAGGTATTAAAACCTTAAGCTTGCTCAGGGATATCTTGGCCGGTGCTCAAAAAAGCGGGGTTAAAACCTCAAGAAGCAGTTCAAGAAATGTAAGTTATAAAACTCCCTGGTTTGGGGGAGTGGACAAAATATTCAAACGGGGAGCGGACGCTACGGTTTACGACATAAAATCAGGGTTAAGCTTCAGGGTAAAAAGGACATTTGGCACTAATCATGCAGATGTTGAACCGGTTTCCAAAGAGGATACCGCAGTAATGAAGCGTATTTATGGCGGCAGCTGGAGCTGGAGCAGAAGGGCAATAATTGTAACCGTTAACGGCAGGAGGATTGCTGCGTCCATGAATGGAATGCCCCATGCCGGGCTTGATAAATATGCATCGGGCAAATATATAAGCAACAGGTCCGCAGGATACGGGTATGGATATAATTATGATACTGTAAAGAATAATGGTATGAATGGACATTTTTGTATACATTTCTACAAGAGCAGGCTTCATGTAAACAACAAGGTTGACCCTTTACACCAGGAAAAGGTTGAAGAAGCAAACCAGTGGGCCCAGAGAAATTACTGACAGTGTTTTCAGGTGAATGAAAAAGGGTATATTATGTAAACAAAAAAACAGCTAAAAAAGCTGTTTTTTGTTATATTTTTATTACAGCAGCAATACAGGTGCGTTACTTCCTGTGTATTACAGTATTTAAAAAAACCTTTAAAGGCTTTAAAACAGTATATTTCATCTTTTCAAGTTTTTCTTGCAAATGAGTATTTTACTAATTAAACCAAAATATTCACAAGTATTTTGCCAATTGTAAATGTAAAAACATTTATGCTATAATATATTATGTATACTTTAAGTTTTTGCATTTAGCTTCTTTAGTTAATGGAGCCTGCTAAATTTAGTGCGCTCCTTGCTTAAAACCGATTAAGGTGCAAATTGCTTATAGGAAGGAGGGTTCTATGAGGAAAAGAAGGATAATTCGTTTACTTGCTTTGATTTTGCTGGTCTCTACATATTTTATGGTAAGCTCACTTTCAGCTTATGGTTTGCTGTTAAAGAAAGGTTCAAGGGGAAACAATGTGGTTAAGCTTCAAAATAATCTGAAGCAATTGGGTTATTTTAATGCAAGGGCAACAGGCTACTATGGCAGCATAACTGAAAAATCCGTTAAAAACTTTCAAAAAAGCCACAATCTTCTTGTGGACGGTATAGCTGGGAACAATACAATTTCCCTTTTGAACAGCAAATTGGAACCTGTTAATGCTTCTGTTACCCCGCTGAAAAAAGGTATGAGAAGCAGCTCTGTTGTTGAGCTTCAGCAGGGCCTTAAAAAGACAGGTTATTACAGCAGTCTTATTACAGGCTATTATGAGAGTGTAACAGAGTCTGCAGTTAAAAAGCTGCAGGCAGATTACGGACTGCCTGCCGACGGAATTGCCGGGCGAAACACTCTGGCTCTTTTGGACAAGCTTTTAAACGGAGCTGTTACAAAAGCGTCTTCCAGGGCAGGGGTATCAAGGCAAAACAACTACATGGCAAATTGGTTTGGTTCTGTTGCAAATATTTTTTCAAGGGGTACTGTCGCAACGGTTTATGACATCAAATCCGGCTTGAGCTTCAAGGCCAAACGTACATATGGTGAAAACCATGCAGATTGTGAGCCCCTTACAGCTAACGACACCGCCATAATGAAGAAGATTTATGGGGGAAAGTGGAGCTGGAGCAGGAAGGCTGTTGTAGTTGAAGTAAACGGAATGAAATTTGCGGCATCAATTAATGGGATGCCCCATGCCGGATTAGATAAATATCCGGCCGGAAAATATGTTTCAAACAGGAGCGGCGGATTTGGAGCGGGTTTAAATTTTGACCAGGTAAAAGGTAATAACTTTAACGGGCATTTTTGCATCCATTTCTACCACAGCAAGACCCACGGGACAAACAGAATAGATCAAAAGCATCAGGCCATGATTAGGACTGCAAATGAATGGATCAAAAGAAATAATTAATACTGCGTCGAAAAACAAAGCTGAGATGCCAATATAAATTTAGCCCTGCTTTCCCAAAAGAAAGCAGGGCTTTTTATATAATGATAACTGCTTCATTATACACATAAATCTATTCAATGTTAAAAATGGGGAAACGCAAAGGTTCTTTTTCTTGACTTATACTTAAGCCTTGTCTTATAATTCATTTGTTGATGAAGATTATGGAGGAATTGATTAATGTTAAATGGTGATCAAAATTTAACCCCCCTTTTTGACGCGGTCAGGAAATATGTGGATGACAAGGTGATTCCATTCCACGTACCCGGACATAAACAGGGAAGGGGAATAGAAGAACTAAGGGAATATATTGGTGAAAAGGCGCTTCAAATGGATGCCAACGGCATGGACGAGCTTGATTACCTGACAAGCCCCACAGGTGTAATTTTAGAATCGGAAAAACTTATGTCAAATGCATTTGGTGCAGAAAATGCTTATTTTCTGGTCAATGGCACCACATCAGGTGTACAGGCCATGATAATAGGGGCCTGCAATCCGGGAGACAGGATTATTATCCCGAGGAATGCCCATAAATCTACCATAGGTGCAATTGTTCTAAGTGGAGCAATACCTGTTTATATACGGCCGGAAATAAACAAAAGCCTTGGGATTGCCATGGGCATAACCGTTGACAGCTTAAAAGAAACTATTAAGAAATATCCCCACGCCAAGGCTGTTTTTGTTGTAAATCCAACTTATTATGGTGCCGCTCCCGATATGAAATCCATTGTAAGAGTTGCCCACAGGCATAATATGGCGGTACTTTCCGATGAAGCCCATGGGGCACATATGTGTTTTCACGATGATTTTCCATTGACCGGTATGGAGGTAGGCGCCGATATGAGCTGTGTGAGCCTCCATAAGACATCTGGATCTCTTACCCAGAGCTCCGCACTGCTTGTAAGAAGTAACATAGTTTCCGATGAAAAGGTAAGGCAGGTCCTTAATTTAACCTATACGACAAGTGCATCCTATTTGCTGATGTGTTCACTTGACATTGCAAGGAAGCAGCTTGCTACAAAGGGCAGTGAAATGCTTGAACAAAACCTTGTACTTGTGAGGGAGGCAAGGGATGAAATAAACAAAATTGACCGTTTGTATGCATTTGGAAAAGAGCTGGTCGGTACTCCGGGATGTTATGACCTGGACGAGACAAAGCTTGGGATCAATGTCAGGGGTATCGGATATACCGGTTACCAGATGGAGGCCAAGCTTCGCAAGGAGTATAATATACAAATTGAGCTGTCGGACCTTTACAACATACTTGCAATAACAAGCATTGGAGATACAGAGGAAAGCTTGCACCTCCTTGTTTCGGCACTTAAAGATGCAGCTTCAAAATCCGGAGCGGTCGGTCTGGGCAACAAGGTTTTTATACCTGAAAGCCTTGAGATGATAGTATCCCCAAGAGATGCATTTTACAGCCCTAAAAAAACAGTCGCCATTGATGATGCCGAAGGTGAGGTTGCCGGCGAAATGGTTATGGCATATCCACCCGGCATACCTGTTATTTGTATGGGGGAAAGGATATCAAAGGATATAATCGCTTACATAAAACTGCTCAAGGAACAAGGGTGTGAATTACAGGGAACTGTTGATCCATATGTAAATAATATAAAAGTTTTGGGAATGTAAGCTTTAAAAAATTCTTCATTTGACTAAATTGTTCTAACATGCTTGTCCTTTGAATAATTATATGAGAGAGACAAAGGAGTGGTTTTGTTGAGAACAGGTAATGGGACACCCAGGTTAAATGGAGATTACAATGGACTTAAAGAAAAAGAAGCAGAAAAAAAACTTGAAATTCATGGTTTAAATATAATTGAGTCTAAAAAGGGCATATCAACGTTTAAAATATTTCTTAATCAGTTTAAGGATTTCATGGTTTTAATCCTTATAGCTTCTACCTTGGTATCGGCTGCAATGGGTGAGATAATCGAAGCGGTTACGATAGTTGCAATAATTGTAATTAATTCCGTGCTGGGATTTGTGCAGGAATTCAAAACGGAAAGAACACTTGATGCATTAAAGGAAATGGCTGCTCCCGGGTGCAGGGTAATAAGGGATGGAAAAGTAAATGAAATTCCTGCAACACAAGTAGTCCCGGGAGATTTGATAATAATTGAAGAGGGTGACAAGGTTGCCGCGGACAGTGTACTTGTTGAAGCAAAAAATATAAATGTGGATGAGTCGCTTCTCACAGGCGAGTCGGTACCTGTAGATAAAAATGCTCATAATGAAAATAACGGCAAATACCCGGAAAAAGAGGCATGTATTTTTATGGGCACTGCAATAACAAGAGGAAGGGGCAGGGCCATAGCATTTGCTACGGGTATGAAAACCGAGATGGGTAAAATTGCAGATATGATTCAAAATTCGGAAGATAATGAAACGCCTCTTCAAAAAAGGCTGGACCAGCTTGGGAAATATATTGTTATGGGTTGTCTGCTCGTATGTGCAATAGTATCGATAACAGGGATATTAAGGGGGGAAGCAATCCTTACAATGCTGATGGCGGGAATAAGCCTGGCGGTAGCTGCCGTACCTGAAGGGCTTCCGGCGGTAGTAACCATTGCACTTGCCATTGGAGTGCAGCGGATGCTTAAACGCAAAGCTCTTGTACGTAAACTTCCTTCTGTCGAAGCCCTTGGATGTGCCGATATAATTTGTTCAGATAAAACCGGTACACTTACGGAAAACAGGATGCAGGTAAAAAGCATATATACGGCTGGCAGGATTTTTACCGTAAAAAATAGCCGGAGGAATAAAACCGAATTTATGTTCAGGGACCGAAAGGTATCTCCGGATGCTTCAAAACCTTTGAGCCTTGTCCTAAAAGCAGGAGCCCTTTGCGGCAATGTAAGTATTGAGCTGCCTGAAAGGAAGACCATAAGTATTATAAGCAAAATAAAAAAAAAGATTAAAACCCCTGAAAGCTGGCATTTAAATGGAGACCCTACAGAAAAAGCATTAATGGAAGCCGCGCTTGGTGCGGGGCTTATAGATGATGTATTGCATAACAATAAAAAGCTTGATGAGATTCCTTTTGATTCCGACAGAAAATGCATGTCCGTATTGTGTAAGGATGCTTTACACGGACATTATGTCTACACAAAAGGCGCGCCTGGCGTAGTACTGGAAAAATGCGGCAAAATACTTACTTCCAAAGGGATTGTCCCGATGGATAAAGCTTTAAAGACAGGCATACTGACCATAAACGACAGGATGGCATCGGAAGCATTGAGAGTGCTGGGTATAGGGTATAAAAAGTTAAATGGCAGGAGCTTTTTGGGGAAAATGGAAAGCAGCCTGGTGTTTGTCGGTCTTGTCGGAATGATTGACCCTCCAAGAAAGGAAGCATATGAAGCAGTCAAAAAGTGCAGGCTTGCAGGCATAAAGCCTGTAATGATAACAGGAGACCACAGGCTTACTGCCCACGCAATCGCAAAAGAGCTTCATATATGGCAAAGCACAGATAAAATACTAACCGGCTCTGATCTTGATAGACTGGGTGAATACGGACTTCAAAGGATTGCTGAAAATGTATCAATTTATGCAAGAGTAACGCCCCGGCATAAGCTGGCCATTGTAAAAACATTAAAAAAAATGGGGCACACGGTAGCAATGACAGGAGACGGGGTAAATGATGCCCCTGCTGTAAAGGAAGCGGATATTGGTGTTTCCATGGGACTTACAGGTACTGATGTTACCAGGGAAGCATCATCTATGATATTGACCGATGACAATTTTGCAACAATAGTATCTGCCGTGGAGGAAGGGAGAATAATTTACAGTAATATCCGTAAATTTATCAGATACCTGCTTTCATGTAATATAGGCGAAGTTCTGACAATGTTTTTGGGTATGCTGGTTGGATTGCCCATACCGCTTTTGCCCATTCAAATACTTTGGGTTAATCTTGTAACCGACGGACTGCCCGCAATAGCATTGGGACTTGAGCCTGCTGAAAAGGATATAATGACGGACCCTCCCAGGAAATCGGGAGAAAATATATTTTCAGACGGATTGGGTTTTTTGATAATAAAAAGAGGCTTGCTGCTTGGCTTATGCACTCTGGCCGTATTTGCAAGCATCTTATATTTTACCGGGAATGTGCCCTTGGCAAGGACAGGAGGTTTTATGACACTTGTGCTTACCCAGCTTATCCACGTCTTTGAGTGCAAGTCTGAAAAACGGACAATATTTGAAATTCCCCTATTTAATAATGTACTCCTGGTTTTTGCTGTTTTATGTTCTCTTTGCATGATACTTGCAGCAGTATACATACCATTTTTGCAAAATATTTTTAAAACGGTTCCCCTTACACCGGACGAATGGGTACTAATACTGGGTTTTTCCATATTGGGGCCTATTTTTTCAAGTTTTTTTAAGAAGAAAAAATATAAACCGTCATAATGCTGCAATCCAAAAAAAATTTGTAAAGCTGATTTTTAGCACAGTAGTAATAAGACATTTTTCTTATCTGTTCGTATTTAAAAATATAATACATGTTAAGAACCGGGGATTTGTGATATACTATATGAAACGGCTTTAATTCCTTAAATTGCGGTCTTTGAAATACAACAAAGGTTTTAGTGGGTTTCAAAGGTCATAACGCTTGGAATTAGACGTTATATATAGTATTAATAAGCATAAAATATCTGATTTCATGAATAATAATATTTTTTTCTATAGGGATAATATATATTATTTTCTGAATAAGTATATGTGAAGATTTTTAATATGCTTTTTTGCCGGGAACCATAATGCATAACGATTTTGTTATTTGCAAATTATAAATTATGTGTAGAGATATGAAAGGCAGGTAAAAAATGAAAATACTTTTTGTTTATCCTGAAAATCCAATTACTTACTGGGGTTTTCAATACGCACTCAGGTTTGTATCAAAAAAGGCCAGCTTCCCGCCTTTGGGATTATTAACAGTTGCTGCGATAATTCCTTCAGGCTATGAAAAAAAGCTGATTGATATGAATATAACAAAGCTTAAGGACAAGGACATATTATGGGCGGATTACGTGTTTATAAGTGCCATGGTGGTGCAAAAAGATTCTGTAAGGGAAGTAATAGACAGGTGTAAAATGCTTGGGGTGAAAACAGTGGCGGGAGGGCCCCTGTTTACTTCAGAGCCTGAAGAATACGATGATGTTGACCATCTTGTACTTAATGAAGGAGAAATAACGCTGCCTTTGTTTTTGGAAGACCTTGAAAAAAATACTCCGAAGCATTTGTATACATCGGACGAAATGTTTGAGTTGGGTAAAACGCCGCTGCCTTTATGGGAGCTTATCAATGTTAAAAAATATGCTACCATGAATATACAGTATTCACGGGGATGTCCTTATAACTGCGAGTTTTGCAATATAACAACCCTTTACGGGCATAATCCCAGGACAAAAAGCGCAATCCAGCTGCTTGATGAATTGGATGTATTGTATAAATCCGGCTGGAGGGGCGGAGTATTTTTTGTAGACGATAATTTTATTGGGAACAAGAAAAAGCTTTTAAAGAATATACTTCCTGCTCTTATTGAGTGGATGGAAAAAAGGGATTACCCATTTGCATTTCAAACTGAAGCAACAATAAATCTGGCAGATGACCAGGAGCTAATGGAAAAGATGGTGAGAGCAGGCTTTAATACCGTATTCATAGGTATTGAAACCCCCGACGAAGATAGTCTTTCCGAGTGCAGTAAAATGCAGAATAAAAACCGTGACATGATAAAATGTATTAAAAAGATTCAAAGCTCCGGCTTACAGGTACAGGGTGGATTCATAGTTGGATTTGACAACGACAGGCATTCGATTTTTGAAAGGATGGTAAATTTCATCCAGGAAAGCGGTATTGTAACCGCAATGGTCGGACTGTTAAATGCACCTAAGGGCACAAGGCTTTATAAGCGGCTTCTTGGAGAAGGCAGGCTTTTAAAGGATTTTTCCGGTGACAATACCAATTTTACCATGAATTTTATACCCAAAATGGATAAGGGAGTTCTGGTCAAAGGCTATGAGAGTATAATTAACAATATATACTCTCCAAAAAAGTACTATGAGCGCGTCAAGACGTTTCTTAAAGAGTTCAAGCCCGGAAAGATGGCTTCAACTCATATTAGCTTTGAGCATGTAATGGCATTTTTAAGGTCAATCATACGGCTGGGAATTATCGGTAAGGAGAGGACATACTATTGGAAGCTGATTATCTGGTCCTTGTTTAAGCGTCCAAGGCTGTTTCCCCTGGCCGTTACTCTCTCAATTTACGGATTCCATTTCAGGAAGGTATTTGAAAGGACTGTCTTTTAAAAAACAGTTAAAAGGGAAAAATGGTAAAATTCAAATCTGATTTATAAAAATAGGGAAGCTCAAGATTTATTATTCCTTGAAAATAGTTATTAAAGAATATATAATTGACCATGCGGTTTATGGACAATCTGTTTACAGATTGTTCATATTTTCGTAAAAAGTATGTTGGATAATAATTAAGGAATGATTAAGTAATATACGATAGAAATTTCTTGATCATTCCATATAATTATGGTATGGGAGGGAAAAGGATGATAGAAATACAGAATTTGACTAAAAAATATGGTCAGATTAAAGCTGTAGATAACGTGAGCTTTACTGTAAACAAAGGAGAAATCCTGGGATTTCTGGGACCTAACGGGGCAGGCAAATCTACTACTATGAATATCCTTACGGGATATATTCCTGCTACCGACGGAAAAGCTATGGTTTCCGGATTTGATGTAATGAGCCAGCCGCTGGAAGTAAAAAAAAGAATAGGCTATATGCCTGAGCATCCTCCGGTTTATATGGATATGACAGTAACTGATTATCTGAATTTTGTAGGTGACCTTAAAAAGGTGGACAAAAAACAAAAGAAAAGCCAGATAAGTGATATAATGGAACTGGTTAAGATAACAGATGTCAGAGGCAGGCTTATAAACAACCTTTCAAAGGGTTACAAGCAAAGGGTCGGATTGGCCCAGGCACTGTTAGGCAGCCCGGAAGTTTTAGTCCTGGACGAACCTACCGTGGGACTTGACCCAAAACAGATTATTGAAATACGCAAGCTTATCAAAGCCCTGGGAAAAGAACATACCATTATTTTAAGCTCCCATATACTGCCTGAAGTCAGTGCGGTCTGTGAAAGAGTAGTCATAATAAACAATGGCAAGATTGCTGCCGTAGATACCCCTGAGGAGCTGGCGAAGAATTTCGGAAGCGCATCAAGGCTTTTGGTTACGGTAGTAGGCCCAAAGAGCTCCATAGCAGATAAAATGCGTGAAATATACGGCATAAAACTGGTAGAGCCAAACATGGAGAAGGAGAAGGATGTGGTCAGCTATATTGTTGAATCGGACACCGACATTGACGTAAGAAAACCCTTATTTTTTGCAATGGCTAAACTGGGCTACCCTATAATAGAGATGAAATCCATGGATATGACACTGGAAGACATATTCCTCCAGCTTGTGACTGAAGAAAAGGAGGTTGGATAAAATGCTGGCCATATATTTAAAGGAAGTTAAATCGTATTTTTATTCTCCCATTGCGTATGTGATGATAGGGCTTTTTATTGTGCTGACTTCCATCTTTTTTGTACCTAATCTCACGTACCGGTCGGGTGATTTTAACGGAAACCTTTCCTCAATGAGCTATATACTCATATTCCTTGTACCCATACTCACCATGAGGATAATTGCGGAAGACAGGAAAAATGGAACGGATGTACTGCTTATAACATCCCCTGTAAAACTTACTAACATAGTGTTGGGCAAATATTTTGCAGCTTTCACCGTTTTTATGGTAATTGTTGTTATTTCACTGATCTATCCTGTTGTATTGATTGCCTTCGGCGGTCAGTTTACCGCTAAACTGGTTGGGGGATATTTAGGCTATATACTTTTAGGAGGTGCCTTTATATCGGTTGGGGTTTTTGCTTCGTCCATAACAGAAAACCAGATTATTGCAGCAATAGTTAGTTTTGTAGGACTGCTTATTATGTGGATAGCCGATGGAATTGCAGGACTGATTGGAGGGCTTACGGCTAAGGTACTTGGCTGGTTTTCTCTTCTTTCAAGGTATGAGGATTTTAGCAATGGAATACTTGGAATTGGACCAATAATATATTATTTAAGCTTTATTTCGCTGTTTTTGTTTATAACTGCCATGATGATAGAAAAAAGACGCTGGAGTCAGGGGTGATAAAAAATGGATAAAATATTCCGTAAATTAATAAGTGTTTTTAAAAGTAAAAATGTAAAATATGGAACAGTAACTTTGGTTTTGATAGCGGCAGCTACTGCCATTGCCCTGGTATTGAATCTTTTTGTGGGAATGTTTGACTTGAAATGGGATCTTACACCAAACAAGCTCTATTCAATCAGCGACAAATCTGTCGAAATTCTTAAGGCCCTGGAAAAAGATGTAATCATATATGGGCTTTTTGACGACGGTAAAGTTGGTGCAAGAGAAGGATACAAGGAATTTGTACAGCTGCTTGACAAATATGAAAGATATCCAAGGATAAAGGTTGAATATGTTGATCTGGACAGGAATCCTGATTTTAGAGGTGAAATTGACCCTGATGATATGATGGAAATAAAAAAGGGCAAATTTATTGTAAAAAGCGGGGACCGGGTCAAGGTGCTGGACGGATATGATTTGTATGATACACATTTTGACCAGCAGTCCTTTCAGAACCGCATTACCGGTTCAAATGCGGAACGGGGCTTTACCGGTGCGATTGTTTTTGTGACTGCCGAAGAAACACCGGTTGTTTATTTTACGAAGGGACATGGAGAAACGGAGCTTGACAGGGATTTTTCAAATGCCAGGGACCGTCTGGAAAGGAATAATTATGAAGTGAAAACCATTGACCTTTTGATTGACGGTATTCCGGACGATGCCATTGCCGTAGTTATGTTTTCACCCCGGAATGATTTGAAAGCCAAGGAAAGAGATATATTGGATGAGTACTTGAAGGATAGGGGCGGAAATGTTATTATGTTGTTTGATCCAATCCTTTCGAGTGATAAGTTTGAAGAATTCAACAAGGTTTTAAATGAATTCAATATAAATATTAACCATGACAGGATTTCAGAAAATGATAGAAATATGTATTTGCCCTTAAGCCAGTTTTATTTGTATCCGAAGGCCGAAAGCAGCCCTATAACCAGTGAGCTTTCACCTTCAAACTTCAGGATTATCATGCCATACTGCCGGAGCGTGGATATTCTTAAAAATACAAAGGAATACATTGAAACAACGTCTTTGATCACTACCAGTGACCAGGCGGAAAGCATAAAGGCCGACGGAAGTGAAAACGAAATCGGTAAGCTTAATGTGGCGGTTGCCGTGGATTATAAAGGGGGATATAAACCCTCCAAGCTTCTGGTTACGGGTAATTCAGCCTTTATGTCGGATGAGGTGTACGCTATGATAGGAGATTCAGGTATTCACTTTTTCATGCATTTGCTAAGTTGGATGAAAGGTGACGATAAAGGCGATTTCTATGTTGCCCCCAAGGCTTACGAAAGGCAGTCCATAAACATTACCGCCAAGCAGAGCAGTGTATTCAGTATATTATTGGTAGTTGTCCTTCCCATTATAATATTCGGAATGGGCACCTATGTTTATCTAAGGAGGCGTCATTTATGAGGCTTTACAGGATAGCTGCCATTATGCTGGCCGCACTTGCCGTAATGGCTGCAGTATATGTTTTGCTCAAAGATAATATCGGTAAGGATGATAGTGAAGAAGAGTACAAAAGCACCTATGAAAAGCTGTATGATATCAAGATAGATGATGTTATAAAGGTTACGGTTAAAAATAGTGTCACTGATGAGTTTTTTGCAATTGAAAAGGATGCTGAAGATAAGAACAAATGGAATCTTATTTCCCATGGGGATTTGAGGGTAGACAGCTCAAAGGTTAAAAGTATAGCTCTAAATGCTAATTCTGTCGGTTCAAGTAAAGTAATAGAAGAGGATGCACAGGATTTATCCAAGTATGGCCTTGACAACCCGTCCCTTGTTACGGTATATACCGGGGAAGGCGCTGCCGCCTTTTTGGAAATAGGTGATATGACACCCACTGAAGGAGCTTATTATATCAAGCTTAAAGACAGTACAAAGGTTTATACCCTGGGTACCTATTCAGGAGACAGGCTTATGGTTTCAGAAAATGATATAAGGGATAAAAAACTCTTTGATGTGGTGCAGGATGAAATTATACAGATTTCCATGGACAGGAAAGGTGAAAATGTCTTTAAAGCTGAAAAAGTAGATGAAACCCGGTGGAATCTCACTTCCCCAATTATTGCAAATGTTGATTACAGTGCTGTAGGTCCGCTGCTGCAGTCTGTTGAAACTCTGGCTATTGAAGAGTTTGTTGAGAAGGATGCCATGTCCCTTGACAAATATGGCCTGGATAAGCCTAATTATGTTATAGAGTTTAAAAAGGCAGGCGACTCTTCAATACAAATAATGTTTGGAAAGGAAAAAGCAAAAAAAGCCTTTATCAAGCTGGGAGAGGATAATGAAGTGTTTTCCGTATCCACTGATGCATTTACTTACCTTGACAAACCAATCGAAGAGATTGTAGAAGTATTTGCATACATCGTAAATATCAATGATGTCAGCAGGATTGAAGTTGAAATGGATGGTTATAAGCATGATATTGGTTTGCAGACCGACGAAGAAGATAGGGATAATGATAAGTTTACCGTAAATGGCAAGGATGCGTCCATGGAAGATGAAAATGGAGACCAGCCCTTCAGGAAATATTATCAGGCTCTCATCGGCGTTACGCTGGATGAAGTTTATCCGGAAGGCAGCCCTCAAGGTGAGGCGGAAATAACTTTCACCTACTATCTTAAGGAAGCCCCGGGAGTTATGAAGGTTGAATATATTTCAAAGGACGACACATATTACTATGTGGTGAAAAACGGTGAATACAGCGGCATCCTGGTTAAAAAGAACAAGTTTGACAAAGAAGACGGAGTAAGGGAGATGAATGAAAAGCTTATGGACTTTTTGGAAAGCAAAGGCTAAGGCCATCCCGTTAAAAACCATAACTTAATCAATTTGCTTAAATTTCACTGTTAAAGAATAGTCATTATTAGGGCAGCCCTCACATATCAATTATAAGAGGCTTTTGGATTTAGTATATTCTAATTATCAAATTTCCGAATTGTGTGGGGGCTGTTTTGTTGTGTATAAGAACGAAATATTTAACATTATAAAGGTTGGAAGTATCTATACTGCAACGGTAATAGGTGCAGGATTTGCTTCAGGGCAGGAGATAGCAAAGTTTTTTCTGGTATATGAACAGCGCGGTTTTTACGGTATTATCCTTTCAGGTCTTCTCTTTGCCCTTATAGGTTATATTGTACTCAACAGGGTTTATTCACATAGAATCAGAAATTATGATGAGTTCCTTTTTCCCATGACGGGATGGCTGATGGGATGGATTGTTGAAATTATAAGCATATTATTCATGGTTTCCGTTTTCTTTATTATGATTGCAGGCTCGGGAAGCCTGGTTTCCGATACATTTTATATTAAAATGGAATATGGAATATTCATTATGTCATTTATCTGTATGCTGATACTGCTGGCAGATATTAGAGGTGTTGTCGGACTTGGCACCCTTATTACTCCGGTTTTAATTACAGGTATCATTGCAATAGGAATATATATAATTGTTACAAGGGACATATCCGTATTTAACAGCGGAAATATACTGACCGGATTAACAAAAAACTGGGTTTCTTCGGCGATTGTCTATGTAAGCTACAACAGCATACTTTCCGTTGTAGTTTTGTCAGGGCTGTTTCCATACCTTAAAAGCAGGAAAGTGGCAGGGCTTGGCGGAATAATGGGAGGAGCCATGCTGTGTGTCATTGCGTTGATTATTTATCTGGCCCTGTATATTTTTTATCCTGCCACCATACATTCCGAATTTCCGATAATGAGTGTACTGGTCAAATACAACACTGCAATTACAAAGGTGTATTCTCTCGTCCTTTGGCTTGCAATGCTTCTTTCTGCAGTTACTTCAGGATACTGCATAACCGAAAGGATCGGCAGCAAGCTTAAATTGAAACAAAAATATACTGCGGTTATTATCTGTGGCGTGGCTATTCCATTTTCCAGCATGGGTTTTTCTAATCTTATAGCTGCCATATACCCATTGTTCGGATATATGGGGCTTTTTATGGTAATTTTGATACTGGTTAACGGGCTAAAGGATATAAGGTCAGGCAGGGACGCTTCTTAAGGAAATTGATCTTACTTAAGCTGCACCGTTGCGGAAATATCGTGGAATATGTTAAAATTGTTACTATAAAAACAAGGGAGTAACATTAAAGATGTATACCAATGATGAGCCTAAGGATAATAATAAAAAACGGGTATTTAAAATAATCACTTTTTCAGGTCTTATTATTTCTGTAATAGTTATTTCATTTCTCGTTTATACTAAAAGTAGGGGTCTGGATATTGAAAATATGGATGTAAAGAGTGTATTTGCCCAAATATTTACGATAGAAAAATCTTCAGGGGGCATTTTGTGGGAGAGGACGTATAACTTTGAAGATGAACATATACTGGGCATAAGCAAGGATATGCTGTTGAAGTATAAAGACAGCAGTATAGTCGGAATAAATAGAAATGGAGAAAATGAATTAAATTTAAAGGCTTCGTTAAATAATCCTATTACGTCCTTTAGCGGAAACAGATTTGCAGTAGGAGATAAAGAGGGCCACAGCATTTATGTGCTTAATGGAAAAAAAGTGGTCTGGAAAAAGGAATTGAACGACAGGATAATTAATATTTATATAAATGCCGGCGGCTATGCTGCTGTTGTCCATGATGCTAAAGGCTACAGCTCCGCAGTATCTGTTTACGACCCGGGCGGGGAATGGATATTTACCCGGGACTATTCCGAAACGTATGCTTTTTCGGCTTCAATTTCAGAGGATAACGCCAGTGTATTGGTCAACTGTATGGATGTGGGAGGTATAAATGCGTTTACATACATTGAAGTACTAGATATCCTTGGAACCCGGATGTCCGGATTTGACAAGGATAAACTGTTTCCATATGCATGTTTTGTGGATAAGGACAGCTTGTTCCTGGCTAACGACAATGAACTGTATTTTTATGATAGTGGAGGGAAGCAGATTGCTTACAGTGCCTTTGAAGAGATTTACAGTGTGGCTGCCGTTTCAGGCAAATATGCCGCCGCTTCTGTTATTAGTGAGAAGAAGTCCGGAGTACTGAAGTCTTATAACATTGATATTCTGATATTTGATGAACATGGTGAAAAAAATGCTTCTATAGGTTTAAAAGAAGAGGTGTACAATCTTAGGTCATATGAAGATATAATTGCAGTTAATACGGGCAGGCAGGTAATATTTCTTGATGAGGATTGCAATGAAATTTACAGGTTTTCGTCTATTTCCGATATAAGGGACGTGTTTTTTTTAAACAGGATGGAAGCAGTAGTTGTATCCAAGAACAAAGTCAGCGCATTAAGGCTGGCAAATAACGGATAAAAATGAATGGTGGGGGGAGATGGCAATGAATTTAGCTGATGGAGCGGTTTTTGTACTAATAGCTGCTTTTGCTGTAATAGGACTTGTGCAGGGATTTATTTATTCCGTATTTAAAATTGCTTCCTTTTTCATATCCATATATCTTGCTATAAAATTGCACCCGGTGGTTACCGGCATACTTATGAAGACAACAATATTTGAATCAATCAAAGCTTCCATACAAAAAAACCTGCTTTTAAGAAAGGATGAAATCGTACCGGCAGCCGGGGCAAGCAGTGAAGGCTTTGGGCTGGTGGATAAAATACCGCTTCCTTCATTCTTAAAGGATTTGATATTTTCAGGCAGGGACCTGACAGAAGCAGTGGACCTCAGCGATGTAACCGACAGGTTGAGCTCGGAGCTTGCGGCTTTTATAATCAGCGTAATAAGTCTTATTGCCCTGTTCATAGCAATCCGGTTTACTCTTATGCTTTTTAGGGTATTGCTGCAGGGAATAGCCAGGCTGCCCGTATTCAAACAGTTGGACAAGGTAGGGGGACTGCTTCTCGGAGCTTTAGAGGGGCTGCTGACCATATATATACTTTTTGCAATTCTAATGCTTTTTAGCTCGTCTCCCTATTTCGCCGCTGTTTTTGAGTCAATTGAAGCATCATTGCTTGCAGCATTCTTTTATGAGAATAATTTTATTGTAGATATGATATACTAGGAGTCAGCTCGGAAAGTCCTGCACACAGCTTTTCGTCCCTTTATTCCGCTCAAATTTCTGCAAGAAAAGCGTTAAATATCCAGATATTCGCCGTTTTCTTGCAAAAATTGAGCAAAAAAATGAACTGAAAATCTGCACACACGACTTTTCGAGCGGACTCCTAGTGTTTTTCTGGACAGTACGTATAAAACATAGTACAATAGTTAAAACAGTTTTTTAAAGCAGGAGGACAGGTTAAAATGAGAAGTGATGTTGTAAAAAAGGGTATTGAAAGGTCGCCTCACAGGTCTTTGTTCAAAGCTATGGGCTATACGGATGAAGAACTTCAAAAGCCGCTTATCGGCGTGGCAAATTCAAAAAGTGAAATAATACCGGGGCATGTTCATCTTGATGATATAGCAGATGCGGTTAAGGCAGGTATAAGGATGGCCGGAGGTACACCCATAGAATTTGGGACCATCGGGGTATGTGACGGAATTACAATGGGACATACGGGTATGAAATATTCCCTTCCCAGCAGGGAACTGATTGCAGATTCTTGTGAAGCCATGGGGCTTGCCCATAATTTTGACGGCATGGTTTTTATTCCTAATTGCGATAAAATTGTGCCCGGAATGCTGATGGCGGCAGCAAGGATTAATGTGCCGTCCGTAGTTGTAAGCGGCGGTCCAATGCTTTCCGTTTATAAAAAGGGTAAATATCTTGACCTTAACAGTGTTTTTGAAGCCGTAGGAGCTGTAAAGGCAGGAAAAATGCATGAAGATGAGCTTTGTGAATATGAAAATAATGCCTGTCCCGGATGCGGTTCCTGCTCCGGAATGTTTACGGCCAACTCAATGAACTGCCTGACGGAAGTTTTGGGAATGGGACTTACCGGCAACGGAACAATACCTGCCGTATATGCTGAAAGAATAAGGCTTGCAAAATCTGCAGGCGTTAAGGTTATGGAATTGGTTGAAAAGGATATTAAACCCGGGGATATATTGACGCCAAGGGCTTTTGATAATGCTCTTGCGGTGGATATGGCCCTGGGCTGCTCTACAAATTCCATACTCCACCTGCCTGCAATAGCGCATGAAGTAGGCTTAAAAATTGACCTGGATAAAATAAATGATATTAGCGCAAATGTACCCAACCTGTGCCGCCTTTCACCTGCCGGTGAACACCATGTGCAGGATTTATATGCCGCAGGGGGTGTTCAGGCGGTAATGAAGGAATTGTCAACAGGAAATTTGATTAATACCGACATTATTACATGCACAGGGAAAACAGTATGGGAAAATATAAAGGATGCGGATATAATTGATAGAAATGTTATACGAAGTATAAAGAAGCCTTACAGCAAGATGGGCGGACTGGCAATATTGAAAGGTAATATAGCACCTGACGGCAGTGTTGTAAAAAGATCTGCGGTAGCTGAAGAAATGCTGGTTCATAAAGGTCCTGCAAGGGTCTTTGATTCTGAAGATGATGCAATAAGCGCAATATATGAAGGCCGAATTAAAAAAGGCGATGTGGTAGTTATAAGATATGAAGGGCCTAAAGGCGGACCGGGTATGCGTGAAATGCTTTCACCGACTTCCGCAATAGCAGGCATGGGCCTTGACAAGGACGTAGCCCTTATCACCGACGGAAGATTCTCCGGGGCATCCAGGGGAGCATCTATTGGCCATATTTCGCCTGAAGCAATGGAAGGAGGTCCCGTAGCTTTGATAATTGAGGGGGATACAATCAGCATTGACATTCCAAAGGGAAGACTTGACGTATTGGTTTCACAAGAAGAGATGGATAAAAGAAGGGAAGAATGGAAGAAACCGGAGCCAAGAATTACTACTGGATACCTTGGAAGATATTCAAGATTGGTAACTTCGGCAAGTACGGGAGCAGTATTATATTAGTAAAAAAACCCTTGATTTTGATTTTACATTTAGATTAGAAAGGACGTAAAATAAATGAAGCTTACAGGTGCACAAATTTTAGTTGAATGTTTAAAAGAACAGGATGTAAATACAATTTTCGGATATCCGGGAGGAGCGGTATTAAACATATATGATGCTCTTTTAAAGGCAAAAGACGATATAAGGCACATTTTGACATCCCATGAACAGGGAGCTTCCCATGCAGCCGACGGGTACGCCAGGGCAACGGGGAAGGTCGGTGTATGCATAGCTACTTCCGGTCCGGGGGCTACCAACCTTGTAACCGGTATAGCAACTGCGTACATGGATTCTGTGCCCCTGGTTGCCTTTACGGGACAGGTTCCCACAAGCCTGTTGGGGAAGGACTCCTTCCAGGAAGTAGATATTACTGGAATAACAGCACCTATTACGAAACATAATTATATAGTTAAGGACGCAAGCAAACTGGCGGACATTATAAGAAAAGCTTTTAGCATAGCAAGAGAAGGCAGGCCCGGACCCGTACTGATTGATATTTGCAAGGATGTAACTGCTGCGGAGGCAGAATACGAACCCAAATCCGTTAAGCCTCCGGCAGAAATTCCAATGGGGGCAACAGACAGCCAAATAAATGAGGCGGCAGAAATAATAAACAGGGCAAAAAAGCCGGTAATCCTATCAGGGGGCGGAGTATCTATTTCTCAGGCGGACACCGAGGTGTTAAATTTTGCGGAAAAGGCAATGATTCCTGTTTCCACAACTATGATGGGTTTGGGCTCTTTTCCGGGAAACCATAAGCTCTTTATGGGCCTTGTTGGAATGCATGGGACAAGAACGTCAAACCATGCGGTTAAGGAAGCCGATCTTTTTATAGCAATCGGTGCAAGATTTTCGGACAGGGTTATCAGCAATGTAAAGAAATTTGCTCCAAATGCACAGGTTATGCATATAGATATTGACCCTGCGGAGATAAATAAAAATGTTACCGTACAATATCCTTTGGTGGGTAATATTAAAAAGATATTACAAAAGCTTAATGCTAAAATAGAAATTGTCAGGGAATCAAAATGGGCCGGGCAGATAATTGAATGGAAAAAATCTTACCCTTTAAAATATGTACAGGACGGTACCTTGAAACCGCACCATGTTGTTGAAAGGATATATGAGCTTACAGGCGGAGATGCTTTAATAACAACCGAGGTGGGACAGAATCAGCTGTGGGCCGCCCAATTTTATAAATACTCTGCACCCAGGCAGTTTATTTCATCAGGCGGCCTGGGAACAATGGGATACGGGCTGGGAGCCTGTATAGGTGCCCAGATTGGCATGCCTGGCAAGAAAGTTATTAATATTGCAGGTGACGGGAGCTTTAGGATGAACTGCAATGAAATAGCAACTGCTGTGGAATACAAGCTGCCTATAGTAATAGCTATCCTTAATAATCATGTTTTGGGAATGGTAAGGCAATGGCAGGATATGTTCTATGACGGAAGGTTTTCCTCTACAACAATTGACAGGGACGGAAGCTTTGTAAAATTGGCAGAAGCATTTGGTGCAATAGGCATAAATGTCACAAAACCGGAAGAGGTTGACGGTGCTTTAAATAGGGCCCTGGCGTCAAAGGACACTCCCGTGCTTATAAATTTTGAAATTGACAGGGATGACAAGGTTTTTCCAATAGTACCTCCCGGGGCTGCCATAGATGAGCTTATTGAAGAATAGTTACAAGCGAGCCGGGAATATTCCCCATAGCCATAAGTATAAGTAGATTTAAAATTTACATAAGGCAGGGCAGAAATGTTTATTAATTATAATATGTTTTATTCCATTGGCCTTGGTATTATATTTTTTTTTATTGGGTACAAGCTATCGTTATCCATTGGCAAAAAAGCTTAAATATATTTTAAGCTTGTTATTTTTTTTATTTTGCCTGCCTGGTGTATTGTTTATTACCTGCAATATATTTAGTGCAATACGGTTTTCTATATGGTATATTGAGTTTAGAAGTTTAGATAAAATTGAGGTATTATCTGCATTCTGGGCATTATTTATAGGCTTTGTTACAAATAAAAGCCGGTCCGGCAGAGTTAAATGGAAAAAATATAACAAGTATATTTACTTAACTGCCCTACTTCTTGTTTTAGCACCATATTTGGAGCCGGTAGTATTTCCTGCAGAGTTTAAGAATAAAATCGGTAACGAATGGAAAGAAGGAGTTTGCTTGCAGACAACCGGTTTTACCTGTGGAGCAGCTTCTTTGGCAACAGTGTTCAATCACTATGGAAAAAAACAGTCGGAAAAAGAAATAGCAAGGTCTACCTTTGCCAGCCTGGGCGGCGTAGAGGAGTGGTATCTGGTAAGATACGCAAGGCATCAAGGCTACAATGTAAAATGCATGTACCTGAAGGATTTGTCCAAAACAGCATATCCGTCCCTGCTGGCTGTAAGATTTAATAATATACCCCACTTTATAGCTTTTTTGGGCAAAGTTAATGAAAAATATATTATCGGAGACCCTTTAAGCGGCAAGTCTTTTTTGACAAAGGCCGAATTTTTTGACAAGTATGTTTATGACGAACTTACAATAGTAATTGATTAAGGAATGATTAAGGCGCAAATTGCCTAAATAAAATGCTTGACTTTTTGTTTGGCATGTGCTAAATTAAATACTGTGTTGGAAGGCTTTTTTTTTATGTCCAAAAATAGCCTGAAATGCTGCTTAAAGCTGGAGGTGGAAGCAATGAGATTGAAGATTACGCTTGCATGTACTGATTGCAAGCAAAGGAATTATCATACTATGAAAAACAAAAATAACGATCCTGACAGGATTGAACTTAAAAAATATTGCAAATTTTGCGGCAAGCAAACGGTTCATAAGGAAACAAAATAAAATTATTTAGTGGAGATATATGATATGGCTGCTGAAACGGTAAAAAAGAAAAGAAAAAGTATTAAAAAGTTTTTTAAGGAAATAAAAAGTGAGCTGAAGAAAGTTATTTGGCCGAACAGGGAGCAATTAATCAACAATACTGTTTCTGTTTTGCTGGCTTGCTTTATAATTGGTGCCATAATATGGATTGCAGACTGGGCATTACTTGGCATAGTAACCAATACATTGGCAAAATAAAGGCTTCATGAATTTTTTGTATGGATTACAGTAGTTTTTTTCATGGTATAAGGTGATGTATGGTGTAGATTTATGAAGCGTTATATATTAAAGAGCATGTGTGTTAATAAAGTTTGAGCATGCTTAAAGGGAGGGCATAGTATGCTTTCTGAAGAAAGTATTTCTGAAAATGCCAGGTGGTATGTTGTGCATACATATTCCGGTTATGAAAACAAAGTAAAGGCTAACATAGAAAAACTGGTTGAAAATAGAGCTATGCAGGACTTTATCATTGACATAGTAGTACCTATGGAGGAACAAATTGAAATTAAAGACGGAAGAAAGAAGGTTACCTTAAGAAAGGTATTTCCCGGGTATGTCCTTATTAAAATGGTCATGACCGATGAATCCTGGTACATGGTTAGAAACACAAGAGGTGTTACAGGGTTTGTAGGACCGGGTTCAAAGCCTGTTCCCCTATCCGAGGAGGAAATAAGGGCAATGGGTGTGGAAGAGTTTGCGCCTCTGCTGGATTATGAAATTGGGGACAGTGTAAGGGTTATATCCGGTCCTCTTGAAAATTTCATAGGTACGGTTGAAGAAATAAATCTTGAAAAGAAAAAGGTTAAAGCTATGGTTTCCATGTTCGGCAGGGAAACCCCTGTTGAATTGGAATTGGCACAAATCCAGAAGCTTTAGGCTGGCAGGTCTTTGGAGTCAAAGCCTGAAGCCTGCTTTTGTATTATAGGATGATATTAGACAGGCAATTGGTGCTATAGTTGCCTGGTTGATATAAATGACACTTAAAGTGTCACAAAATAACTGGGAGGTGGAATGAAATGGCAAAAAAAGTGATTGGTTTTGTTAAGCTGCAGATACCTGCAGGCAAGGCAACTCCGGCTCCACCGGTTGGACCAGCGCTGGGACAGCATGGAATTAACATTATGGGGTTTTGTAAGGAATTTAATGAAAAGACTGCTAAAGATGCAGGTCTTATTATACCTGTTGTGATTACGGTATATGCGGACAGGTCTTTTACATTTATTACAAAGACACCACCTGCTGCCGTCCTTATCAAAAAAGCGTGCAACATTGAAAGTGGTTCCGGTGTGCCCAACAGGGATAAAGTTGCTACTATCTCAAAGGATGAACTTAAGAAGATAGCAGAAATGAAAATGCAGGATTTGAATGCAGCCAATGTGGAATCCGCAATGAGTATGATCGCCGGCACTGCCAGGAGTATGGGCGTTGTTGTTAAGGATTAGAGCTTATCTTAAACAGGTGGGAGTTGAAAAAAGATGAAAAGAGGAAAAAAATATCAAGAAAGTGTAAAGCTTATTGATAAGGAAAACTACTACAGTTCGCAAGAAGCTCTTGACCTGGTTCAGAAAATGGCCAGGGCTAATTTTGATGAAACTGTAGAGGCCCATATTAAATTGGGTGTTGACTCAAGGCACGCGGACCAGCAGGTGAGAGGTGCGGTTGTACTTCCGCATGGTACCGGAAAATCAATAAGGGTATTGGTGTTTGCCAGGGGTGATAAGGCTGTTGAAGCTGAAAAGGCAGGGGCGGATTATGTCGGAGCCGAAGATTTTGTAGCGAAGATACAAAATGACAACTGGTTTGAATTTGACGTGGTTGTTGCAACGCCGGATATGATGTCTGTTATAGGCAGGCTTGGGAGGGTATTGGGACCTAAAGGCTTGATGCCTAACCCAAAAGCAGGGACCGTAACAATGGATGTTGCAAAAGCGGTCAATGATATAAAGGCCGGCAAGATTGAATATAGACTTGATAAGACGAATATAATGCACTGCCCTATAGGTAAAGTTTCCTTTGGGACAGAAAAGCTGCTTGAGAATTTCCGTACTTTATTGGGAACGGTTATTAAAGCCAAGCCTGCTGCTGCAAAAGGCCAGTACTTAAAAAGTGTTGTTGTTTCAAGTACTATGGGACCCGGAGTTAAGGTGCATTCGCAAAAAATCATGGACTGATTTTATCACAGCAGCAAAAGAACTTTACAAAATGACGGGAATGTATTAATATATATGTGAACTTAATATGAAGCCATAGACAGCAGGTGTACTGTAATTTGTGCATAATCGACTATATTTTAGGATTCGGCCTGCCGAGGTATTTTTTAAACAAAGGTTAATCAGCCTCCAAAAATGTCTGTGCTTTAAATTTTTGGAGGTTTTTATATGGGAGGTGAAATAATTGCCAAGTGAAAAAGTACTTGCTCAAAAAAAACAGATTGTAAGTCAGTTATCTGAAAAAATAAAAGATTCAATATCTATTGTTTTTGCAGATTACAGGGGCTTGACCGTGGAACAGGATACAGAGTTAAGACGCGCTTTCCGGGAAGCCGGAGTTGAATACAGTGTAGTTAAGAATTCGCTCACCAGATTTGCGGTTAAAGAGATAGGTTTAGAAGGGCTTATTGAGCATTTGAATGGTCCTATTGCTATGGCTGCAAGCGGCAAGGACCCTGTATCACCTGCCAAGGTTCTGGCAGAATATTCGAAAAAATTCAATGTTCTTGAAATGAAGGTTGGTGTTCTGGAAGGCAAGATTATAGATATCGAAGGAATAAAAGCTATAGCTGCCCTGCCTTCTAAGGAGGAGCTTGTTGCCAAGGTATTGGGCGGATTAAATGCACCCATATCCGGATTTGTCAATGTATTGAATGGTAATATCAGAGGACTTGTTGTTGCATTGAATGCAATAGCTGAGCAAAAAGCATAAAACATAAAACATGAAAGATAACTATATTTAGATCATACGGAGGTATATTAAAATGGCAAGTGAAAAGGTTACAAATTTAATTGAAGAAGTAAAAACATTAACGGTGTTGGAATTATCGGAATTGGTAAAGGCCCTTGAGGAAGAGTTTGGTGTATCGGCAGCAGCACCTGTTGCCGTAGCGGCAGTCGGAGGAGGAACAGATGCGGGAGCGGCGGAAGAAGAAAAAACCGAATTTGATGTGGTACTTAAAGAGATTGGCTCGCAGAAAATAAAGGTTATCAAGGTTGTTAGGGAATTAACCGGTCTCGGACTTAAAGAAGCTAAAGATTTAGTTGACGGTGCACCCAGTACAATTAAGGAAGCCGTATCAAAGGAAGAAGCAGAAGAAGTTGAAGCAAAATTCAAAGAAGTCGGTGCTGTCACAGAGATTAAATAACTAATACTATATGAAACGGCTTTAATTCTTGCATTATGACGCATACGCATATATATTAAAAAAAGGAGCTTTTTACAGCTCCTTTTTTTAATTATTTTATAATTTTCATCATGTACGGAAATAATTTTAAAAGAGCAAATAAATCGTTGACAAGTTAAATTAGCTGTGTTAGAATTATAAACTGCGTTATTATTATGGAAAGGAAGTAACGTACTTTTTTTTATGCGTTTAAAATAATGATAAGACGAGTTACTTAGAGTGTATATTTTGATTATACCACAATAGAATAAATAAGACAACAAGTGTTAATAATATTTTGTATGATTGAAAAAGAAAGTATTATATATGGTATGTATATATAATTTGTTTTATACCTTGTATCTTTAATGTAATTTGTGGTTTTATATTTTATTACAATTTAAGAAAACTCCTGTTTAAAATGTTCATATTGAGGCAGTTGTTTACAGTGGTTTAACAATGCAATAACGGCAGGTATTATTATAGTATGGTTATAAGCAATAAAAAGTCAATACTCATGAGGTGATAATTAATGGTGCATCCTGTTCAGACAGGTAAAAAGACTAGAATGAGTTATTCCAAGATTGAAGAAGTATTAGACATACCCAATTTAATAGAGGTGCAGAGAAGGTCCTATGAAAATTTTCTTAAAGAAGGTCTTCGTGAAGTTTTCAAAGATGTGTCCCCTATTATGGACTATACGGGTAATTTAATTTTGGAGTTTGTGGACTACACTTTGGATGAAAACCCAAAGTATACCGTTTCCGAGTGCAAGGAAAGAGATGCTACATATTCGGCTCCCTTAAAAGTTAAGGTACGTTTAATTAATAAGGAAACCGGAGAAGTCAAGGAGCAGGAAATATTTATGGGGGATTTCCCTCTCATGACCGAAAAAGGGACTTTTATCATTAACGGGGCTGAAAGGGTAATTGTAAGCCAGCTGGTGAGGTCTCCGGGAATATATTATTCCATGAAAATTGACAAGACAGGAGAAAGCCTTTATTCTACGACTGTTATTCCAAACAGGGGTGCCTGGCTGGAATATGAAACTGATTCAAATGACATAATGTATGTCCGTATTGACAGGACAAGGAAGCTTCCAATAACAGTTTTGTTAAGAGCAGTTGGTTACGGAACCGACCTGGATATTACAGACCTTCTTGGTGAAGATGAAAAGGTGCTTGCCACTATCCAGAAGGATAATGCTAAAACCAGGGAGGAAGGCCTTCTGGAAATATATAAAAGACTGAGGCCCGGAGAGCCTCCAACCGTAGACAGTGCAAAATCACTTATAAACAGCTTGTTTTTTGACCCAAAAAGATATGACCTTGCAAAGGTAGGAAGATTTAAGTTTGGAAAGAAGCTCTCTATTTCTTCCAGGATCAGCGGCCAGATTGCGGGAGAAGATATAATTGATGAAAGTACCGGAGAAATATTTGTTTCCGAAGGTGAATTAATTGATAGGGACACCGCCCGCAGCATTCAAAATTCCGATATAAATCAGGTCTTGATTTCAGTTGGAGAAAAGAAAGTCAAGGTTATAGGAAACAATACGGTTGATTTAAATGAATATCTCAATTTTGACACTGCCGATTTGGGAATCAAGGAATTGGTAAGGCTGGATATTCTGAAGGAAATACTTAACGATAACAGTTCGGAAAAAGATATAAAAAAAGCAATAAAAGACAGACTGGACGAGCTCTTGCTTAAGTTTATCACCAGGGAGGATATAGTAGCTTCAATAAACTATCTTGTTCATTTGGATTATGAAATAGGTAATACCGATGATATAGACCACCTTGGAAACAGAAGGCTGCGTTCGGTAGGCGAGCTTTTGCAAAACCAGTTCAGAATAGGATTATCCAGAATGGAAAGAGTGGTCAGGGAGCGTATGACTATCCAGGATATAGATATTGTTACTCCCCAGGCCCTCATTAATATAAGGCCTGTTGCGGCTGCAATCAAGGAGTTTTTTGGCAGCAGCCAGCTTTCACAGTTTATGGACCAGACCAATCCGCTGGCAGAGCTTACCCATAAAAGAAGATTAAGCGCCCTTGGGCCGGGAGGGTTAAGCAGGGAAAGAGCGGGATTTGAAGTCAGGGATGTTCACCACTCCCACTATGGCCGCATGTGTCCCATTGAAACGCCGGAAGGCCCTAATATAGGCTTAATAAGCTCTCTTAGCACCTATGCCAGAATCAATGAGTACGGATTTGTTGAAGCCCCGTACAGAAAGGTTGACAAATCAAAAGGGATAGTTACTCATGCAATTGATTATCTGACTGCGGATGAAGAGGATGAATTCATGGTTGCCCAGGCAAATGAGGAATTGACAGAGGATGGGAAATTTGTTCACAAGAGAGTTAAGTGCAGGTATAAAGAGCATATAATGGAAACCGAAAGCACAAAGATTGACTATATGGACGTATCGCCAAAGCAGCTTGTTTCTGTTGCTACGGCTATGATTCCTTTTCTGGAAAATGATGATGCCAACCGTGCTTTGATGGGCTCAAACATGCAAAGGCAGGCTGTGCCTCTTATAAAGCCGGAGGCTCCCCTTATAGGGACAGGAATTGAACATAAGGCTGCAAGGGACTCGGGTGTTGTGATCCTGGCTAAAGCTCCCGGTATTGTTGACAGGATATCTGCAGATGAAATTGTAATCAAGAATGATTTGGGCAGGAAAGAATATTATAAGCTCCTTAAATATATGAGATCAAACCAGGGAACATGCATCAATCAAAGGCCCCTTGTAAAAAAGGGAGACATTGTAAAAAAAGGTGATATAATTGCCGACGGGCCGTCTACGGATTTGGGTGAAATTGCCCTTGGCAAAAATATACTTGTGGGATTTATGACCTGGGAGGGGTATAATTACGAAGATGCCATCCTCATAAGTGAAAAGCTTGTTAAAGACGATACATTTACATCGATCCATATTGAGGAATACGAAGCAGAAGCCAGGGATACGAAGCTCGGGCCCGAGGAGATTACCAGGGATATTCCCAATGTAAGTGAAGACTCCTTGAAGGACCTGGATGACAGAGGAATTATAAGAATCGGAGCCGAAGTTATTTCGGGAGACATACTGGTAGGAAAGGTTACTCCAAAAGGAGAGACTGAACTGACGGCGGAAGAAAGGCTGTTAAGGGCTATATTTGGTGAAAAGGCAAGAGAGGTGCGTGATACCTCATTAAGGGTTCCTCACGGTGAACAGGGGATTATAGTAGATGTTAAGGTCTTTTCAAGAGAAAATGGTGATGAATTACCGCCCGGTGTCAACCAGCTTGTGAGAGTATATATTGCTCAAAAGAGAAAGATTTCGGTTGGAGATAAAATGGCCGGAAGGCATGGCAACAAGGGTGTTATTTCTAGGATTCTTCCTGAAGAAGACATGCCGTTTTTACCTGATGGAACTCCTCTTGAAATAGTGCTTAATCCTCTGGGTGTTCCTTCACGTATGAATATAGGACAGGTGCTTGAAACACATCTGGGATATGCGGCAAAACTGCTTGGCTGGTATATTGCTACACCTGTATTTGACGGGGCAAAAGAGAATGACATCATCGAAACATTCAAAACGGCAGGTATTGATGTTGACGGTAAAAGCAGGCTATACGACGGCAGAACAGGAGAAATGTTTGAGAACAGGGTTACTGTGGGATATATGTACATGCTGAAACTGGCACATCTTGTTGATGATAAAATTCATGCCCGTTCTACAGGTCCATATTCACTGGTTACACAGCAGCCTCTGGGCGGCAAGGCACAATTTGGAGGGCAAAGGTTTGGTGAGATGGAAGTGTGGGCTCTTGAGGCCTATGGAGCCGCATATTCACTACAGGAAATCCTGACGGTTAAATCCGACGATGTAGTTGGAAGGGTTAAAACGTATGAGGCAATCGTCAAAGGTGAAAATGTTCCGGAGCCTGGAATTCCTGAGTCCTTTAAAGTACTTATGAAGGAACTGCAAAGCCTTTCCCTGGATGTAAAGGTTTTTTCCGACGACAGTGCGGAAGTTGCAATAAAGGAATCAGACGATGACGATGTGGAAGATTTGAATGTAAATATGGAAGGCCGTGAGGACGACGACCCGGGCAGCGATTTTAACGAAATAGAAGATAAGGATGATAGTGTACTTGATATTGATGAACTGGGCTTTGACAACATGGCGGATAATTCGGATAAACTGAATGGTGATATTGTTGACAATCTGTTTCTGGATACTGCTCCGGAGGATATTGAGGACGATGATATTGACGACGGAATTGATATTAGTTTAAGCGATCTGGACAAAGAGCTTGATGAAGATGACGAAGATGATGAAGATTTTTAGCTAATACATTATTTATAAGATCAACTGATGAGTACAAATTTCAAATATGAAAGGAGACAGAGCCATGTTGGTGGAACTTAACAACTTTGATTCAATAAGAATAGGTCTGGCCTCTCCGGAAAAGATCAGGGAATGGTCAAGAGGTGAAGTGAAAAAGCCGGAAACCATTAACTATAGAACATTAAAACCCGAGCGTGACGGGCTTTTCTGCGAAAGGATATTTGGTCCTCAGAAAGACTGGGAATGCCATTGCGGTAAATATAAAAGGATAAGATATAAAGGGATTGTATGTGACAGATGTGGTGTTGAAGTGACCCGCTCCAAGGTTAGAAGGGAAAGAATGGGACATATCGAGCTGGCTGCCCCTGTTTCACATATATGGTATTTTAAAGGTATACCCAGCAGGATGGGCCTTATTCTGGATATGTCGCCCAGGGCTTTGGAAAAGGTTCTTTATTTTGCGTCTTACGTCGTAATTGACCCGGGACAAACGCCTCTTTCAAGCAAGCAGATACTCTCAGAAAAGGAATATAGAGATAGTGTTGATAAATTCGGATACAATTTCCGGGCAGGGATGGGAGCAGAAGCAGTAAAAGAGCTTTTAATGCAAATAGACCTGGATGCGCTTTCATCGGAGCTTAGAAGCCAGTTAAAGGAAACCTCGGGACAAAAAAGGATCAGGACAATAAAAAGACTGGAAGTTGTGGAGGCCTTTAGAAAATCAGGCAATATGCCTGAGTGGATGATACTTGAGGTCATTCCGATTATTCCGCCCGAGCTAAGACCAATGGTCCAGCTTGACGGAGGCAGATTTGCAACTTCGGACCTTAATGACTTATATAGAAGGGTCATAAACAGGAACAACAGGCTAAAAAGGCTGCTGGACCTTGGTGCGCCGGATATTATTGTAAGAAATGAAAAAAGGATGCTTCAAGAAGCAGTTGATGCGTTGATAGATAACGGCAGAAGAGGAAGGCCCGTAACGGGTCCCGGCAACAGGCCCCTTAAATCTCTTTCGGATATGCTTAAGGGCAAGCAGGGCCGTTTCCGCCAAAACCTGCTTGGCAAGCGTGTTGACTATTCAGGCCGTTCAGTTATTGTTGTAGGGCCCGAGCTTAAGATTTACCAATGTGGTCTCCCTAAAGAAATGGCTCTTGAGCTGTTCAAGCCGTTTGTTATGAAAAAGCTTGTCAATGACGGGATGGCCCATAACATAAAAAGTGCAAAAAGAATGGTGGAAAGGGTAAGGGCCGAAGTATGGGATGTACTTGAAGAGGTTATCAAAGAACACCCGGTACTGCTTAACCGTGCTCCCACCCTTCACAGGCTTGGTATACAAGCATTTGAGCCCGTTCTTGTTGAAGGCAGGGCACTCAAGCTTCACCCGCTGGTATGTACTGCTTATAATGCAGACTTTGACGGTGACCAGATGGCCGTACATGTTCCATTGTCGTCGGAGGCCCAGGCAGAGGCCAGGTTCCTTATGCTGTCTGCCAACAATCTTTTAAAGCCCCAGGACGGAAGACCGGTTACGGTACCTACCCAGGATATGGTACTGGGTACTTATTACCTGACTATGGAAAAAGATGGTGTGGAAGGAGAGGGAAAAGTCTTTTCTTCAACTGATGAAGCAGTTATGGCTTATGAGGACGGATATGTGGATTTGCATGCAAGAGTAAAGGTAAGGATGAAAAAGAAAATAAAGGGTAAAACAGTTTCCAGGCTGATTGATACCACTCCCGGGATGATCATATTTAACGATGCTATTCCCCAGGATCTTGGTTTTATTGACAGGACTGACCCTGATGTTATGTTCCACCTGGAAATTGACCACCTTGTTGACAGTAAAAGCTTAAGGGAAATAATAGACAGGTGCATAAAGGTTCACGGCACCACCAGGACGGCAGAAGTCTTGGACAGGATGAAATCACTTGGATACAAGTATTCAACCAAGGGTGCGGTAACTATAAGCATATCTGATATGATTATTCCTGAAGTAAAAAAGAAATATGTTCAGCAGACGGAAGATAAAATCGGGGTTATGCTCAAGCAGTATAAGAGAGGCCTGATATCTGACGACGAGAGATACAACTCCGTCATAAGTGCATGGACGGAAACAGTTGAAAATATTACAAATGCACTGGTAGAAAACCTGGACAGGTTTAATCCTCTTTATATGATGTGGCAGTCAGGCGCCAGGGGAAATACCAACCAGATCAGGCAGCTGGCAGGCATGAGAGGACTCATGGCGGATACGTCGGGTAAAACCCTTGAAATTCCTATCAAGGCAAATTTCCGTGAGGGCCTTGACGTATTGGAATACTTCATCTCAACACATGGTGCCAGGAAGGGATTGGCCGATACCGCATTGCGTACTGCAGACTCAGGTTATCTGACACGCAGGCTGGTTGATGTCAGCCAGGATGTCATAGTAAGAGAAATAGATTGCGGTACTGATGACGGTATATATGTACAGGATGTCAAGGATGGAAAAGACATAATTGAAAAGCTCTATGAAAGACTTGCGGGAAGGTATATTGCAGAGGATATTAAAAATCCCGACAGCGGTGAAATGATAGCTGGAAAAAACGTTATGATAAATCCCATAATGGCTGAAGATATAGTGAAAGCCGGCTATAAAAAAGTCAAGGTGCGCTCAATTCTTACTTGCCATTCCAAATATGGTGTTTGTGCAAAATGCTATGGTGCCGACCTGGCCGGAGGCGGGCAGGTTGATGTGGGCGAAGCTGTGGGCATAATTGCGGCCCAGTCCATTGGAGAACCCGGTACTCAGTTGACCATGAGGACCTTCCATACCGGAGGAGTTGCGGGAGATGATATTACACAGGGTCTGCCCCGTGTAGAAGAGCTCTTTGAAGCCAGAAAACCAAAAGGGCTGGCGATAATATCTGAAATAAACGGCAGCGTTGCTTTAAACGAATCGAAGAAAAAGCGTGAAGTTGTTGTAACGTCAGATGATGGTGAAACTAAAAACTATTTGATTCCATATGGCTCCAGATTGAAGGTTAGTGCGGGAGATTTAATTGAAGCCGGAGATGAAATAACGGAAGGTTCCGTTAATCCCCATGATATACTCAAGATCAAAGGAGTTGAAGGTGTCCAATCCTATCTTTTACAGGAAGTACAAAAGGTTTACAGGATGCAGGGTGTTGATATTAACGACAAGCATATTGAGGTTATTGTCAGGCAGATGATGCGCAAGGTTAAGATAGATGATTCCGGTGATACTGATATGCTGCCGGGCGGGCTTGTAGACCTGTTTGAATATGAAGAGCAGAACAGAGAAGCCGAAGCTC
Source organism: Clostridia bacterium (assembly GCA_028280575.1). Lineage (GTDB taxonomy): Bacteria > Bacillota > Clostridia > Acetivibrionales > STF1-152 > JANQLN01. The sequence continues at coordinate 40,842 of JANQLN010000079.1, forward strand.
AAGGACTGAGGCCTGCTGTTGGCAAAAGGAGCCTTCTTGGCATAACAAAGGCATCCTTGGCCACCGAATCATTCCTTTCGGCCGCTTCATTCCAGGAGACCACCAGGGTATTGACAGAAGCTGCTATAAAGGGGAAAATAGATCCGTTAGTCGGATTGAAGGAAAACGTAATCATAGGAAAGCTTATTCCTGCCGGTACGGGAATGAGCAGATATAAGGATATTGAAATAGACGTGGAACAGCCGATCCATAGTGAAATTAGTATCAATGACCTGACATGCAGCTTATAAGCATATAGAGCATTTAGTATGCTCTTACTTGAAACTGATCATCGCAAATTGCTTTGGAGCCTTGTTTCTTGACAACCTAAAGAAGCAGTGGTAAAATATTTCACTGTGTGTAACGTATGATTTGCATGACTTAAGGTTAAGAGACTTGCCTGTTATAATGGGGCAATTACCTTAAAGCTTCGGTAGAGGATTAATAAAACAGGGGTACAAGTACCAAGTTTGGGCGGTTCGGAGGTTATGGGGCTTGTTGAATAAGTTGAAGGAAGGGAAAAAAATAATTGGGGTTAAGCAAACAATAAAAGCAGTGCGGAAAAAAGAAGTGAGTTTTGTTTATGTTGCTGAAGATGCTGATGCCAGGATTACGGACCCACTGGTTGCTTCATGTAAGGATAATGGAATTGAGATTGTCTATGTTGAATCAATGAAGCATTTGGGTAAGGCATGTGAAATTGAAGTTGGAGCAGCCGCAGCCGCAGTTTTTGTTGATGATTGATATTTTTATTACAATACCGGGTAAAAAATTTTCTGATTAATTTTGGAAAACATCAGCTAAAAGCATGTTGATTATTTTCTAAACAGGCTATGCAGGTTTTTTCCCGCGTACTGATACTAGTGGCCTGTAAATTTAGAGCTTGCAGAGTACTAGAGAAAAAAACCTTTGAAAGTAGTAGCAATCAAAACCAATTTAAGGAGGTGAATAGATGCCAACTTTTAACCAGCTTGTAAGAAAGGGGAGAAAAGTAGTTGAGAAAAAGACTACAGCCCCTGCTTTGCGCAGAGGATTTAACTCATTGAAGAAGCAGCCTGTAGAAATGAGTTCTCCGCAAAAAAGAGGAGTATGTACGGTTGTCAAGACAAATACACCTAAAAAACCTAATTCTGCATTAAGAAAGGTTGCAAGGGTACGTCTTACAAACCAGAATGAGGTAACTGCTTATATACCGGGTATAGGACACAATTTGCAGGAGCATAGCGTTGTCCTTATCAGGGGAGGCAGGGTCAAAGACCTTCCTGGTGTACGGTATCATATTGTTAGAGGTACTTTGGATACCGCAGGGGTCTCGGACAGGAGACAGGGCCGGTCAAAATATGGAGCTAAAAGGCCCAAATCTTGATTGAATTAACAGGTGCTTAATTGATTATATATATTATTTAATATAAGCGCTTGACGACGGTCAGGCCGATTTGTTTTATTATAAAGTGCCTTGCCGCGAGTACCGATGAATAATCTTAAAATTTGCCTGGAATAATCTTGAAGGCAGATAAATTATTTAAGGAGGGAAGTAAAAGTGCCAAGAAAAGGACATATACCAAAAAGGGATGTTTTAGCCGATCCGCTTTATAATGACAAGGTTGTTACCAAGCTTATCAACAATATTATGCTAGACGGCAAAAAGGGTGTTGCCCAAAAAATATGCTATGGAGCCTTTGACATCATAAAAGAGAAAACCGGCAGGGAACCATTGGAAGTATTCCGGGAGAGCCTTAATAACATAATGCCCGTTCTCGAAGTCAAGGCTAGAAGAGTGGGCGGTGCAACTTATCAGGTTCCGATGGAAGTCAGAGCAGAAAGAAAGCAGGCCCTTGGTTTGAGATGGCTTGTCAGCTATTCAAGGGCAAGAGGCGAAAGGACTATGAAAGAGCGTCTTGCCGGGGAGATACTTGATGCCCTTAACGGTTCGGGCGGTGCTTTCAAGAAAAAGGAAGATACCCATAAAATGGCAGAAGCAAACAGAGCATTTGCACATTATAGATGGTAAGAGGCAGAAAACAGAATAGTTTCAATTGAGAAGCAGCATAGCTGGTTCTGATTTCTGACAATCCTGTAATCTTTTATTTCGAATCGAAAGGAGGGTTTGCCATGCCCAGGCAGTTTAGTTTGGAAAACACCCGCAACATTGGAATAATGGCTCATATAGATGCAGGCAAGACAACAACTACTGAACGTATTTTATTCTACACCGGCAGGGTCCATAAGATGGGAGAAGTTCATGAAGGTGCGGCAACAATGGACTGGATGGAGCAGGAGCAAGAAAGAGGAATTACAATAACGTCGGCAGCAACAACTGCACAGTGGAATGAAAAAAGAATTAATATTATAGATACGCCGGGGCACGTTGACTTTACTGTAGAAGTCGAAAGGTCTCTTCGCATCCTTGATGGTTCGGTAACGCTTTTTTGTGCCAAAGGAGGAGTTGAGCCCCAGTCAGAAACGGTATGGAGACAGGCAGACAAGTATAATGTACCCAGATTGGCCTATGTAAATAAAATGGATATCATGGGTGCGGATTTTTATCGCTGTGTCGAAATGATGAAAGACAGGCTGAAAGCAAACGCTGTGCCTTTCCAACTGCCTATAGGAAGTGAGGACAGCTTCCAGGGAATCATTGACCTTGTCAAGATGAAAGCTTATTACTACAGGGATGATATGGGAAATGTAATAGAAGAAGCTGAAATACCTGGAGAGATGAATGACCTTGCAAAAGAATATCGTAATAAGTTAGTAGAAGCAGTTTCGGAACAAGACGAAGAATTATTGGAAAAGTATCTGGAAGGCATTGAATTGACGGAAGACGAATTAAATTTGGGAATAAGGAAGGCAACTATAAATGTCAGCATAATTCCTGTAGCGTGCGGATCATCTTATAAGAATAAGGGAGTGAAAAAGCTGCTTGATGCGGTTGTTGATTATATGCCTTCGCCTCTTGATGTGCCGCCGATTAAAGGTGTTTCTGAGGATGGAGAGGAAGATATTGAAAGAATTGCTGATGACAGTGCTCCATTTTCAGCACTTGCTTTCAAAATAATGACGGACCCGTTTGTTGGGAAGCTATGTTTTTTCAGAGTATACTCAGGTACGTTAAAATCAGGTTCATATGTATTAAACTCTACTAAAGACAGAAAGGAACGGATCGGCAGGATACTTAAAATGCATGCCAACCACAGAGAAGAAGTGGATATGGTATATTCGGGAGATATTGCGGCGGCGGTAGGTCTAAAAAACATTACTACGGGTGATACTCTTTGTGCCCAGGATAATGCGGTTATATTGGAATCAATGGAGTTTCCAGAACCGGTTATTCATATAGCAATAGAGCCTAAAACCAAAGCCGGTGAAGAAAAGATGGCGATTGCGCTTCAAAAGCTTTCGGAAGAGGACCCCACATTTAAGACTCATACCGACCCTGATACCGGTCAGACTATTATTTCGGGTATGGGAGAGCTGCACCTTGAGATTATAGTAGATAGAATGCTCCGTGAGTTCAAGGTCGAGGCCAATGTGGGAAAACCCCAGGTGTCGTACAAGGAGACCATACGCAGGCATGTGAAGTCGGAAGGCAGATTCATAAGGCAATCCGGCGGAAGAGGACAATATGGTCATTGCCTGATTGAAATTGAACCGCAGGAGCCTGGAACGGGCTATCAGTTTGAGGATAAAATCGTAGGAGGTTCCATACCCCGGGAATATATACCGGCTGTTGACGCAGGCATCCAGGACGCTATGAATAACGGAGTGCTTGGCGGATACCAGATGGTTGATGTGAAGGTAACCCTATATGACGGTTCATACCATGATGTAGATTCTTCGGAAATGGCATTCAAAGTAGCCGGGTCAATGGCTTTCAAGGATGGGTGTAAAAAAGCTGAACCAGTTCTTTTAGAACCTATAATGAAAGTGGATGTCAATGTTCCCGAAGAATATATGGGCGACGTAATAGGTGATTTAAATTCCAGGAGGGGACACATTGACGGAATGGAGGCAAGAGGAGGCGCCCAGGTCATAGCCTCAAGCGTGCCTTTATCTGAAATGTTCGGATATGCTACCGATTTACGTTCAAAAACCCAGGGAAGAGGTACCTTTACCATGCAGTTTGCACGGTATGAGCAGGTACCCAGGAGCATACAGGAAACGCTGCTTAAATAAAATGGATTAAAACTATTGTAATTTGTTAAATGTAAGTGTAAAATATATGCATTGTATTTTTAATATAAATATAGCAAAAGCTACTTAAGCAGCAAGTTATGAAAGGTTATTAAGCGTAGATGGAAAAAATTAAGCACACTAAAAAAACAAAAGACTTTGGAATATTAAACATCATTAATAAAGTCAGGAGGAGATTTAATAATGGCAAAAGCTAAATTTGAAAGAAACAAACCGCATGTTAATATCGGAACCATAGGACATGTTGACCATGGAAAGACTACTTTGACTGCAGCAATAACCAAGGTAATGGCTATTGATGACGAATCAAACGAGATAAGGGCGTTTGATCAGATTGACAAAGCTCCGGAAGAAAGGGAAAGAGGTATCACCATAAGTACCGCACATGTTGAGTATTCTACCCCTAACAGGCATTATGCACACGTTGACTGCCCGGGCCATGCCGATTATGTTAAAAACATGATAACCGGTGCCGCCCAGATGGACGGAGCAATTCTGGTTGTTTCAGCAGCCGACGGACCAATGCCCCAAACAAGAGAGCATATTCTTCTTTCACATCAGGTTGGGGTCAACTACATAGTTGTATTCCTTAACAAATGTGACATGGTGGACGACGAAGAGTTGATTGAGCTTGTTGAGATGGAGCTTAGAGAGCTTCTAAGCGAATATGAATTTGACGGAGACGCAATTCCCATAATTAGGGGTTCTGCACTCAATGCACTTGAATCGGGCTCACAGGATTCGGGCGCTGAAGAATACAAGTGCATCAAAGAGCTGATGGAAGCGGTAGACAGTTATATCCCTACCCCGGAAAGAGATGTAGACAAGCCTTTCATTATGGGTGTTGAGGATGTATTCTCAATTACAGGACGCGGAACCGTTGCTACGGGTAAAGTGGATAGAGGAACAATCAAGGTTGGAGATGAAGTTGAAATAGTTGGTCTTATGGATGCTCCGAGAAAGACTGTTGTTACCGGGGTTGAAATGTTCAGAAAGCTTCTTGATGCGGCTGTGGCAGGTGACAACATTGGTGCTCTTTTAAGAGGCGTACAAAGAGATGAGATTGAAAGAGGGCAGGTTCTTGCAAAACCCGGAACAATCAAACCTCATATGAAATATACCGGGCAGGTTTACGTATTGACCAAGGAAGAAGGCGGAAGGCATACCCCGTTTTTCAACGGCTACAGGCCGCAGTTTTATTTCAGGACAACTGACGTTACCGGGGTTGTTAAGCTGCCGGACGGTGTAGAAATGGTTATGCCCGGGGACCATATTGATATGGAAATTGAGCTTATTACTCCAATTGCTATGGAAGAAGGCGTTAGATTTGCTATTCGTGAAGGTGGAAGAACCGTTGGTTCAGGTACTGTTACTTCAATAAAAGAGTAATCCGAAGCTTATGAGTGGGTGGAATAATCTGCCCACTTTTTTTAATGCCCCGGCATTGTGCCGATTTACTTGACATCCTTATGTTTTATTAAGTTAAAAAAGGGGTAAAGATATATAAGGAATTATTAAATAATAAAACCCGAGGGTGAAGGATATGGGAAAAGATTATTACAGGCAGTGTGATTTAATGGGGACAGGCCATATAAAGGTTTTAGGTGAGCCGTCGCTGCGGAGGCATTCATTCGAAGTTTTGGATATTACCCATGAAAGCATTAAAATAAGAAGCAAGGGTAATTTCGCCGTAAGCTCTCTAGTGGATATATACCTGGCATTCAGTGGTTATATCAGGGGAATTGAACTTGACATAAAGGGAATTGTTACGGATAAATCCGAAAGGAAACGGGACTATATATACACTATCAAGTTTACAGATTTGAGTGAGGAAGAAATAGTTGAAATAGATGAAATAATACAAATAAGCTGTACAATGGGCCCCAAGCAGGTTAATTCCTGCGACCATGGGGATTGTAAAATTAAATGAGTCAATCAATAAGGATCCCGTTGACTCAGGATTCAAAGGAGATGAATAAATTTGATAAAGGTTAAGGAAAACATATATTGGATAGGGGTTAAAGACTGGGCTCTTAAAAGGTTCCATGGTCATGAGCTTTCAACGCACAGGGGATCAACTTATAACTCATACCTGATAAAAGATGAAAAAACAGTTCTGGTAGATACCGTATGGGATCCGTATAAAGAAATGTTTTTACAAAAGCTTGAAGCCGGCCCAGGACTTGATAATATTGATATGATTATAATAAATCACATGGAACCTGATCATGGGGGAAGCCTTGGACATATTTTATCAAAAATACCCGATACGCCGATTTATTGTTCGAAAAACGGCGCGGATACTATTAAGAAGCATTTTCACAAGGACTGGAATTTTAATATTGTGAAAACGGGAGACAGGATAAAAACAGGCAAATATGAGCTTTTATTTATTGAGATGAAAATGCTTCACTGGCCTGACAGTATGATGGTATATGTGGAAGGAACCAACACGGTTTTGTCAAATGATGCTTTTGGACAGCACTTTTGCCCCCAGTCCATTTTTAATGATGAGGTAGATAATTGTGAGCTTTACCAGGAAGCTATAAAATATTATGCCAATATATTGTCTCCGTTCAATATGCTTGTAAAGAAAAAAATAGATGAAGTAAAAGCCATGAAGCTGCCCATTGATATTATTGCCCCAAGCCATGGAGTCATATGGAGGGACAACCCCATGCAGATAGTTGATAAATATTATCAATGGAGCCAAAATTACAGTGAGGATTTTATTTCAATAGTTTACGATACTATGTATAATGCAACACAGGATATGGCAAAAGCTATAGGAAAAGGATTGAGTAACAAGGGAGAAAAATACAAGCTTTTCAACTGTTCCGTATCGGACCAGAGCGATCTTATAACGGAGCTGTTTCGCTCTAAGGGTATAATAGTGGGAAGCTGTACCGTTAACAACACCGTACTGAGGTCAATAGCGGCGATTTTATCGGAAATCAAGTCCCATAAATTTAAAAACAAACCCGGTGCTGCATTTGGCAGTTACGGCTGGAGCGGTGAAGCGCCAAAGGTTATAAAAAACCAGCTTGAAGAAGCGGGGCTTAAGGTTTTACAGGAACCGGTCTCGGTTAAATACAGGCCAACCGGTGAAGAACTGGCTCTTTGCACACAGCTTGGCGAAGAATTTGCAGTATCGCTGCAAGAATTTTAAGACTTTCTATACAGCCTGTAAAAAACGCCATATTGTTTAAGCTCATAAAATTATATGGCGTTTTTTATCATGTATCTTTCCACAGTTGCCATATAAATCAATTGAAATGAATATATATAAGAGTTATAATATATTAATAAAAAAGAAGGTATATGTTTTACTAAATTTATTAATATGAGCGTTTTGCTCATTTACAGGGGTTGGTCGGAATGCCGGATAAAAATATAAAAGTGAAAAATAGGGTTTTACCGCTTCTTCCGCTTAGGGGGATGACAGTTTTTCCTTATATGACAATGCCTTTTGACGTGGGCAGGGAAAAATCCGTAAAGGCACTTGAAGAAGCGATGATAAACAATCAGCTCATTCTTTTGGTTGCCCAAAAGGATGCAAAGGTAGATGAGCCTGATTTTAAGGATATATATACTGTTGGTACGGTTTCCAGGGTAAAGCAGCTGTTAAAGCTGCCGGGGGACACAATCAGAGTATTGGTTGAGGGGTTGTGCAGAGCTAAAATAAGCAAAGTTATACAAAGCGAACCGTTTTTTCTTGTAGAGGCATTGGAACAGCCTGTTTTGAGACGAAAGGCGCAGGTTAAAAAGACCCGGCTTAAAGCTTTGTTAAGACAGGTATTATCTAAATTTGAAGAGTATGCAAAGCTTAGTGCAAGAATATCTGCCGATACGGTGCTGTCGGTAATGTCAATAGAGAATACGGATCAGATGATTGATATAATTACGGCAAATCTTGCACTTAAAATTGAACAGAAGCAGGAGATCCTGGGCGAATTCGATTCTTTACAAAGGCTTGAGAAGCTTCTCAAAATAATGATAGAAGAAGTTGAAATTCTTGAGGTGGAGAAAAATATTAGCTTGAAAGTCAGAAAAAAGATTGATAAGATGCAAAAGGAGTACTACCTGAGAGAACAAATGAAAGCTATACAGAACGAACTGGGTGACAAGGACGGCATTGCCGGAGAAGTTGACGAATACAGAAAAAAATTAGATGAACTTAAGCTTCCCGAGGAAGCCCGAACCAAGGTGCTGAAGGAATTGGACAGGCTTGTGAAGATGCCTCCTGGGTCTGCGGAGGGTTCTGTCATAAGGACTTATGTTGACTGGGTCCTGGGTATTCCCTGGAATAAAAAAACAGAGGAAATACTTGACCTGGAAAGGTCTGAAAAGGTGCTTGACGAAGATCATTACGGTCTTGAAAAAGTCAAGGAAAGAATTTTGGAATATCTCGCGGTGAGGAAGATGACTAACAGCTTAAAAGGGCCTATATTGTGCCTGGTAGGGCCTCCCGGTGTTGGTAAAACTTCAATTGCTAAATCCATAGCCAGGGCCATTAACAGGAATTATGTACGCATGTCTCTGGGGGGAGTCAGGGATGAAGCTGAAATAAGAGGGCACAGGAGGACATATGTAGGCTCTATGCCTGGGAGAATCATTTCTTCACTGAAACAGGCCGGTACCCAAAATCCTTTAATTTTACTGGATGAAATTGACAAGATGAGTAATGATTTTAGAGGAGACCCTGCGTCTGCAATGCTTGAAGTGCTTGACGGTGAGCAGAATTTTTCTTTCAGGGACCACTATCTTGAACTGCCCTTTGATTTGTCGGATGTACTTTTTTTAACTACGGCAAATAATGTAGAGACTATACCCAGGCCTCTGCTGGACAGAATGGAGTTAATAAGCGTATCCGGGTATACGGAGGAGGAAAAACTTCAAATAGCGATAAGGCATTTAATACCTAAGCAGCTGAAAATTCATGGCCTGAAAAAAAGATTTGTGGGATTTTCCGAACAGGCTGTAAGAGATATTATTGTTTATTATACCAAAGAGGCAGGGGTTCGAAATCTGGAGAGGGAAATTGCTACCGTATGCAGAAAAGCAGCCAAGCATTTGCTTTCTTCCGGTAATAAAAGCGTAAGGATTAATTCAAACAGGGTTAAAGAGTTTTCGGGAAAAAGAAAATTCAGGATTGACCCGGCAAACGAGAAGGATGAAGTAGGCATTGCTACCGGGCTGGCATGGACTCCCGTTGGCGGTGATACCCTCTCAATTGAAGTTAATCTCATGGATGGTTCGGGAAAGCTTGAACTTACAGGCCAGCTGGGAGATGTAATGAAAGAATCGGCAAAAACTGCCGTAAGCTTTATAAGGTCCAAGGTTGATGAGTTCGAAATAGACATGGAATTCCATAAAAAGTATGATATCCATATCCATGTACCTGAAGGCGCTATACCCAAGGATGGCCCTTCTGCAGGCATAACCCTTGCAACAGCAATGGTGTCGGCTCTTACGGAAATACCAGTAAGGAAGGACGTAGCCATGACAGGTGAGATAACCTTACGGGGAAGGGTACTTCCAATCGGAGGACTTAAAGAAAAAGCACTGGCGGCTCACAGGGCAGGGATATATAATTTGGTTATTCCAAAAGATAATGAAAAGGATATAATCGACATACCTGAAAATGTAAGAAAGCGTCTGAATTTTACAAGTGTTGATAATATGGAAAATGTACTTTGTGCGGCACTTGTAATAAAAAAGATAAATAATGAAATGGAGAAGGTATGTACGGCAATTAACAAAAGCCTTATTTTAAACAGCCAAAATATAAGAGAGATAGCTGAACCTACCCGTATCAAGCAGTAAAGCCGTGATTAAAATATAAAAAGCAGGCAGCCGTCCTGCTTTTTCCATGGCCTGAGTTTTTTTATCAAACTGCCCAAAGCCGGAGCACCATAGCCATGTGAACGGTTGAAAATAGGACCTGTCCAGGCAAAAATAGGTCCACGGAACTATATATGAACTATATTAATTGTTAAATTTAGTACATTCAAGGCTTTACAAATTTCCCATGTGAATATATAATTAATAAAAGAATTAACAAATGTGCTATTAAATTAATATTGGAGAGGTCATATGGGTTTTTATGTAGCTGCTGTAATTGTGTCGGTACTTGTTTCATCGGCTGGGTTGCTGGTTTTATTCCGTAAAAGGGGAATAGGCAGTTATAGAAGTGTACTGACTATATCCATTACATCATTGGTTATTTGTATTGCAGTTCCTTTAATATTCAATGTCATATGGAATATAGAGGGTTTGTTTAACGACGGGATGAAGGTATTGATTGCGTTTTCCGTAACTATCTTTTCGTATCTGCTAATGCTTGTCATCGGTGTTCTGGTAGTTTCATCAATTTCATCAAGCAGGTTTTTCAATAATATTTTTAATAAAATTAAAAATTCTCACGAAAATTATAAAAACAAAATTAAATTCAAAAAAAATAATACAAACAACATTACAGGGGGTAAAAAATCAAAAGAGGGGCCTGCCGGAGAAGATAAGGAAATTAGCAGTGCTTTTAATGATGTGGCTGCCGGAAACAACGGAATTTATTTTTCTGAGACTTACGGGCCGGATATAAATGACCTGACTGTAGACCAATGCCTTGAAAAAGCATTTGAAATGAAACAATCCGACCTTTTGGAAGATGCAGTAAAATATTATATGTATGCGCTGGATAAGAACCCTGAGAATGATATAGTATTCTGGGTTATTGTTGATGTATGTACAATTTATAAAACTCTGGGCAAAGCTGATCTTGCAAAGGATATCCTTGAGAGCTACACTGAGGTTTACCGGGATGTAATGGAAGATAATGTAAAATACCAGATTGAAAAAAACCTTTTGGTAATATAGGTAATGGGTTTCGGCTATAAGGCTTTAGTGCTTATGTAAAAAATTTATTTGAATAAAATTGTTAGAGGGTGTGTTATGCTATGAAAAAAATTGAAAGTATCCTTGGATTGCCTGTAGTAGACATTTCAACCGGTGAGCAGACAGGAAAGGTAAAGGATGTATTGGTTAATTCGGAAAAAGGTTCATTGGATTTTGTTGTTATCGGTGTTGAAACTGAAAATCTTATAACCAAAGTTATTTCAGCTTTAGACATAATTGGTATAGGAGAGTACGCTTTGACAATTCAGACTTCGAGCGTAATCAGGGAACTTAATAAGACCTCTGAAGCTATTAATCTTATGCAGTCAAATATTAAAGTCAAAAATACCAGGGTAATGACACGTAAGGGAAGCCTTATAGGTCTTACCGGTGATATTTATGTTGATGAGGACAACAAGTGTCAAATTACAGGCATAGAGTTTAAGACCGATGAGGGAATGCCGATTATTGGAATACTCCCTGCAGAATGTGTTATAACATATGGTAAAAACCTTATAATTGTGGATGATGACTCCGAGCAGCAGCTGACTGATTCAATAGAAGGTATCGAAATTGCGGTTAAGCCGGATACGGTTATGGAAAAAGCATATGATCAGACCGGAATTTACGAAGAAACGGAAGCGGTTGAAAATACATCTGACGGCGAAGGCTTTCAGGATACTTATGGAGATGACCAGTCTGCGGCCACCCTGGAAGAAGACTACGGGCAAGAAAGTGATAAAGAGGATGAAAGCCTTGAAGAGGAGGGCGATAACAGCTCAACCAGCGCAGCAGACCTTTTTGAGCAAAGGCAAAGACAGTATCTTGTCGGAAGAAAAGCTTCAAAAACAATATCGGATAATTCCGGTGAAGTAATAGTAAGAGAAGGCATGATAATAAATAATGAAATAATAGATGAAGCAAAAAGCAAGGGTAAACTTGTTGAGCTGGTAATGAACAATAGAGCCTGAACGGGGTGATAGGATTGTTGGTTATCCAAAAAAGGCTTATATTCCTGTTGATAATAGTACAGACATTCATAGCGGTTTCCGTCGGATGTCTGGCTACTTATTTTTATGGCAGAAAAATTGTTAGGACACAGGTAGTTGTAGCCGGAATAGATGTGACAGCGCTAAATAAGGAACAGATGGAAAATGAGTTGTCTTTTAAATATGGGAAAATTATAAGTGAGGAGTCGGTGAAGCTGTCTATTAAAGGCAGTGAATTTGCAATTTCCGGCAATCAAATCAAGCTTGCAATTGATATTGATTCCATATGGAAAAAGAAAATAGACTTATTGGAAAAAAAAGCGTCTTTTTTTGATTTTTTTTCTGCAATGATAAAACCTAATAAAGCTGAATTGGAATTGGACATTGCTGCTAACGACGGGCTATTGCTGGATGCGCTTAAAGATATTGCGGCTGATGCCAATAAAGGGTTTGTTAATGCCAGCTTAATAACAGAAAACGGCTCAATAATTAAAGAGCCTTCCATACCGGGATTTAGGCTGAACCTTGAAAAAACACTTCTGACAGTTAAAGAGAATTTATCTTTGGAAAGCAATTCATTAATTATTATTAGCGAAAAAAACGGCCTGGACATTATTGAGCCTGAAAGGAAACTGGATTATTATAAGGGTCTGGATGCCTTCATATCCCATTATAAAGTTAAAATCCAACAAAAAAAATATTTGAAGAATCTGGGAAAAATAGCTTTGCTGCTTGACGGCATGATTCTTGACGGCAGCCGCTTTGATTATAAGGACTATTTAATTGGAAAAGGTATGGATTTGGAGAATACATATGATATACATAATATTATGGCCTCAGCAATATATGGCGCAATATTGAAAACAGGTATAGACCCGGAGCAGGTTAGAAGAATACCTCATAATATTGCACTGGATCATTTGCCCGTGGGTTTGGATGTTAATCTTAAAGAGGGTGGGTTTTCTTTTAACGGTACCGGGTATGAAAAGCTGATGCTGAATGTCATTGTTGATGATGATTACGTAAACGTAGGAATTATCGGACCTTCATTTGCGGCAGAAAATGAGTACGGCCTTAATTCAACAATAATACAGGTATATGAACCCGGTATTATATATGTTGAAGACAGCAGTATTGAAAGCAGTACCGAATTAATTGTAAATGAAGGGAAAAAAGGCTTGAGGGTTAATTTGCACAGATCGAAAAATACCGATGGCGGTGAGGCGGAAAATGAACTTTTGTATACTGATGTTTATGAGCCTGTAAGCAAAATAGTAAAAATCAGCAATGTAAGTACGGACTACATTGTAAAGTGAGATACTATAATTTCAACTGCATTGCTGGCTATTAGAATCTCGCTGTGTTCATTTAGAAAGCCTTCCGTAAAAGCGATGTTGTATTCCCTGGTTCCAAATTCAATAAGGCTTAGTTCAAGAAGAGTGGTATCTGTGACCAGTAAACCTTCTTTTCTTATAATCAGGAAAAACTTGTCGCCGTATTTGTAGAGGGAGCTTTCACCTGAAAAAATCGGATGTATTGCTTTGCATAAGCTGCATACATCCTCAAAGCTTGAAAATGAACTTATCCAGACCGAGGGTGATTGAAAGGTTCTTTTTTTAATTTTAAGGTCTGATTTTCTAAACCTGTTTTTTATATATTTTTGTATTGACTCAAAATCGCCGTCCTCATCAAGCCTGGTTATAGTTATAATAAACCCTTCTTCTTCGTCGGGGACAGGTTCAATAAGAATCTGGGAGTCGGCAACATTAAACCCTAATTCAATTTCAGCCTGTTCCATCATATCCCAAAAAAGCTCTTGAGCGGCAGGAGAGTTGTAGTTCAGAGCCTCTATGTCAATATTCCTCTCTTCAAGATCATTAAGTGATATGGTAACCTTAATCATATCATCATTAATTTTTTCTATTTTCATTAACCTCACACCTACTTTTTTTGTTTGTAAACTACAAAAACACATTGGTTTTATCAAATGTCCCACTTTTGTAAAATTAATCGACTGTTTTCATTAACTCTATTATACTTTGTTTAATGTAAAAAGAGAAGTGTTTAATTATTATTGTATAAAAAAAGTAATATTTTGAAAATGTAAATATTCTGTATAAAAAATTAAAATATATTTACTGTGTTGAAATAAATTGATTCGATAGTTATAATATGATTATTAGGGTCTTTTTATAGAATGGAGTGTTGTTATGAGAAGAGCAAAAAGCCCGTGGATACTTTTGCTTTTTGTTTTATGCGGATCAATTGCGGGGGGATTCTTAGGTGAGATTCTGACCCAGTATTCCTTTTTTAAATGGATGAACCTTGGCGGGCCCAATGGCTATAGAGAGCTTTTGTCAATTGCATCGGATCCTTTAATAGATGCACATGTTATAAGATTTGGCATAAGCTTTACCCTGCGTGTTAACGGTGGAAGTATTTTAGGAATAATTTTGGCAATATTATTATATATGAAAAAGTAGCAGCATCATATATGTATTTAAAAAACCTTAAAGTATATTTTTTCAAAATTTATCAATATGGTTTGAGAAAAAGAATATATAATGGGAATTTTTGATACACTTTTGTTTAAGAATCTATTTCTGAATATATTTGGGAGGGTAAATTTTGAAAAAGATTATTCTTGCTTCTGCTTCTCCGAGAAGATCGGAGCTTTTAAAACAGATGGGTATTGTTTTTGATGTTTTTGCTTCGGATGTTGATGAAATAATTGATATAACAAAAAGCCCTGATGACATGGTAAAAATACTTTCTTGCAGCAAAGCGTATGATGTGGCAGGGAGAATCAGTAGAAAAGCATTGGTTATTGGAGCAGATACAGTCGTAGTTAAAGATGAAATTCTAGGGAAGCCTGAAAACTATGAGGATGCTGTCCGGATGCTTTTAAAGCTGCAGGGCCGGTGGCATTTTGTGTATACAGGAATAACTGTTATTGATACTTATGGTGATTTGTTCCATGTTTCAGATTTTGAAAAGACCAGAGTTAAAATGAGAAAGCTAACTCTTGGTGAAATAAAGGCATATGCTGCTACCAATGAACCATACGACAAGGCTGGGGCATATGGTATACAGGGATTGGGTGCCATGCTGGTTGAAAAAATTGACGGCTGTTATTTCAATGTAGTTGGATTACCTATAAAGAAACTGACCGGGCTGCTTGAAAAATTCAATTACAGCCTGGTTGAAATATTGAAATTTACAAAAGAAGAATGGGAGGACAACTAAAAATGAGTTTACTTACAAGAGATATTGGAATTGATCTTGGTACGGCAAATACTTTATTATGTGTTAAGGGAAAGGGCATCATAGTTCGTGAACCTTCTGTTGTAGCCATCAACAAAAGAACGGGGAATATCCTGGCGGTGGGAGATGAGGCAAAAAATATGATAGGCAGGACACCGGGCGACATTGTAGCAATCAGGCCTTTAAAAGACGGAGTAATTGCAGATTTTGAAGTTACCCAGAATATGCTGAAATATTTTATAAAAAAGGCGGTTTCCAATAATGTGCTTTCCAGGCCCAGGGTTATAATATGTGTACCTTCAGGTATAACGGAGGTTGAAAAGAGGGCGTTTGAGGACGCTACACGTGAAGCGGGAGCTAAGGAAGCTTATCTGGTAGAGGAGCCGATGGCAGCAGCTATAGGTTCAAATCTGCCTGTTGAAGAGCCTTCGGGAAGCATGGTTGTAGACATCGGAGGCGGTACCAGTGAGGTTGCGGTTATTTCCCTTGGAGGTATAGTTACAAGCAAGTCTTTACGTATTGCGGGGGATGATTTTGATCAGGCTATTGTGCATTACATAAAAAAGGAATATAATCTTATGATAGGGGAGAGGACTGCTGAAGCGATAAAGGTGGGCATAGGAGCCGTTTATTCTGTTGAAGAAAATGACGGAAGCATGGAAGTAAGGGGCAGGGACTTGGTTACCGGGCTGCCTAAAAATATTGAAATATTTTCCGAAGAGATAACAAAAGCCCTGGAAGAGTCCATAAATGCCATTGTGGATTCAATTAAGTTTACTTTGGAAAAGACGCCTCCCGAGCTTGCATCGGATATTATGGACAGGGGGATCATGCTTACCGGCGGCGGAGCTCTGTTAAAAGGTTTGGACAGGCTTATAAACCAGGAAACCGGCATTCCGGTTTTTATTGCGGAGAATCCGCTGGACTGTGTTGCAGCCGGAGCCGGAGAAGTCCTTGAAAAGATTGATTTATTGAGAAAGGTAAGAATGGCTCCAAAAAAATAAAGTGGCGGGGGGTCTTCAGTATTGTTTAATTTTTTTGAAAACAAGAGTTTGGTCCTCATTGTTGTAACGGTAATTTTAATACTGCTGATAGGTATTTCATCGGCTTTTAGTGAAACCATGGGACAGATTGGAAATATTTTAAGCGTACCAATCACCCCTGTACAAAAATTCTGTACATTTACAGGGAAGAATATT
This sequence comes from Clostridia bacterium, assembly GCA_028280575.1. Taxonomy (GTDB): domain Bacteria; phylum Bacillota; class Clostridia; order Acetivibrionales; family STF1-152; genus JANQLN01. The sequence continues at coordinate 57,421 of JANQLN010000079.1, forward strand.
GAAGCTTTTGTTTTATTTTTCAAGGACACTAAAGCCATAAAGGAAGAAAATGAAGCCCTTAAAGAATCTATAAAAAAGCTTCAGAGCGAGAACAGGGAACTTACAAAACTAAAGGAAAAAAATATGGAATTAAAAAAAGCTCTTAGACTTAAAGGGCGTTTTGATGCTTATGATTTGGTAGGTGCAAACATAACTGCCATGGACCCGGGAAACTGGTTTAATATTTTCACCCTTGACGTAGGCAGCAGGGACGGTATTAAAGCGGACAGCCCTGTCATAACAAGTTCAAGGGGTCTGGTAGGCAGAATATGCAGTGTACATTTCTCCCAGTCAAAGGTACTTTCAATACTGGATGAAGACAGTGTGGTATGGGGTTGGTCTGAAAAGGGCTGGTCTTTAAGGATAAGAGGTGATCTGGAATATAAGGACAGGGGATTTTGTATAGCCGATATGATTCCCATTGAAATGGACATAGCCGAAGGAGACCTTATAGAAACCTCCGGATATGGAGGTATATATCCAAAAGGAATTTCGATAGGCAAAGTCATAGAGGTTAAAAACCAGGATAGTGACCTGTATAGATTTGCTGTAATAGAACCTTCTGTGGATTTGGAAAACTTAGAAGAAGTATTTATTTTAAGGAAAAAGTCTATTGAGGCAGGTAGTGAAGAGAAATGAAATTAAAAATTGCCGCTTACGCTTTTACAATTTTTATAATTCTTATTCTGCAGACAACCATGCTAGAATATGTCAAGATTCTAAATGTCAAGCCAAATCTTTTACTTGTATTTATAATTTGTGTTTCAATATCCAGGGGAAATGTGGAAGGGGCAGTAACCGGATTTTTTACCGGATTGGCACAGGATATGCTTTCGGGAAGGATTATAGGATTTTATTCCCTTTTGGGCTTATATGCCGGTATTTCGCTTGGTTCGGTACATAAAAGACTGTACAGGGATAATTTTATTGTAATTGTCTTCTTCACGCTGGTCCTGTCAATAGCATATGAATGGATGGTTTACTTCCTTGCTTCATTTGGAGAAAGTGCAGGCAATATAAGGTTTTTCTATCCCATGGTACACAGGATATTGCCCGAAGCGCTCTATAATGCTTTTACATCTGTATTTATGTACGGTTATGTGTTAAAATTGAATAAAAAGCTTGATGCATTGGAAGATAAGTAAGCATATGGCGATAAATGCTCCTACAGGTGGTTTTAATGAAAAAGGCTATTTTGGACAGATATTTAATATTGGTTGTTCTTTTTGCAGGTTTTGGGATGCTGATCCTTTATAATCTTTACAACCTCCAGATTGTTAACGGTTTAGAGCACTTTGAGGATTCACAGAACAAAATCCGCAGAGAAAAAACTATCCCGGCGCCAAGGGGTAAAATTTATGACAGGAATAATGTACCTGCAGCCGTTATTGCCCAGGGGTTTGAAGTGCATTTGGTAAAAAGTGCGGCAACCGTACGGGAAAAGAATGAGGCAATATCAAAGCTTGTTGATATATTAGAAAAAAATGGAGACAAATATTCCAATAGCCTTTGCAAATACTTAAGCTTTGCTCCTATGGAATTTGATAGCAATAAGGATATAGCAGCCTGGATGAAAAAGTTTTTCTATGAGGATGAAATAGAAGCTGAGGAAATGGCAAAAAAGCCCTATGAATTTTTCAATTATCTCAGGGAAGAGTGTTTTGAGATAGACAGCAGTTACTCTGATGAAGAAGCTTATAAAATAATGAGGATAAGATATGAGATACATAAAAACTCTTGGTTTTTCAGCAGGTTCAATCCTTTGAGGATTTCTACGGATACAAGCCTTAAATCTGTTGCGGAAATTGAAGAAAGGCATCATGAAATGCCTGGTGTGACAACGGAGGTTGTTCCCGTCAGGGAATATAATCAGGCTTATCTTGCTCCACACATTATAGGGTACATGGGGAGCATTAGTCCTGACCAGCTTAAAAACTGGTCCGATTATAATTATGCTGCAGATGCCATAGTGGGAAAAGCAGGGGTAGAGTTTTTTTATCAGCATGTTTTAAGAGGCAGGGAAGGCAAGAGTAAAATAGAGGTTGACAAAAATGGAAGGCTTACGGACGTATTGAAGGAGGAACCGGCAATCCCTGGAAATGATCTGGTGCTTACCATTGATATGGAGCTTCAAAAAGTAGCTTATGATTCCCTTGAGAAAACTATCAAGCAAATAGTTGAAAAAAAAGACGGCAAGAGAAATTTTGGAGATGCTTTTTCAGGAACAGCTATCGCAATGAAGATTGATACCGGTGAAATAATTGCCATGGCAAGCTATCCCGGATACGATCCTTCATTTTTTCTTGACCTGGATGCAAAAAAGCAAAAGCAGGTAAAAATATGGATTAGCGACCATGATAACAAGCCCACCATGAACAGGGCTACCCAGATTACCTATGCTCCCGGTTCAACCTATAAGCCTCTGGTAGCAATTGCGGCTTTAGAGGAAGGTGTTATAACTCCTTCAACCGTAATTAGAGATAATGGAAAAGTTGAGTATGACGGGCATGTATTTTACTGCCTGGAATCTAGAAGTGGGCACGGAGACCTGGTTCTTGAGACGGCGTTGGCCACTTCCTGCAATATTTTCTTTCATATTATCGGTGTGGATACTACAATTAACAAAATAGATAAATGGGCAAAGCTGTTTGGGCTTGGAGAAAAAACCGGTTTTGAATTATATGAAAAAAAGGGAATCAGGGCCAACAGGGAATACAAATACGAAACCTTCAAGGAGGACTGGTGGCCGGCCAATACCGCTATGTCGGCAATAGGACAGCTTTATAACGAATTCACGCCTTTGCAGCTTGCAGTTTATATTTCGGCAATAGCCAACGGAGGCAGGCTGTATAAACCCTATGTAGTGGACAGGGTGTTAAGATATGACGGGGTCCCCCTTGAAATTACCAGGCCTGAGTATAAAAAAATACCTGTAAAGGACACAACCCTGGATGCGGTTAAAAAGGGAATGAAGCTGGTTACCCAGTCGGTTGACGGTACGGCTGAAAAAGTATTCAGAGATTTCCCGGTAAAGGTTGCAGGTAAAACAGGTACGGCAGAGACTGGCAGGGAAAAATACGGGGAGTCGTCGGACGCGCTTTTTGTTTGTTATGCACCGGCGGAAAAGCCGGAAATTGCAGTCGTTGTTGTTGTTGAAAAAGGAGTATGGGGCTCTTATACGGCACCGATAGCCAAGGATTTGCTGACGGCATATTTTGGCATTGAAAAGGATAGCGGTGAATAAGGACAGCCGAATCAGATCATATGTAAAGTAACATTGTAAAAATTAAAGACGTTTCATATAAGTACATATAGATTTAAAAACCGGTATACCGGTAATTGATGCGGAGGGGATTATGGCTGGAAATATTGTGACTTTCAAAGCAACTGTTGACGGGCTTGTAATTGTTTTTGACAGGGAAGAAAAATTTGAAGTGATTTTAAGGCAAATTGAGGACAAGCTCCAATCGGCAGGAAAATTTTTTAAGGGGGCCAGGCTGGATATTAAATACAGGGGCAGAGAGCTTTTGGAGCATGAGGAAAACAGGATAAAAAATCTCATGGGTGAAAAGTCCGGAGCCATTATAAACAGCTTTGATAAAGACAGATCCGTAGGTGAAAAAAAAGAAGCTGTAAATCCAAAAAAGCTTAATATGAAGAAGCTGATGTTTTTTGACGGAATTGAAGAAGGTATTACAAAATTTTACCGCGGCACATTGCGTTCAGGGCAGCTTGTGGATTTTGAAGGGAATGTAGTAATTATTGGAGACGTAAATCCTGGAGCCGAGGTAAAGGCGTCTGGAAACATTGTTATAATGGGCTCTTTAAGAGGCGTTGTACACGCGGGCCGTGATGGAAATAGAAGCGCCGTTATAACGGCCTTTAATTTGCACCCTACCCAGCTTAGAATTGCAGACCTTATCAGCAGGCCGCCGGACGGCAATACGGCCGCAGGCCCGGGAAAAGCTGAAATTGCATATGTCAGGGATGGCAATATTTACATTGATCTCCTGGGTTTTACGGAATAGTATTGCTCTATTCCAAAGGTGAAGGGCTTTTGTAGTACATATTACCCATAATCTTATTCAAACAATTGACAAATGGGCAAAAGACATATATTCTAGAGAAAGAGGTATTTTGTTTATGGTTAACTATTTTAAAAATTAACAGTTAAATGTTTTGATATTTACAGGAGGTATTTATTAATGGGAGAGGTTATTGTCATAACTTCAGGTAAGGGAGGAGTAGGAAAAACCACTACTACTGCCAACATCGGCACGGCGCTTGCCCTTGGCGGTAAAAAAGTTGTACTTGTAGATACCGACATAGGTCTTAGGAACCTTGATGTGGTAATGGGGCTTGAAAATAGAATTGTCTATGACCTTGTTGACGTTGTTGAAGGATTTTGCCGTTTAAAGCAGGCACTTATAAAGGATAAAAGGTTTGAAGGCCTGTTTTTGCTTCCGGCGGCACAAACCAGGGATAAAACTGCCGTAAGCCCCAAGCAGATGATTAATTTGTGCAGTGATTTAAAGGAAGAGTTTGATTTTGTTATAATAGACTGTCCGGCAGGTATTGAACAGGGATTTAAAAATGCCATTGCCGGTGCTGAAAAAGCAATTGTGGTAACAACGCCCGAGGTATCGGCCGTAAGAGATGCCGATAGGATAATAGGCCTGCTGGAAGCAAATGAACTCAGAAGCCCTACATTGCTTATAAACCGTGTCAGGCCCGACATGGTAAGAAGGGGAGACATGATGTCTATTGAAGATATAATAGACATACTTGCCATCGACCTTGTGGGAGTGGTGCCTGATGATGAAAAGATTGTGGTTTCCACCAACAGGGGCGAGCCGGCTGTTACAGATAGCAAATCTCTTGCCGGAAAGGCATACGGCAATATTGCAAGAAGACTTCTTGGCGAAGAGGTGCCTATTTTAGATTTTGAATCCGACAGTGGATTTCTACCAATGATAAAAAAGCTTTTCGGCTTAAAAACTACTTGAAATGAGGGATAATGTAAAATGCTTGCGGATTTGGCAAGGTTCTTTGGGAAAACAAGAAGTTCGAACCAAATGGCAAAGGAGAGGTTGAAGCTTGTGCTGATACATGACAGGTCAAATGTATCCCCACAATTTCTGGATATGGTAAAAAGTGAGATCATCAAGGTAATAAACAACTATATGGATGTTGATGAAGAGGCTTTGGACATCCAGCTCACCCGAACCAGGAGCGAACATGGGGATGGAGTGGTTCCCGCCCTGGTGGCTAATATTCCAATTAAGAATGTTAAAAAATGTGGGAAATAAACCATTAAGCCAGGTTTAACTTAATAATTCTATGCAATATGACTTTTTTGAAGCCTTGTGTATTTAAAAAACATGGTGCAAGAATTAAAGGCGTTGAATACGGTAGTCCGGCGGAAAGCCTATATATATGCAGGGCATGACATAAGGCGGTATGATACATAATGAACATTGCATTGATTGCGCATGACAAAAAAAAAGAATTAATGGTTGATTTTTGCATAGCCTATAAAGCCATACTTGAGCAGCACAAGCTTTTTGCTACAGGAACAACAGGCACCCTTGTCATGGATGCCACAGGCTTGAATATCCATAAGTTCAATCCTGGTCCAATGGGAGGAGAGCAGCAGATAGGGGGTATGGTTGCCTACAATGAGCTTGATTTTGTGATTTTTTTCAGGGACCCCCTTTCAGCCAGACAGTACGAACCTGATGTCAATTCTATTCAAAGGCTTTGTGATATACACAATATACCCTTTGCCTCAAATATAGCATCCGCGGAAATGCTGATTAAAGGTGTTGAAAGGGGAGACCTTGAGTGGAGGGAGCTCGTCAATCCACTTTTTAATAAGGACAATTAAATTATATTTTTTGGACTTGCTTTTCTCATTCCGGCATATTTTCATAATTTGCCTAATATAATTATTATAAAAAGAACGGCACTAATATTGCAGCGGAAAAAACCTTATAGGCTGGGTTGAAAGCCAACCGGAGATGGTTTAGCCTTGCGTGTCCCCCATTGCATCGCCGCTCCGGCAGACGGGACAGCTCAGCTGTTGGCCTTTAGCATTAATAATATAATTTTTTGCTGTAGTACTAAAAGGAATGAGTAAAATGGATGAATATTACTCCCGGCAAAAACACGCAAGATACAAACCGCCTAAAGTAAGGAAAAATAATGGGAAAAGAAAAAATAAAATCAGGCTGACCCTTGTCATGCAGCTTGTAATATCCATAATTGTTTTCATGTTTGTCTGGTTAATTGGCAAGTCGGATTCACCTGCCGGAAAATTTATTGTCAAACAGGTTAAATGGGTTGTTTCCAAAGATGTAAGGGTCGACGACGTATATGCAAGCCTGAAAAATACGGTTTCCGGCCTTGCCGGAAAAGATGCGGAAAGAGCTGATGATTACGTTGGCAATAACGATACGGACATTGAGGACTTAAATGAAAATGAAGCTTATCCTGCCTTTAGTAATGTTGATAATAGTGGTAAGGAAGCTATTAATGAAGCCGATAAAAAATCCGGCAATACGGGGGTGGCAAATTCCGTATTCCTTACGGATGCAGACGGCGAAAAAATAGTTGCGGACCTGCCTGTCAGGGGTGTTATTATTTCACCCTTTGGAACAAGGATTAATCAATTGAAAAACATGGAGGAATTCCATAACGGCATAGATATAGAGGCCGCTGAATCGGCGGATGTTTATTCCATAATGGAGGGAAAAGTAATTGATAGGGGCAGCGACAGAAAACGGGGGATTTATGTTAAAATCGACCACGGTGATGAGGTGGTCGGTGTTTATGCTCATTTAGAAGAGGTCTATGTTAAAAAGGGACAAAATATTGACAAGACTGCTGTGATTGGAAATATCCAAAATCCTGGAGGCAGCAGCGGACCGCATATCCATTTCGAGATATTGAAAAAAGGACAGCATATTGACCCCGAAGTTTTTTTAAGGGAAATAGGAGCAATAAGCAGCAATTGATATAGAATTTAATATTGATTATTTAAGGGGTCCAAGTGGAAAAAACATATGTATCATTCAGATTAAAGGAGACAAAAATAAAGATAAGCCTCCTGTTTGTAATTCCCTGGGGATTTTTTTTCCTTTTTGGCATGTTAAGAGAATTTTCCATAGCATTTGCTTCAATTGCGGTGCATGAACTGGCACATATGTTTTGTGCTCTGGGCTATGGCAGGAAGATAGTAATGGTAAGGGTATTACCAATTGGCATTAATGCTTCGGTTGAGGATATTTATTCAGCCAGTGAAGGCATAGCTATTTATTTGGCCGGTCCTCTTTCAAGCATTGTTTTATGGTTTATATTGCCAGTATTGAATCTTAATGAGGATATAACACAGATAATAAGGCATATAAACCTTATGCTTGGAGTATTCAACCTGATGCCCATGCTGCCGTTGGACGGCGGGAATGTACTGCGATATGCCCTGGCTTTGAGATTTGGGCATATAAAGGCCGCAGTTATAATTGATAGGATAAGCCATATTTGTACAATTGTAATTTTTAGTATTTATATTATGCTGCTGATATATGGCATAAATTATATCTGGCTTGTAATAATCATATTATATGTATATGCGGGAAGGAAAAAAAGAAGAATGGAGGCATCCTTTTTGAATATCAAGCGCTTGCTCAGCAGAAAAGAAAGAATATTGAGAAAAGGCATCTACCCTATTAGGACGGTTGCCGTTATTGAAAATGAGTCCATGGCCGATATGGTAAAAAATCTTGATTATGACCAATATCACCTGATTTACATAATGAATGAGGACTTGGATATTGTCAAAACCGTCAGTGAAAAGGATTATTTAAAAGCATTAACCGGTAAAAGAGCAGTAACATTTAAAGATATGCTGTAGCATAAGAATAATTATTTTTTCTCAATAAATGTACTGATAACTGTTTTATAATATGCATGAATCTTATCATTGTTTAAAATGGGGAATACTCATAACAACGCAAATTGCTTTACTCAAAATATTGTTGACACACCAGGTGGATATGGTAAAATGAAAAAGTGATTGTGATTACAAAGGATGAAAACCCATATGAGATTTAAAATGCTAATTGTTGCCGTGTTATCTTTTTGTATTATTTTAACAGGCTGTGCAAAGAAAACAGATAAAGATGTAAAAAAGGAAAACCAATTCACAAGTGAAAATATTACTCTGGAAAAGGATGACAATTACCCTTCCGGCATTAGTGGTGAGAGCCTGAAAAGCAATAATACGGAAAGTACCGAAAAAATACCGGATGAAACCGCAGAGGATATTGCTCCGCACGATGAACCCATTGAAAATATGGGTGTAAATCCGGAAGATAAGTCTTTAGATTTCGAAAGGTTAAAAAATACGGACAATACTAAAAAATCCTGGTGGATTAGACTGAATTCCGAGAATAAGCCTACTGAAATACCGGACGAAATTGCCTTGCTCATATCCGAATATGACGGCATCTATCTTGGCAATACCGAAGAGAAAGCAGTATACCTTACCTTTGATGAAGGCTACGAAAACGGGTATACTCCTTCAATACTTGACTCACTTAAAAAATATGGCGTAAAGGCGCTATTTTTTGTAACAGGTTCCTATGTACAAAATAATAAGGAATTGGTTGAAAGGATGATTTCCGAGGGACACGAAATCGGAAGCCATACCGTCAAGCATCCCAGCCTTCCCGATATTGACGATGAACAGCTTGAGGAAGAGCTGCTGGAATTTGAAAAAACGTTCCATGGGGAGTTCGGAAAAGGATTTAGATTCTTAAGGCCGCCAAAGGGTGAATACAGTGAACGTACCCTGGCTGCTGCGCAAATGCTGGAATATAAAACCGTCTTTTGGAGCTTTGCATATCATGACTGGGATGTAAACAATCAAAAGGGCGCTGATTATGCATATAATAAGGTAATGGACAACCTGCACAACGGGGCCGTTATTCTGCTGCACGCTGTTTCAAAAGACAATGCCGAAGCTATGGACAGAATCATTGAGGGGATAATGGAAAAAGGATACGCAATAAAGCAGCTTGAATAATTGAAGAGCTTCAAGCAGTTAATAATATCAAACTGTATTATTGCCGAAAATTCCTGCCTGTTTGAGAATATTTTCAGTGGATATAGGCCTGTTCATTGTATATAGATGGATTCCATCGGCGCCATTTTCCATAAGCTCCCTGATTTGTTTTGCGGCGTATTCAATACCTGCTTTTCTTAAATCGTCAGGATTGCTGCCGTATTTATCCATCATTAATACAAGTGATGCGGGTATGGAGCATCCGCTTTTTGCAGTAATGGCTTTTATCTGGTCGGCCTTGAATACGGGCATAATTCCTGGAGCAACGGGGCATTTAATACCCAGCCGGCGTATCCTGTCTATAAAATCAAAAAATTTTCTATTGTCAAAAAATAGTTGTGTTACCAGGAAATCCACACCTGCATCGACCTTATTTTTTAGGTTTACCAGGTCATCCTTAATCCTGTAACATTCTGAGTGCCCTTCAACATATGCTGCGGCACCTATGCAAAATCCATTTTTCGATTTTATATACTCTACAAGCTGGTTTGCATACTCAAACCCGCCGGGAGGAGTATTAATGACTGATTGGCCGGAAGGCGGGTCCCCTCTTAAGGCCAATACGTTTTGAAGATTATTTGCGTGCATATCCTTTAATATTTCGTCAATACTTTCCCTTTTATGCCCTATACATGTCAGATGAGCCATGCTTTCAATTTGATAGTCCTTTTTTATTTTGGAAGTGATTTCAATGGTTCTTACCTTGGTACCTCCCAGGGCTCCATAGGTCACACTTACATAGTCAGGCTTCATCCTTTTAAATTTCGCAAGTGACGCATATATTTTTTCCAGGGGTGTTTCCGGTTTTGGCGGAAAAATTTCAAATGCTATAACAGGCTTTTTTGATTTAAACAATTCAATAATTTTCATATATACCTCCAAATACAATTAAGTACATTTATTTAACCATTATAACACAATTAAAATATATGTAAATATATTTATAGTATAAAGCAATTTGCGCCTTAATCAATTTCAAGTAAGGAGCATACTAAATGTTGTATATGCTTATTATTCATACTACTAAATTTAGTATGTTCCATTAAGAAAATCATAACATAAGCAAATTGCTCAGTATAAATGGTTGACTATTAAGTATTAAACCCTTAAAATATATGGGTGATATAGATTATTATATCTTTGCAGACATACATTATAAGTATAATTTGCATACTTTTGGGAGGTAAAAATGTACAAGATTGTTAATAAAAAAACACTCAATCCATGTGTTAAATTGTTGGAAATAAAAGCTCCGTTTGTTGCGAGGAAGGCTGAACCGGGCCAGTTCATCATACTCAGGGTTAACCATGACGGGGAGAGGATCCCGTTAACCGTGGCAGACTATGACCGGAATAGGGGAACTGTAACCATTATCTTTCAGGAAGTTGGAAAAACTACCAGAATGCTTGGTGAGATGAATGAAGGGGATGAATTACTTGACTTTGTAGGTCCTCTTGGCAAGGCTTCACATCTGGATGGGGTGAAGAAAGCTGCTGTTATTGGCGGAGGACTTGGAACAGCAATAGCATTTCCCCAGGCGAAAAAGCTTTATAGCCTTGGAACAGAAGTTGATTCAATAATCGGATTCAGGAACAAGGAGCTTGTTATACTTGAAGATGAGCTCAAAAATGTAAGCAGCAGGGTGTTTACAACAACAGACGACGGTTCAAACGGGACAAAGGGATTTGTAACCGATATATTAAAAAAGCTGATAGGCGAAGGCAACAAATATGACCTTGTAATAGCCATAGGCCCACTCATTATGATGAAAGTTGTAAGTGGGCTTACCAGGGATTACGGCATAAAAACCATTGTCAGCATGAATCCTGTAATGATTGACGGTACGGGCATGTGCGGCGGCTGCCGTGTAACGGTAGGGGGAGAGACTAAATTTGCCTGTGTTGACGGACCTGATTTTGACGGGCATTTAGTAGACTTTGATGAGGCAATGAGAAGGCAGCAAATGTATAAAAAAGAAGAAAAGCATAGTCATGACGCACATACATGCAGGATAGGAGGAGTTGAAAATGGCTAACATGTCCCTTGAAAAAGTAAAGATGCCTGAGCAGGACCCGGATGAAAGAAATAAGAATTTTTTGGAGGTAGCCTTAGGTTATACTGAAGATATGGCGGTGGAAGAGGCGAAAAGGTGCCTGGATTGCAAAGGTAAGCCCTGTATGAAGGGATGCCCTGTCAATGTGAGAATTCCGGAATTCCTGCAGCTGGTGGCCGGGGGCAATTTTGAAAAAGCATATGACAAGGTCAGGGAAACAAACAGCTTGCCTGCAATTTGCGGGAGGGTTTGTCCACAGGAGACCCAGTGCGAAATGTATTGTGTAAGGGGTAAAAAGGGAGAGCCTGTAGCCGTAGGGAGACTGGAAAGATTTGTTGCAGACTGGTATATGAAAAATAGAGAGCCTAAAATAGATGAAATTAGCGGTAATGGAAGAAAGGTAGCTGTTATAGGTTCAGGTCCTGCAGGGCTTACCTGTGCGGGAGACCTTGCCAAAATGGGATATGAAGTTACAATATTTGAAGCTTTTCATGCGGCAGGTGGCGTATTAATGTATGGAATCCCGGAATTCAGGCTTCCCAAGGAGCTTGTTCAAAAAGAAATCGAAAATCTTACAGGCCTGGGGGTACAGATAAAAACCAATATGGTAATAGGTAAGGTTTTTACACTTGATGAGCTTATGGAAGAAGGTTTTGAAGCTATTTTTGTAGGTTCCGGAGCGGGACTGCCAAAGTTTATGGGGATACCCGGTGAAAATCTTAACGGCGTATACTCGGCAAATGAATTCCTTACTAGAATAAATCTTATGAAGGCATATAAGTTTCCTGATTGTGATACACCTGTGAAAGTTGGCAAAAATGTTGCGGTAGTAGGTGGCGGAAATGTTGCAATGGATGCTGCAAGGAGTGCAAAAAGACTTGGAGCAGAAAATGTGTATATAGTGTACAGGAGATCGGAAAATGAGCTTCCGGCAAGATTGGAGGAGGTTCACCATGCAAAGGAAGAGGGAATAATCTTCAAGCTTCTTAACAACCCTGTAAGCATTATTGGAACTGAAGACGGATGGGTTAAGGGAATGGAATGTATAAGTATGGAGCTCGGGGAACCTGACAGCTCAGGAAGAAGAAGACCGGTACCCGTAGAAGGTTCCGGGCATGTAATTGATCTTGAAACTGTTGTTATTGCCATAGGACAAAGTCCAAATCCACTTATCAAATCTACTACGGAGGATCTTGAGACTCACGGATGGGGTGGAATTGTCGCCGATGAAGAAACGGGAAAAACCAGTAAACCAGGAGTGTTTGCAGGAGGTGACGCTGTAACGGGTGCAGCAACGGTTATTCTGGCCATGGGTGCCGGGAAAAAAGCGGCAAAAGCAATTGATGAGTATATTTCTAAAAACACCTCAAGTTAAAGGCTGAAATATATGTTTTTTTGCTGCTGGTTTTAAGATTTGAAAGTACTGTAAGCCTGGAATTCAAATAAGATAAAAACAGGATGGAAATCCTATTTTTGCATGTGGTCAAATGAATATATTCAAAAAAGTCAAATATAAATAGGAAAAAGAGTTTAATTTGAAATTTTTGCTTTTCAAACTTGCACAACATTGATTTTCTATGATATTATATTTATTAGTAGTCTGTAAATTTAAGGGTTACAGACTACTATAGAATGAATAAATAATAAATTGCGATTTAAAAGAGCATTTTGCCTTGTATTATTAATCTTTAGCGGATCATACCAGATTTGGCGGTATGGATAATAATATTGAAAAATCAGTATGCAGAGGTATTTTTCGCTGCAGCAATAGTTGTAATTTATTAATTATTCATTCCTGAAATATGGCACAATGATGTGCACTTACTTACAAGGGGGTAAAATTAATGAATTTGCAAAGACCAAACGGCAATGATGCCACAAGAACCTTTAACCGCTCAAAGAGTGTTGTGCCCATGAGCGGATTATGCTCAAGGTGTATTGACGGGTGCAAAGGAAATTGTGAAGTATTTAAGGCTACATTCAGGGGCAGGGAGGTTATATATCCGGGGCCCTTTGGAGATGTAACTGCAGGCGGAGACAAGGATTATCCGGTGGATTATTCACATCTTAATATCCACGGATATGCTCTGGGAGCCAGAGGGCTGCCGGAAGGAGTTGAGGCAAATCCTGATAATGCACGTTTTCCGGTGGTGAATACTGAAACAGAATATGGATGGGACCAGAAAGTAGAAATGGATATGCCCATATTTACAGGTGCGCTGGGCTCTACTGAAATTGCCAGGAAGAATTGGGAACATTTTGCAGTAGGGGCGGCTATTTCAGGTGTAACTATCGTATGCGGTGAGAATGTGTGCGGTATTGATCCCGGCCTGGAGCTGGATTTTAACAATAAAATAACCAGCAGTCCGGAAATGGATAGAAGAATAGAAGCCTATAAAAGATATTACAGCGGCAAGGGTGAAATGCTGATTCAAATGAATGTGGAAGATACCAGGCTTGGTGTTGCCGAGTACATCAACGATAAGCACGGTATTGAAACAATTGAGCTTAAATGGGGCCAGGGAGCGAAATGCATTGGCGGCGAAATAAAGGTTGATTCTCTTGAAAGGGCCCTTGAGCTCCAGAAAAGAGGTTATATAGTAACTCCTGACCCGTCAAATCCTGTTAACCAGGAAGCTTTTAAGGACGGAGCCGTTAAGGAATTTGAAAGACACAGCCGGCTTGGTTTTATTGATGAAGAAGGATTTATGGATGAAGTTGACCGTCTTAGAAAGCTGGGCTTTAAAAGAATTACGTTAAAAACCGGTGCTTATGGTTTGCGGGAGCTTGCAATGGCCCTTAAATGGTCCTCAAAGGCAAAAATTGATCTTCTTACGATTGACGGTGCACCGGGAGGAACGGGCATGAGTCCCTGGAGAATGATGGAGGAATGGGGAATGCCCAGTATTTATCTGCACGCTGCGGCGTATGAATTTGCGAAGATCCTTGACGGACAGGGTGAAAGGGTTCCTGACCTTGCGTTTGCAGGAGGATTCAGCTCGGAAGACGGATTGTTTAAAGCTATTGCATTGGGTGCACCATATGTTAAGGCTGTCTGTATGGGACGTGCCCTAATGATACCGGGTATGGTGGGTAAAAACATTACCCAATGGCTTAAAGAAGAGAAGCTTCCCAAAACCGTCAGTGAATTTGGAACCGATATAAAAGAAATATTTGTGTGCTACGAGCAGGTTAAGGATATTGTAGGAGCTTCTGAAATAGATAAGATACCCCTCGGAGCAATAGGTATATACAGTTATTCTGATAAACTAAAGGTTGGACTTCAACAGCTTATGGCAGGAGCACGCTGCTTTAACATTCCGTCAATTACGAGAAAAGAGCTTATGTCTCTCACAGAGGAATGCGAAAAGGTTACGGGTATACCTTATCTTATGGATTCTTACAGGGATGAAGCAATGGAAATATTAAAGGGATAATAAATAAATGAAAAAAAATAAGGAGAGGCATTATTTCAATGAAAATGCCTCTCTTTTAACAGATTATAAATAAAATCAATCCCTAATTACAAATCAGTCAATATAATCAACCAATACAAATTTTGGACCTTCACTTACATTAACCTCTACTTTACTGCCGGAAATTGTAAGGCTGCTTGGGACTCCGTCCGTATCTCCGTTTTGCAATGTTATCAAAGTAGCCGTTGCTGCATTTGGAGACAAGCTCAGCTGATAGTTGTTTACAGCAGTTCCATTGGATGTGGGACACCATATTACGTATGCACCATTGTTTGATGTTATACTCTTGAATTTGTATATCCATACATTTGGATTGCCCGAGGGTTGTTTGCCTGTAAACTTCATTCCTGTCAGCCTGTTCTTCAATGTATACACATGATACCATGATGGTTTTGGAGTCCAATCCCCCTTGGGTCCTACAAGGCCAGAAGAGCTATATTTAGTTCCGCTATGGGGATTTACATCTCTTAACATATACATCTGGGCACGGTCAACACCTGCACCAAAAGCTATAACATATGCCCGTACCAGCCACCAGCCCTGCACATCCAGCGAGGGTGCCCTTTGAGGTGATGACGGATTCGTATCCCAGCCAAATTCGGAGAGCCATATTTCTTTATCCGGGAGATATTTATCACAGTATTGTACAAGCGCTTCCAGTTTGTCAGCCAGACCACCGTCTTCAGGGCTTAATCCTTTCGAACCGTCTCTGCAGTAGGTATGGACATTGACAACATCCGGTGCAAATTTGCCATCCGGCCTGTTCCATTCAAACCACAATCTCATTAAATCAATATAATCTACAAGTACACCATCTATTCCTCCCATTACAAACTTGGCATTCGGGTCAGCATTTATGAAGCCATAGTTTGTGCCCATTGCCGAACAGTGGCCGTCATAGCTTGCGCTTGCCATGGCAGCATACTCATATGGATTGAAATAGCCTTCGCGGCCTTCCCATGTCTTATTCTGTTCATTCCAGTCTTCATAGTATTCAATAAGGTCCATACCGGAATTTCTTGGTTGGCCCGATGCCAGCAATAAAAGGCTGTCTGCCACTGTTGTACTGCCATACCTTGCAGCATACTGGAACATGTGTGATGCATGTTCAGAGTATGAAGCGGGATTTGTCGCATCTTCACCTGCAGAAACCGGTTTGTGTTTTCTGTTTACAGTAATCCAATCAACACTTTCTTTTATACATGGAAACACACCGATATTGTTATTCTTTAATGAAGTATAGAAAGTGTCAAAGTTCCATGGTGTCCCTGCATAACTTGGCTCCCATTTAGCTTCATTCTGGACCGCCTCATCCCATCTCCAGTTGTGATATTCACGGTTAAAACCACCTACGGCAATCTTGTCTACCGGATCATCAATAAAAAAGTTAACACCCACAGCTTGATCTACAGTTATATTAAAATCTGTTGGGATTACCGTCGGGGTTGGAGCCGGAGCCGGACCTGAAGGATAACCGTATATGACAATTTCATTTAATCCCACATTGGTTGATTTGGATATCTGGATATAGCGGGTTTGTATATTGAAACTCCCGGTTTCCGGATAAAATCTCCACTTGTTGTATTGGTTCATCGGACATACAAACAGTGTAGTCCAGTTGAAGGGTTCACCATAGGAAAATGTTACATCTGCGGCGCCGCTGGAATCATACAGGTATATTTGGCTTATTGTATACATTCGCCCAAGGTCAATAATAGCATTGGCAGGCAGGTACCAGGTGGCATTTGTAGGGCCGACCGCCCAATTGGTAGAAACTGGGTTGACAGGTAAATCACCTGTTATAGCCTGCTCATCAACAAGCAAACCTGCATCTCCGGACAACACTTCATTAATGACCATATCAGTTGTCAGATTCAACTTATATGGAGTTGTACCTGGTGTTGGTGTAGGTGTTGGTGTAGGCGTAGGTATAGGTGTGACTGTAGGTGTAGCTGTAGGTGTTGCTCCTCCGGCAGGATAGCCATATACTACAATTTCACTGACATTGGAACCATACCATTGCTTTGTAAACCTTATATAGCGTGTATTTACGTTATTGACGGTATGTTCCTTCCACACCTTGTATTTATCGCAGTTTTCAACAAACAGCTGTGTCCAGCTTCCGGGGGAGCCTGATGACACAGTAAAATTATCTTTACCGCTAAGGTCATACAAGCAGATTTTTGTGATAACATAATTTTGCCCCAGGTCAATGTAACAATTTGCCGGATAATCATATGAATAAACAGGATACCAGTTAGTCGTACACTCCCCTGTTGGCGGGTCTCCGGCCAGTGCCTGCTCGTCTGCCAGCATCGCGGGGTCTCCGGTGCTGCTGTTTTCATTTGTTACCATGCCAGGTGTCAATGTAAGCTTATATGATGTACTTGCATAAGCTGTAAATAAATCTAATTGTAGAACAAGAATTGTTAATAAAACAAGTAGCATTAATACAGATATAAAAAGTATCTTTTTCAAGCTGATTTTAAAAAACTTTGTACTCATAATTACACCTCCCAAAAAATTTGAAAAATTTTACTTTTTTCATTCTGTCATTCAGGCGTTACTGTTTATATATTACATCACCCCCTTGCCTGTATTTTTTTCGGGTTTCATATGCAGTTTGACAGGATTTGCCAAAGATACATATTCTATTTCCCACCTCCCTCCTTTATTAGTTTCATGATTATATTTTCTATAATGACAAATAAAAAGATTAGCCTTTGAAGAATTCAAAATAGCATATGCAACGACATATAAATGATATTTTTACTAAAATATGGTTTTTATACAACACCGACTAAATAAACAGAATATCAAATTAATTATAATTCAAATCATATTGAACATCAATATTTCTAATCATTCATTTATATCTCTGTTCCTCACAGAAATTTTCCGCTTTGTTACACCAATAGAAAAAATACAACTTTAATAATAAAAGTGTTACTCTATACCAAGTTTGTTTTCTAAATACTAATTTAATATATTGATTGGAGATATAAATAGTAAATTACGAATATTGTGTTGATGCAGCCGGTGTATTATACTAAAACGTATTAAGGCTTATCTGTTTTTGCGCAAATCAGGTATTGTTTATTTTTATATCAGTTATATCAAAAGGAGTGATTTTTTATGAGGAGAATTTTTACAATATTTCTTGCCGTAATATTGGCTTTTTCAATATTCTTGGCAGGATGTAATTCCAAGGAACAGCCTTCAAACAATGATGCCGACCCAAAATCCACTACCAAAGCAGATTCAGATAATAAGGATGAAATTGTAAAAGATAAGCCTGCTGACCCGTTTGGCAAATATGAGCCTCCAATAGTTGTTACAATTGCACGTCTTGCAAATGTGGCTGCAGATTTCCCGGAAGGTTCATCCTATGAGGATAATGTATGGACACGCTCCTTGGAAAAAGACCTGGGTATAATAGTAAAAACAGAATGGGAAGCTGTCGGAGATGATAAATATGAGACAAAGCTGAATCTCGCCATAGCAAGCGACCAGCTGCCTGACCTTATGACTTTGGTTGACTATTCCCAGTTTGACAGGTTGGTTAAAGCTGATAAAATAGCTGACTTGTCTGAATCATATGAAAATTATGCTTCTCCGCAAGTAAAGGAATACTTGACGGAAGATGGTGGGTTGACACTTAGCTGGGCTACTATCAAGGGGAAATTGATGGGACTTCCGCAAAGGGGAATCAATTACCAGACCACAAGAATGATTTATATAAGGCAAGACTGGTTTGATCAAAGCGGACTTGCCAAGCCTGAAACAATGGATGATGTAATTGAGATTGCAAGGGCTTTTAAGCATCAGGACCCTGAAAAAAGACATGGATTGGCATTTATGAAAAAAGTCCTTGGTGATGGCTTCTGTGACATGCAGGGTATTGCTAATGCATTTGGTGCATATCCAAGGGCATGGATTGAAGATTCATCCGGCAAGCTTGTTTATGGAACAATCCAACCGGAAATGAAAGAAGCAATAGCCTTATATGCAGACCTTTATGAGGAAGGTCTCATAGATCCTGAATTTGCAGTTAAGGATGGAGGGAAGGTTGCTGAACAGCTTACAAGCAGTCAAATTGGTGTTATCATAGGAAATTTCTGGCTTCCGAACTGGCCATTGAAGAATTTGTACAAAAGTGATGATGTTGACTGGTATATATATCCTCTTTTGCCTATGTCCACAAACAATAACAAGCTGATGGCTCAGACTGATACACCTAAGGGACAAATGCATGTAGTAAGAAAGGGATATAAAAATCCTGAGGTTATGATGAAAATTATGAACTATGAATCTATGAAAATAAATGATCCGGAAAAAGCAGAACCGGAAAAATTCCATAGCGATAAGGAAGGAAAATACAGTTTTCATATGTGGGCACCGCTTAAGCCGGTGTATGGTCCCATAATGACGAATTATAACAGTAATCCCAATGTAACCAATGCAATTGATAAAAATGATACATCTTACCTAAAGAATACTCATGACAATATGCAGTATGAAAAAGTTAAAAAATATTTTGATACATTAAATGCAGGGGAGAAACCTGGAGCAGGTGACTGGGCAAGATATAAATTCTTTTACGGACCCGATTCTACATTTGGAATACAAAACTACTATTTTGACAAGGATATGTATTTTACCAGCAAGCTGGTAGGTTTTGAAACCAGGGAAATGACAAGGAAAAAGTCCACTCTCGAAGCGCTTGAAGAAACAATGATTGTTGAAATTATTACAGGCAGCAAACCTCTTGATTATTTTGACGAGTTTGTAGAGAAATGGCGGGCACTTGGCGGAGAGCTTATCGAATTTGAAGTCAATGAGTGGTGGAAGTCCAAAAAGTAGTATACTGCAATGATATTTGGAGGGATGGTTTTATTTACATCCCTCTTAGCTTAAAAATATTGGAATCAAATAGCAAATGGAGGAAATTGTTGTGACATTAGCGAAAGGGAAAATAAAATGGTCACTATATTTAATGGTTTTACCAGCTTTTGTATTAATTTTGATATATCATTACGGGCCTCTTGGCGGTTTGGTTATAGCCTTTCAGAGATATGATTTTTCAAGGAGTATATTTAACCAGGAATGGGCTGGATTTAGTAACTTCAGATATTTATTTAATTACCCTAATTTTTTTAATGTACTTAAGAATACCTTATTCATATCTTCAATGAAGCTTATAGTTAATTTTATAGTACCCATTTCTGTATCCATACTGATTAATGAGTTAAAGAATGTGCGTTTAAAAAGGAATATACAGACATTGATATACCTGCCGCATTTTGTATCATGGGTTATTATAAGCGGAATATTTATTGATATTTTATCTCCATCGGAAGGTATTGTAAATCATGTAATAAAGTTGCTGGGCATGGAGCCAATTTATTTTTTAGGGAATGCCGAGATTTTCCCATTTGTTCTTGTTATTACTGATGTGTGGAAAGAATTTGGATTTGGAACTATTATATATTTGGCTGCATTAACTAATATTGATCCAAATTTGTATGAAGCTGCCAATATAGACGGCGCCAAACGTTTTCAGAAGGTAAGGCACATAACCATACCTGGAATAACTCACATTATGGTGCTTATTGGTACTTTAAGCCTCGGAAGGATATTGAATGCTGGGTTTGAGCAAGTTTTCAATATGTATAATCCTCTGGTTTACTCTACAGGTGATATTATTGACACATTGACATACCGTGTAGGAATACAGGATTTCGAGTATGATCTGGCAACAGCTATAGGTCTTTTTAAATCAGTTATATCCCTTATACTTGTATCCACCTCATATTACCTTGCAAGTAAATTTGCCAATTATAGAATATTTTGAAGGAGTTACTAGTACCTTGCGTCATTTAAAATATTGGATTTGCGACGAGGATGATTTTTGCAAGACGAGGCGGAGGATTGAGGAATACTGACGTATTCCGATTGACAACAACGAAGTATTGCGAAAATCAGACCGTTGCAAAACAATACTTTTAGATGAC